>SYLG01000066.1 GCA_005808665.1 Planctomycetia bacterium | reverse complement strand
CCTCTGAACGGATTTAAACCATTTGCCTTGGTTTGAGGGGTTGAATTTCGGTGGGGAACAAGAGGTCCATGTTTCAATCTCTCGCCACCATTTGGTTCGTGGTCCAATGGATTGGGCTTTCAGCCCTCAAATATATGGGAGGGTCCGAAACCTGGGCCGTAGGCCCAGGCTGGTTTAGATCGGGCCTTTGGCCCGCAGAACCAAAACGGCAAGGGTAGGATTCGACCGGATCGTATTTGTCAGGCCCCAGACATGGATTGGCATGCCACCTTCCTATTTTCACCGGCGAATGTTTTTAACGCCAACGGCGTGGCACCCTACCAGCCTGGGGCAACGCCCCAGGGACCCATTCCCAAATTCACAAAGGGCTGAAAGCCCGAGCTATCCCATTCCTCAGTCTCTCGCCAATCAGGATCAAACGCCTTGAAACAGAACCTGTAAAGGGGGTTTTATAGTCCCGACCTTTTAAGGCGGATTTAACTTTTTCCAGGGAAAACACGGTTTTCATGGTCCCAACCGCGTACCTTGGGTTAGAGCAACCACGGGGTTTAGCGGTTGGAATGTTGTGGGATGGGATTTTGCCAAACCGGGATTTGAAATCAAGGTGCCGAAAGGAATGTTTGATACCGGGTTTGAATGTCCTCCCTATTGGTCCAAGGTTTCCAAAGGGCACGAAAGCGCATGGAGTAGAGGGTATCCTTTTTGGGGGATTCAATAAACCACTGAAAGTCCCACGCCGGGTTGCCGTTCCCCCCGCCAGAAGGGGATTGGGTAAAACGGATATTGTCCCTGGGGTGAAACAGCATGGCAAGGTAATGATCCTTGTAGCGCCCATAATAAAATGCCTGGGTGTATTCCCAATCGGATTCGTTAAACACAAGGGTCAAGGGGAAGGGTTCCTCCCGGCGAAAGTTGCGGCTATCGGTTGCTTGCCGGTGGGTGGAAAGGACGCCATGTTTGGGGGTGATGCCCTTGATCCATCCTTCGCCGGTTGTTCCTTTTTTCCTGCCCAAAAAATAGAGGGCATTGTCGGCGGGGGCCTGGATGTAGCTGGCCCAAAACAGGTTCAAATAGCCAAAGGGAAAATGTTCCTTCCTGGGGATGCATTCAAAGGTCACATCCACCACGCCATCGTTTTGGAATTGAAACCGGGTACAGCTTTCCAGGCCCGTGTTAGGGAGCGGTTTCTGATAGAGTTCATAAACATTTTCAGCAATTTTCCGGACCTCCATCGGGTGGTTTCTTGGTTCAAACTGCAATGCTTTGTCCTGATACCTTATGCCGTTGTTCACATGTTCAAGGTTCAAACCGGCATAAGACTCCACAAACGGACTTGGGGTATTACCATTCCTTAATTGCGAAAGGCCGTTGTAACCGGGCCGATGAATGGCCCCCACCCCCTGATTATCCACAAGCAAGGCAGAGAGGTTTCCCGCCTGAATGGCAACGGGCATGGACCGAAGCACGGTGAAGGGAAGGGTCTTGTCGCCAAGAGTGGTTCCTTTCAGTGGACCCGTTTGGCCCATTCCCTGGTTCAGGGGGACAAAAAGGAACGCCAGCAAACAAGGAGTGATTTGTTTCATGATCTATTCCAGAGGTCTGAATTATCCCTATTGACCGGAATGGCTAACCGAGGATTGCCCTAACCACCTTGCCACGGACATCGGTCAGGCGAAAGTCCCTCCCTGCATGGCGATAGGTCAACCGGGTATGGTCGAATCCCAATAAATGAAGAATGGTGGCATGGAGATCGTGGACATGAACGGGGTTTTCAACCGCCCGGAAGCCAAAATCATCGGTTGCTCCGTAGGTCATGCCTCCCTTGACCCCGCCCCCCGCCAGCCAAACCGTGAAACCCCAATGGTTGTGATCCCGCCCCCCGCCCGGTTTTCCGTTGACCAACTCCACCGCAGGGGTTCGGCCAAACTCACCCCCACAGATAACAAGTGTTTCCTCGAACAATCCCCGCTGTTTCAGGTCGGTCAGGAATGCCGCGATGGGGCCATCCAAATCCTTTGCCATATTGCGGTGGGAGTTGGCAAGGTCGGTGTGGGAGTCCCAAGGTTGGACATCGCCGAAATAAAGCTGGACGAATCGAACGCCCCTTTCAATCAGGCGCCTTGCCAGGAGCAATTGGCGGCTTTGAACATTACTGTCGCTGCCATAGGCATCCAGAATGTGTTTGGGTTCCCGGGAAAGGTCAAAGGCATCTGTCGCCTCCATTTGCATCCGGTAAGCCAGTTCAAAGGCTTGAATCCTTGCCTCCAATTCGGGTTCCTGGGAACGGGTGATTTGGTGCTGCCGGTTAAATCGTTGCAAAAGGTCCAGTTGAAGTCGCTGATCCTTCCTGGTGACGCTCTGGTTTTTCACATTTTCGATCAGTTCCTCGACCCTGGTTTTCCTTGTATCAATGTGGGTCCCCTGAAAGATTCCAGGCAAAAAAGCGGATCGCCAATTGGAAACATCGGCCACAGGAAACCCCGGGCACATGGCAATGTAACCGGGAAGGTTGGCATTTTCGGACCCAAGGCCATAGTTCACCCAGGAACCCAGACTGGGGCGGGAAAGCCGCTCATCGCCACAGTTCATCAGGCGCATCGACTGTTCATGGTTGGGAGTGTTGGCGTGCATGGACCGGATGAAACAAATATCATCAATATGCTGGGCGGTTTTGGCAAAAATCTCGCTTATTTCAATCCCGCATTTGCCATATTTATGAAACCTGAACGGCGAGCCCATGGCTGCCCCGGTGTGTCGTTCGGTGGTCAGTTTGGAATCACTTGGAAGGGGTTTCCCATCATATTTTGCCAGCATTGGTTTGGGATCAAAGGTATCGACCTGGGAGGGGCCGCCATTCAGGTAAATATGGACGACATGTTTGGCTTTGGCGGGAAATTGAGGCTGCCTTGGCGCAAGGGGGGACGATTCCTGGGGACCGGCCCAAAGCCTCCCCTCATCACTCAGTAACCCAGCCATTCCGAGCATTCCCAAACCCGTTCCCATTTGGGCCAACATTTTGCGCCGGGAAGAGAGGTTTTTTTCCAACAACCTTAGGGAAGCCCCATGCTGTCCGGCTAAAGGGCTCTTTGTGGATGGGAAAAAGTCCATAAAATATCTCCTTAATCCACATACATGAATTCATTGGAACAAAGCAGTACCTGGGCGAGTTGCTCCCATCGGGTCAGCACAGATCCGGAATCGGGTTTAAGCCCAACGAATTCCAGGCACCATTGGGACTCCTGGATGGTCGGCATCCGGGAGAGAATGATTCGGTAGAGCTGGTTCATCCGGTCGGAAGGATTGGCTAACGAGGTTAAATCCAAACGCAACATCAAGGCTTTGGTTTGCTCCATGACAAACGGGGAATTCAGGGCAAACAGGGTTTGTTGGGGAACCATCGTGCGGGAACGGCGCTCTACAGATTGATCGGGTGATGCAAAGTCAAAAGCGCGAAACATTCCCGGCAGACTTTGGCGATCTACCAGGCCAAAGATGGTTTGGCATCGACTTTTGGGATCGCCAAGGTCGACCGGTCGCCCGGCGTTTTTGTATTCCAATCGCCCCGAAACCAACAAAAGGGAATCGCGCATGGTTTCGAAACTGAGCCTTTGTCGTCGTGGAGCCAGGTTCAAGTCGTTAGGCATGCCATCGGGGTGGGAGGAAGCTTGCTGCCAGGTTGCCGATTGGAGAATCAGGCGATGAAGGTTTTTGATGGACCAACCCCCCTGGACAAATTGGATCGTTAAATAGTCAAGGAGGTCACCCTGCTGGGGGGCGGTGCTGCGGTTGCCGAAGTCGCTCGGGGAGGAAACCAGCGGTTCCCCGAAGTGGTGCATCCAGACACGATTGACCAGAACCCTTGCGGTTAATGGATTTTTCGGGTCGGTGATGGCCCGTGCCAAATCCAACCTGCCACTTCCCGGACCGAAGGGTTTTCGGTTGGAGTCGCCAAAAAGTTCGAGGAATTGGCGAGGAACCTTGCGGCCCGGTTGGGTTGGGTTTCCCCGGACAAAGATGTGTGGATCATAGGGGGTTTCAGAATCATTGAGTACCATGGCCCGGGGCCTTGCATGGGGCGACTTGACCGCCATGACATCCAGGTCTTTGAGCTTTCCACCATATTGATCCGTTTGCTCCCGGGACATATACCGCCTTACCTGGCCCTTGGGGAAATAAGGCGGACTGTTTGGGGAGATCACAATTTCCAGCAATTGCCCCCATGCCTTTGTTTCCGCTTTGGTCCCTTGGCTTGGCGGAGTTTTTTTGGATTGCTCGTAAGCCTCCTTGAACAACCTGCCATACACCTGGGCCACATCCTGACGACTTTTCAGGGTGGCCTTGGCCAAAGCGGACCGCACCACCGGATTGATTTGTCCCGTTCCGGTTCCTACTGGTGTTTTTTCCCATAGTTTCCTGGCCTCTGCCACCCGCCGGGGGTCCAGATCCGCTAACGATCCATCGCCCTTGAGCAATTGATGCCAAGGCCCAAATACGGGATTTTGGTCCATTCCGGGTTGATCCAGATAACGCCGCCAGCGGGCGATGGTGGGCGGTCTCAGTTGGTCCGGGGAAAGAGAGAGAAAAAAGATCGCCGTTTCGAGAGGATCGGGTTTTGTGGTGGCTACATGGACAAGGTAATCGCCGATGCGTTGCCTTGAAACTTCGGTAAGGGCTTTGAACTGTTCCTGTTGGAAGCGCATGGCCTCTTCCCGTTTGGCACCATATTGCTTTTCAAACTCTGCGGATTCAGGGGCCTGTTTCACTCCGGTAGGAGGCAAGTCAATCCGTTCTTCGCTGCTGGCAAAAATCCCGTAGAGGGAATAATAATCGGCGGTGGAAATGGGATCGTATTTGTGATCATGACACCTTGCACAGGCAACGGTCAGGCCAAGGAAACCCCGGGAAACCGTGTCAATCTGATCGTCAATGATATCGTGAATGTTGTTATCAAACATCCGGCCAAGAGTAAGAAACCCCATCGCCGCCAACCGCCAGGGCTCCACCTTGGGTTCGATCAAATCGGCAGCAATCTGGTCCTGCACAAATTGATCGAATCGCATATCCTCGTTAAAAGCACGGATTACATAGTCGCGGTAGGTATAGGCAAAAGGCCGCACCCGTTCATCGCCAAACATGAGCACACCATCCTTGGTGTCGGCGAACCGTGCAACATCGAGCCAGTGTCTCCCCCATCGTTCCCCATAACGGGGTGAGGCCAACAAGCGATCCAGGACGGCTTGGAAGGCGACGGATGTTGGTGCGGGATCTTTGACAAAATCGCTCACCTCGGCCCAGGTGGGAGGCAGACCGATGAGGTCGAAATAGACTCGCCTGAGAAGCGTGGGTCTATCTGCTTTTTCGTGAGGAGGAAGTCCTTTCGATTCAAGTTGAAAAAGCGCATGGGCATCCAGGCCATTTTGGGGCCAATTCTTCAAATTCACCTTGGGTACTGGGGTAGAGGCAACCGGACGAAAGGACCAATGCAACCGGTCTTTGTCGGTGATGGCAAACGGATCCCCGGCTTTTCTTCGAAGCCCTCCGGTTTCCATTTTGTTGATGGGCCAAGGCATTCCCAATGCGACCCATTTTTTCATCACCTCAATTTCGGCAAGACCGAGTTTCTCATCCGGCGGCATTTTCAATTTGCCGGTTTGTTCAAGGGCCCGAATCAGCAAACTTCCCGATGGGTTTTTTGCAATCGCTGCGGGTCCTGATTTGCCGCCTTTCAGGACATTGGCCAAGGTTGTCAGGCGGAGCCCCCCTTCGGGATCTTCCTCTCCATGGCATTGGGCACATTGGGCGGTCAACAGGGGGCGGACCTGGCGTTCAAAAAAATCATCCGAGTCATTACCACGAGCTAAGTCCTTGCCACAAAAACAAGATAAAACAAAAACCCAAAGGAAAGTGATTGTCAGGCCTTGGAAATGTTGCCGCCATGGTGGGCGAGTCCGATCCAGGCCATCACCAGGAATACCATTGATTGGATTTGGGTTGGCAAGGACATCAAAGCATGGGATGTTTTGATTGTAAATCATGCAGTTTACTGGGTGAGGGAGCTAAATCGTAAAGGCAGGTAGACACAGGGTAATTGTACCATTCGATGACCACCCTGAGTAGGCAATTATACGGTAATTCAAGCCCTGTTTCAGGCAAATCGAATGAGGGAAAAACCAGGCGAAACACTACGGAACCCACGGGTTGACTTTAGGCATCCGCTTTGTTTGAAACCATGATTATTTAATAGGGCCCTGTATCCGGGGATAACCCCGGAAAACACGAAATGTTTGTGTCTAACCCTACCGAATTCCCCTCTTATGACTCCCCCCCATGGGAATGAATATTGGGCACAGCCCAAGCACAGATCGTGAGATGATTCTCAATTTGATCCTATAGGGCATGGAGAGGCTTTTGAGATCCAATGAGGCCTACCAGCTGTCTCCTCACGGCTTCCTTCCGCAATTTACCACAATTCAGAATTAGCCGGACTTTTGCAAAGTCAGGTCATTCCGATGTTTTGAATGACCTGATCACCGGCGGTTGCGAATACGGTTGTCCGTCTTATTTGTGTCACCAAGAGGTCCTCGCACCTACCTGAGGGATGGGGAGCTCGCTCCTTACTCGCGAATTCCCTGACCTAACAGGTGACCTAATTTGATCCTTTTGGTGTCCAAATAGCCTTCATTGAGCTCGTTGGCGGGCATCTGAATGGGTACCCTTTCCGTGATCTTGAGCCCATAGCCATCCAGCCCCACCACCTTTTTGGGGTTGTTCGTGAGCAGCCGAATCTGGTTGATCCCCAAATCGCGGAGGATCTGGGCACCAATGCCATAGTGCCTCAAGTCGGGCCCAAATCCCAAGGCAAGATTGGCCTCCACGGTGTCCAGTCCCTGTTCCTGCTGCAGTTTGTAGGCTTTGAGCTTCGAAAGGAGACCAATGCCCCGCCCTTCCTGACGCATATAGACGAGGCAACCTTTTCCTGCTTGGGCTATCTGGGAAAGGGCATGGTGCAGCTGGGGCCCACAATCGCACATCAGGCTTTCGAAGATGTCGCCGGTCAGGCATTGGCTATGAATGCGCACCAATACCGGATCGGTTTGGGAAACAACGGTCCCGTTTTTCACAGTTCCGATATTCCCCATGCAGAGGGCCAAATGGGGCTCGGTATCCACAAGCGATGTGTACGCAAATAGGTCAAATACGCCAAACCGGGTTGGCAGTTGCAACTGGATCTCGCGGGTAATGAGTCGTTCCCGATCCCGGCGAAACTTGATCAGGTCCTCAATGGTACAAATTTTGAGGTTGTGCTTCCGGGCAAAGTCAAACAGCTGGGGAACCCGGGCCATCGTACCATCCGGGTTGCAGATTTCGCAAATGACAGCAGCGCCTTTCAAGCCCGCCAAGCGGGCGAGATCCACCGAGCCTTCGGTATGTCCGGCCCGAACCAAGACGCCTCCCTCTCTCGCCCGAAGACCGGGAATATGCCCTTTGCCACGAATGATGTCCTGGGGAGTGGACCGATCATCAATGGCTACTGCCACGGTCCGGGCACGATCGTAGGCGCTAACCCCTGTGGTGATGCCAGTTCGGGCATCAATGCAAGGGGTGAACGGGGTGTTGATTCCCCCCTGTTGATTGTTGCTAACCGGGTCAAGACCCAAACGGTCACAAATGGCATCTTCCATCGATAGGCAAACCAACCCGCAGGCGTTTCGCATGAGAAAGTTGATGGCTTCCGGGGTAGCAAACTCGGCTGGGACAACAATATCCCCCTCATTTTCCCGATTGGGATCGTCGACAAGGATGATCATTTTGCCAAGGGCAATTTCCGCCAGGACTTCCTCAATCGGGGAAAACCGATGGATTGGGGAATCGGCCGGTTCGATTATTCCGGGGTCGCTCAAGGTTCTTGCTCCAAAAGGTCCACCCACCTTGGTGGCGGTTTGGCGGAAATCTGTAGACTATTTTAGGGGCAACTCGCCCGGAATGGGCCCGTTTTCCCAAGATACTGGGTGGGTTTTTCCATTTTTAGTTCGATTTGTACCGGGGAAACCTCCCCGGGGGCATGGGATCCTCTCCCGGGCGGAAAGCAATGAGCAAGAAAAAGACGGGGTTGTGGATGATCGGGGCTTGCGGGGGCGTAGGCACTACTGCAACCTTGGGGCTGGCTGCGCTGTCCAGGGGACTTACCTCCGGCACGAGCCTGGTTACCGAACTCGACCTCTTTTCCCCCCTTGGATTGATCGAACCGGGACAATTTGTGGTGGGTGGGCATGAAATCCGGGCCGCCCGCTTCAGTCAAACCGCCCAGGAAATGCACGAACGGGCCGGGGTCTTTTCCCGTAATGTCCTCGTGGGAACCGATGACCTTCTCGTATCCTGGAGTGCAAACATTCGGCCAGGCACGGTGGTTGGTTCCGGCCCCGCCATCGAAAGATTGGCGGAATCGGGTGCGGTCCGTAGTGCCGCCACCGGCCGCGAAGGTGTGGAGTTTATCAAAGCAGATATTTTAGAGTTCAAAAAGAACCATGATCTGGATGAAGTGGTGGTGATCCATGTCGCCTCCACCGAGCCCCCCATCCACCTCGATGCCGACCATGAGGAGGACGCCCGGTTTGCCCGCGCTCTGGAAAAATCCACCGTGGGGCCCACAACGATCCCCTCAAGCACACTTTATGCCACGGCAGCGATCGAATTGGGCTGCCCCTATGTCAACTTTACCCCTTCTCTTGGTGCCTCCATTCCCGTCCTCGAACGGCTGGCCAAAGCCAACGGAACCCCCATTGCAGGCAAAGACGGAAAGACAGGCGAAACCCTCATGAAGACGGTTCTGGCCCCCATGTTCCTCCGCCGTAACTGGAAAATCCTCAGCTGGGTCGGGCACAACATCTTTGGCAACCGGGACGGAGTCGTCCTGGACGACCCGCGCCACAAGGCCTCAAAAGTCGGCACCAAAGAGCAGGTCGTTTCCGGCATCGTCGGGTACAAACCCCAAACGCTCGTCTCGATCGAATACATCCAGAGCCTTGACGATTGGAAAACCGCCTGGGACCACATCCACTTTGAAGGCTTCCTTGGCACCAAGATGATTCTCCAGTTCATTTGGCAAGGATGTGACAGTTTGCTTGCGGCCCCATTGGTCATCGACCTGGCCCGGCTCATTCTCGACGCCAAGGGGCGTGGCCATACCGGAATTCAGTCCCAGTTTGCGGCGTTCTTCAAACACCCGGAGGGCTCCAGCGAGCACGATTTCTTTCGCCAATGGAACCTGCTTGAAGAACACATTCATGGGCTGGGAACGGCCGGGACAGAAAAAGGCTCCGCCATGGGGGAAACCTCCAAGTGAAACTCGCATTCAGCACCAATGCCTATCTTAGATATCCTTTTGCTGAAGCTGCCTCCTCCCTCGCCAAAATCGGCTATGCAGGCGTGGAAATCATGGCAGATGTCCCGCATGCCTGGCCAGCGTATCTTTTGCCCAGCCAGAAACAGGGGATCCGGAACGCACTCCGGGAAAACCGGCTGGCGATCTCGAACATCAATGCCTTCATGATGCACGCCATCGATGATCCCCGCCAAAAATATTGGCATCCCTCCTGGATCGAACCCGATCCCCACTATCGCCGCATTCGGGTGGAACATACCAAAAAAGCAATCACCATGGCCAAAGAACTCGGGGCAAGGTGCATCACGACCGAACCGGGAGGTCCCCTGGCTCCGGGTCAATCGTTTTCCGATGGTCTTGAAATCTTTGCCCGCGAACTTGCCCCGGTTCTTGAACATGCCGAGCGCGAGGGAATCCTCTTGTTGGTGGAACCCGAACCAGGCCTCCTTTTGGAGACCGTCGATCAATACCTTGAATTGAGAAAACTCCTTCGGTCCCCGGCCATGGGACTCAACTTTGATATTGGCCACAGCTACTGTGTGAGTGAGGATCCGGCCGAGGCGATCCAGAAAGCCGCCTCAGAGATCAGGCATTTTCATCTGGAAGACATCTCGGCCACACGAATCCATCATCACCTTGTCCCCGGCGATGGTGCGATCGACTTTGGCCCGGTGATCCAAGCCATCCATGCCATTGGTTATGACGATTGGATCACCGTCGAGTTGTATCCCTATGCGGATAATCCCAACGAGGCGGCGACAACCGCTTTCGAACGGGTGAGCAAAATGCTTGCCTAGGATTTTCCCATTAGGTCGAAATAGGATTTTGCTAAATTGGCCAGTTTGGTAACCCATCCTGTTGACACAAAGGATATTGCCATCACGGCCGGAAACGGCCGACACGCCGGGCCGCCTCCGCTTATGCCGCACCAGCCAGAGTAATGGCCCCGGATACCGTGGTAGATGTCGTTTTTTGACCCTGTCGGCAATGAGGAGACCATGGCTCCCCTCGCCCCAGGTTAAACGGGTTTCACCTTGGCTGCCAAAAGGTGGGAATTTTTTATAAACCGGAAGCGGGCGATTAGGCCAACTGAAGTTTTTGACCAGCGGGCCCATCCTTGCCAACTTCCTTGATGTCTTCAGAATTCAAGGCGCATTCATCCTCCTTGTTACCCAGCGAGCGAATCACATCTTCCGGAATTGCCGCAAGGGCGGTAACAATTGTTTTTGCCAAGTTCATTGGCACTTCTATGGCGGCGAACTTGGCAGCTTCCATGGCAATATCATGATCCGGCCCATTGGCAAACTCCACTACCCGGCCAAGCAGGGATTGAATGGCAATCGCATGGTACTTGATCTGGTCTACCAGCTTGAATTCTTTTGGGACAATCGAAACCCTTATGCCAAGATCAAGGGCCTCCAAATATTGCCGGATTTCACCCAAGTGCAAATCGTCGTCGGCCCCAATTTCCAATTTGGAAACTCGGCTCTGGGTGCATCCCATCTTTGATGCCATGTCCTTTTGGGAAACATCCCTTTTGAGTCGCTGTGCCATAAGGCGCTGGATTAGCCTACGCCCGGCCATGTGCTTCTCATGACCGGCAATAAGGCCCTCATCTCCCAGGTTCGTGGCGCGCAGCATTTCCCCCATGGTCGCAAATTTTTTCCCTGTCATATTATTCACTCCTGATTCCTGGTTAGGGCTGAATTTCACCGCCCCGTTAGGCTTGTCTGGAACTGTTCCTGATTTGCTCCACGATTGGGCGGCACAAAGCAATGTCCTTTTGCTGGGAATCTTTGTCGCCGATCCGGATTAAATGAACGGTCCTTGTCACTTCATCGGGGTAAAAATAAAGCCTGATTTCCGCCACCCCACGGCGGGAAGGCGATTGGTCAGCGGCATACAAACCCTGTTTTTCATTGTGATAGCATTTTGGCTGCGTTGCCTGCTGAATCGTCATGGAAGCCTCAAGACTTAAAAATTCAACAAGGTCCTGCACATTCGCAATGGCTTGGGTAAAAGGATTCCGGTGTCTTTTTAAAAACCCCTTGGCAGTGGTCTGGAACCCTTCATGGTAAGCTAGGGACCACATACCTTCCCAATTTTTGGAATTTTTTCCATGTTTTTCCGGTGTCAACCAACGATATTATTCCAAATCGGAATACTTTGAACAAGGCCACCTTGGAAAAATCCTGGCCATGTAAAGAAAACAACCAGCCTTTGGGATCAAACTTTGGTAAACGCAATCATTGGAATGCCTCAGGAGACAAACGAAAAGGGGGAACTATTTCTTTTTGATGGGTGGTATAGTATGTTGGATAATCTCAAGAAAAATGGTGGGCTTGGATGGCAGTAGCTGACATGGCAAAAAACAGAAGGGTTAACCAGGGCGGGAGAGGCAATTAGCTATTTATTGATTGCGCTATTTCAGCAAAAGGATTATTGGTTACCCTCGGGAATTACTGCATGGTGGTACTGTTCCGAAGTATTGCCATGGGCGCAATGGCGGAATACTGAATGACCTAAAACAAATGAATTGGATGATCTGGAAATGGTGAGGCTAGCCGATGCGTGTTGGAAGATCGAGGTGTATCACCGTGGGATCAACCAGGTAACGAAAAGGGAAGGATGCCAACGCCGAAAAGGGTAAGCCTGGCTGGGCCACAACGGTTTGGATTTGAGAATATTTCTGGTATTTGAAAAATAGTGCTTCAATACCGGACACAATTGGGTCGCCAGCAAAGGAAGGATCGTTCAGAGAGCGGTAAGAGCATTCAAAACGAATCCCTGGTTTCAAACACCAAGGCCCTCAACTGGACAAGGCCCAAAAAATTAGAATTTTTGTTGGACAAACAAATATAAAAAAGTAAGATACAAGGATAGCATAGGCTTATCCCGGCTGCATCCTCATGGGCAGGGTTATGCGTATTATTTCAAAAAATGTTTTATATTTGTGTAAAACAAATAACCTCTCTTTGGTGTTTGGAATCCTTTTTGTTTTGTCAGGGATAGTGAAAGCACAAGATATCAATGCCTTAACGAAAACGAACCTTTTTATTTCAGACGATCTTTCAGTTGCAATCCTAACATGGGAATTGTGCTTAGGTGCAATGCTAATAATGGGTGTTTGGCCAAATGAAAATTTGGTTTTAACATTGCTAACCTTTTTCATTTTTTTTTCATACCATTTAATTTCTTGGATCAATAATTCGGAAATCTGCAATTGTTTTGGAAATATAGATTTAAATCATTCTTGCATGTTTTTTCTTAATTCTATTTTTATTTTGCTAAATTGCTGCTGGTGCTGTCAAGTAAAATCGTTTTTGACCAAATCGATAAGTTATATTTATTGTCCTCTTTTTTCCAATTATTCTTAATTTCATGTGCTATTACATTGAATGAATTTGGTTTATTAGCACGAATAAGGAGTGCATTTATTGGAGGCTGTGTTTATCCAGAATCACCAGTAGTTGATTTAGGGTTTCTTCCTCCGGATTCTTATTCGAATTTTAACATTTATATTATAAATACAAGTAAACATCAAATTGTACTGATTGGAGGCAAAGAAAATTGTAGCATTTATTATCCAGATTTGCCAATTAAATTAGAATCAGGAAAAAGAACACCGGTTTCTGTGGCAGTAAAAATACCAAATGTCCGACAAGGACTAATTTACATCCCATTTGAAATCTGGACTACAGCTACGTATAAACAAAAAATTGAAATACTTGGAAGGGTTCGGGTCATATAATTGACTTTTTTTAAAGGAGTGAGAGATGGGTAATTTGGCGAATGATTTATCAAAAAGGGTTATGATTAGCTTTGTTATTGTTACATTGTTTTTTGGATTCACTTTGTTAAAAACACCCTTATCAGAAGGAGCCACTCAACCCTATTCGGGAAGTTGCCCGGATGTTAACCTTGCTCAATGTACTGGACAAGGGTGTGGTTTTTTGTGGCTTGGGAGTTGCACCTGGGAATCTTATTGGGGTTTCGACCCAAACTTTGGCTTTTGGGGAACGATGTGGCATTGCACTTGTACCAAATTGATTGCCAACCCTGTGCCTTAGAATTGGTTTTTCAAAGAACAAATATGTCAAGGAGGATGCCATGATAAATACACTGTTTCTGGCAATGATTGTTGTAATTTTTTTCGGGATCCCCTCCCTTTGGGCCCAGGGAGTCAAAGATTTAAAAGCAAAAGTATTCAACGAATGGAAAATGCAAAAGCCTCCCCTCGAGCTTCTTCGGGAAGGATTCTATTTTGAGGTAATCTCACCATCGGAAGGAACATGCAAGGTTCACATGGGAACCGACTATCTTCATGCCGAGACAAAGGATGGTGTGTTTGTTTATTCCAATAAATATGTGTTTGCGGTAAAAAAAAGGGCAAATGGGTTTTCTTTGGTCCAATTGTTTTCAAATGATTATGACAAGGGCAAAGAAGCCAAAATTGATTTCGCAAAGCAGATGATTGGTTTGCAGGGCAAATTTGGGCCAATACTTACCCAGATTTTTCCCATTGAGGTTCCCGATTATTTCAACCTTTTGTCCCGATCCTTTATGACATCCTGGACCTGGCTCGAAAAGTCTCCATTTATCGAAATTGAAAGCGTTGATACGGACAGTAAAGGGTTAATACAATTGGTTTACACGGAAAATAGCACTAAACAATATGGCGAAAAAGGATCTTGGAAAAAAGGAATATTGAAAATTGATTCAAATAAAGATTTTAAGGTTATTAATGAAATTTGGACATCACTAAATCCAAACCTTGTAGCAAATGGTTCATCGGAATTTAAATACTCTCAATTCGATGGCAATTCCGGGCCTTGGGTGTTGAATGAATTTCAAAAACGCCAGGAAATTCAGACACGCCCTGAACAGTTTGAAAAAATATCATTTTCAAACTTTCAAAAACGAGCCTTGGATCCTGATAAATTAAATACCACCTTCTATGGAATCCCTGAGCCATCCAGTTTGCCAAATTCAAATTTTTATATTTATTTGTTGACATCATTGGCGATTATATTATCTTTATGTTTGATTTTTAAATTCTTTATCCAAAAAAAATATAATGTTAACAAGGTGATAAAGACAGTCGGCACGCGCAAAGGTTTCAGCCTATTGGAACTTCTCATTGCTATGGGTATATGCTATATCTTACTTGGCCTTGGTTTTTCAGCAATTCAAAAAACCAGAACCGTCGCCGCAAAACTTGAATGTGTCAACAATCTTCGCCAAATCGGATTGGGAATAAACGCCTACCACAGCACCCATAACTCTTTACCTTCCGGTCATAGGTCTTTTAACCCGAAGGAACAGATGCCTTACTCGGGTTGGACACTTTCCATCCTTCCCGAAATAGGAGAGGACAATGTATACAAAGCTTCCCGCTCCGCTTTTGCCGAAATGCAAAATCCGTTTCTTGCCCCACCCCATACTCCCTTATCCACTCCCATCAAACAATTCGGTTGCCCTTCGGATCCTCGGACCCATCAAAAACAATGGTGTAAACCAGAGGGGCTGGAAATCGCCTTGACCAGTTATCTTGGCGTTTCCGGGATTTCAGGGTCGGATAATGCGGGAGTCTTTTTTCCCAATTCCTCGGTTTCTTTTTCGGAAATCACGGATGGCCTTTCCAATACGATTATTATTGGTGAAAGACCTCCAAGCCAGGATTATCGGTTTGGATGGTGGTATGCCGGATCCGGATTCAATTTTGGCGGCCTTGGTGATCTTCACCTTGGTTCCGATTTGATTCTCGCAAACCTGCAATACACCTCCGACTGTTTACCGGTCAAAAGGCACTTGGGTTCTCCTTCCTTTAACAACCCTTGTTCGGTTTTTGAATTCTGGTCTCTTCATTCCAAGGGAGAAAATTTTCTTTTTGGCGATTCTTCGGTCCGATTTATGGATACGGCAAACCAGGCTCTCCTCAATAATCTTGCCACCAAAAACGGAGGCGAAATCAATAACGATTCCCAATAGTAAAGAGAGGCTGCGGATTGGGTTCAGAGGGAGGTCAACGGGAAAAATCCACCGGGGCAACCAAATCCTTGCAATCCCTTTTACGCATTCAACAAAAATGTGCGGATCAAAGCGGAACCTTCAGGGACCCTCCTGAACCCTTTGGCTCCTCCCTGTTATTCTTGAAGGTACCGTTTATTCCAACCTGGCACCATTTTCCTACTGGGAACCGATTGTTTTTTGTGCCAACGCTTTCAAAGCCTTTGCGTCTTCGCCAAAGCCCAGGAATCCCTTGAGGGTTCTGGATTCCCCAGGCAGGAGCCTTCCAAACCCCGGATCACTATGAAGGCACGGACACGGAGCATTGCCCCACGCCCGCTGGCAATTTTCAAACGCAAGCAGGGCAAATCTCTTGCCGGTTGCATCCACCGCCAAGGCCTCCGGATTGTCAAACCGTTTGTTCTCGTTGGATTGGGCACGAAAGCCTTCCAGGTTGGCAAGCATGAGGCACACCTGGGCCGAGGACTCCTGGATGGTTTCAGTGGATCCATTGACAAGGGTTAAGGTCAAGGAGGCGGCATTTGGCCCAAGGGCAAGGGCCTTGGCCCGAAAGGCCACCCCATCGGGCAATTTGCGTTCGATTTCAAATCCTCCCTCCATGGCTTTCCATTCGAGTGGCTCAAGTTCCACCTTTTTGCGATCCCAAATGGTTTCTACATGCGTGTGGGCCAGGTAGCCTAGCTCCCTCCCCTTGCCACGCGTCAACCAAAGGGCTTCAGGAAGGTCCAAAACGGCATAACCCCCTTTTGCAAAAGGGGCAAAGAAACTGAGCTTGGTTTCGCGCTGGGGCCTTATCGCCCCATCCCGAAAACCCGTCCGGGAATGGCGCCCCCCCGGATACGGGAGGATCCACGAACTGGGGCCCACCTCTGGGAGTGTTTGAACCTCTCCGGTCACCCCTCGAACCTCGGCAGGGGTGAATCCATGCCGGGCCATGATCCGTAACCAACCCGTTTTTTCCTCCTCCGTTTTGGCTGGTCGGGCGTTTTCCAAACCCTTTCCTCCAGCGATTCGCTTTTGCCGGTCCTGAATCGGAAACTGCCAATCCGAGGGCGTGATGGTTGGATCCACATACTTTTCAAGGTCCCCCAGGGAGATGCCGGTATGGCCGGACGATTTCAACCAACGCATCATTTCCTCAAAGGTTTCGTAGTTGGTGTTGACCCAGTTGTGGGCCGTGTCAGGAACCCCATGAAACTGGATGACCGCAATGTTGCCTGACTGGGCCTTGGCCACGGCACTTTGAAAATCTGCAAGCGTCCAGGTGGGTCGTGAATCCCCCGCCGAGGGAATCAGCAGGGGGTGGTCCAGATAGGGTTCATACCCAACCCCTTTTCCCGTGGTGTAGGCATACTCCGGGGCCCCGCCCCGCCTGGCAAAGCGGATTCCTTCTGCCTTGAGGATGGGCAAAGCCGTTGGGGAAATGGCATTGCCCGGATAGGCAAAACTGACAGGCTTGGGAATGTTGTATGCCGCAAACCTTTGATTCAGGGCACGAATTCGACCCGCAAGGTCGGGGCCCGTGACGGCACCATGATCCATCGTGTGGTTGCCGATTTCAAACCCCATTCGGGAAAGGCCGCGGATCTCCTCCCAGGACATGTAGTCTTTCTTGTTGGTGGGAAAATCAAATCCTTCCGTGACAAAAAAGGTCGCCCCATGACCCAGTTTCTTGAGCAAGGGGCCTGCCTTGGTGAAATGGGATTTCGACGCATCATCAAAGGTCAGGACCACCAGTTTTTCCGGAACGGGGAGTTTCCCGGGAGGATCGGCAACGGGCACTTGGGCCAGAACAAGCAAAGGGACCAGGAACAAAACGGCAAACATTCGAAAATCTCCACAAAAAAGGCGGGTGAAGAAGATCGTAGCTCTTTGCCCTGCGGTTTTCGAGGAAAAACGAAAAATTGAGCTTGCATTCCTTTTTGGCTTTTGGCTACGGGATCGTTTGGGTGGACCAACCTCTTGCGAAGGGGTTTACCTGGTGCGGGATGGAGAGAGGTTTCTATGTCAATAAGGAACAGGGTTGGGGCCCTCATCGTTGGTTTTGGGATGGTTTGGCCGCTTTTGGCTCAAAATGCGCTGCCCCCAGCCGAGGGTACGCCCTCGTTAACCCTTCCCACAAACACCCATCTTGCGCCCGATTATGACGCAGGCACCCCAAGTGGAGAGGGGAACACCTTTCTTTACCGCTTGATCCATCGTTTGATTCCCTCTCCTGATAGCGATCCCTCGCCCGCCCCCGACATCAATATGCCAGGCCCCGATACCGCCAATTTCCCCAATAGTCCTTTCACCCTTCCCAAAGGCCGGGCCTATTTGGAGAACTCTCCTTTTTCCTATTCCCAACAAGGCAATAACACGGCCCAATCCTGGAACTGGTCGTTCCTCTTCCGGGTGGGCCTCACGGATGATGTGGAACTCCGCCTATTCAGTAACGGCCCCACGGTTGTTTCCTCCATGCCCGGTCAACCTGGTTACCAAGGGATGGCACCATTGGGCTTTGACCTGAAAATCCACCTTTGGGGAGAGAAAGAGTGGCAATGGACTCCCATTGTCGGCTTGGAGGTTTTCCTTTTGACGGACCTTGGCTCGCAGGGATTTCGTACGGGCCTTCAGCCGGGAATTACCCTCTTGGTGGACCATAACCTGCCATGGGATATGCTGTTTGAGTGGAATGTGGGGGTATTTGGCCAGAACCTGCCCGGGGAAAACGACAAAAGCTTGCTCTATATTGGGGTCCAATGGGCTCTGCAAAAACAAATCACCGACAAGTTTGCCGTTTTCTACCAAGGGTTTTACAACACTGCCGATTTGCCCTTTTTTAACTCGGACCTTGCCAGTGGCGTGGGGATTCAGTGGAATCTCACCAATCGGACCAGCATGTTTGGAAGCTGGAACTGGACCCTTGACAACATGGGTAACCCAAGCTTCGGCCAAGCCGGTTTCGCCATCGCCTTTTAGCCCAAGTTTTTCGGTCAGGACGAATGATAACCCGGTTTTTTCCCAGGGAAAATTCAAAATCCAATAGTGCCTTGATTCCCCTCTAGGGAGGGGTGCCCGTCAGGGCGGGGTGGTTTTCATCTCGGGCCATCCCTCCTTCCAAATCATGCAAAATAGCCCTAAGTAGCCTTTGGTGTTTCTCCAAGCACCACCCCGTCAGGCTCCGCCTGCCACCCTCCCAAGAGGGGAATTCAATTACCCAAGCTTCGGCCAAGCCGGTTTCGCCATCGCCTTTTAGCCCAAGTTTTTCGGTCAGGACGAATGATAACCCGGTTTTTCCCCGGAGAAAATTCAAAATCGTATCGCACCTTGATTCCCCTCTATGGAGGGGTGCCCGTCAGGGCGGGGTGGTTCGTAAAGTGTTTCACCCACGCTCAGAGATCCAAATTGGGACAAAAATCGTCAACCCCCCCTCTAATCAGAGGCAGTGCAGGAACGAATCCAAACACAAAAGCATTAGGTCCTGTTTCCTTTTTGGGAAAAAACCTTGCCAGAGGGTTAATGGCGGGATTCCGGTTTGTCCACCTCTTTTGGCCGGAAGAAGGCATGGAAACGAAGCCACCCCAGGCTGTATTTCCTGACCTGACCATCGGCTGTTCCCACCAAAAGTCCACCGCCTCCGGCCAGCCAGATTACCGCGAGGATGGGTTTTTTGGCATGAACCATCAAATGGCCTACCAATTTGCCACTTTGGGTATGCCAAACCCGAACCGAACCATCCGCACAGCCCCCGGCCAGGTAGGTGCCCTTGGGGGAAAATCGCAAGGTATGGACGGTGACCATGGTTTCGATTTTCAGGGAACAACGCTTCAGGGTATTTGGCTCGAAGAAACCGATGCGACGGGAGGAAACCGAAAGGGCAATGAGCTTGACATGGGCATTGGCATCCATGTCAAGGATGCAATCGCCATGAAAATCGGCTTTGGCCAAGGGGGTCAAGCCCCTTGTTTGCCAAGTCGCCACCTTGCCATCATCAAGGCCTGTCGTCACGACCAGGTTGCCCAGGAAGGTGCAACCGCTCACCCGGCCCCTATGGGCTTTTAAGGGTTCGGAATCTTTGAGCGTTTCCAGGGTCCGAAGGACAATGGTTCCATCGCCTCCCCCGGTAAGGAGAAACTCGCCCATCCGGTCGACAGCAAGGCAGGTGGTGGAGTGGTTATGGGCGAAATGGTGCCAGGGTGATTCTTGCTGGACCCACTGAAACGCACAGACGAGGCGGTCCATACCGGCACTATAAACCATTTGTCCGTTGGCCGAAAACGCCAAGGCGTTTATTTGGGAACGGTGATCGGAAAACCTGGCCACCGTCCGCTTGCCGGATCGGTCCATGATCCTGACCAAGCCATCCTGATTTCCTACCGCAATTTGCTTTTGATCGGGAGAAAACGCCAAAGAGGTAATGGGAGCGACTGTCGATTTTTCGGCGGCCTGGGAGGAGTCTTTTGCCCCGGCAACCAAAGGAGTGTTTGATCCTTTTTTGGGAGCCATTTTTTTTAGCCACGACACCCCAATGGCATCAAGGGGGGGCGTTTCCTCAATCGGATTGGATAAAGCACGGACAAGATGTTCCGCCAAAACCCGAAGGTCGGGGTCTTGCGAATCGATACATTCGCCAAGAAGTTCGGAACGGCCGGGTTTGACCAGGTCCAGATTGGAAAACAGGGTTCCGGCTCCCCCTCCATGGCGGGCCCAAATTTTGCCCCCTTTGGCCCGGATCGCGGCAAAGGCCGTCGCATGTAACAAAAAGGGAAACCGGTCGGCCAAGGCTCCTTCGTATTTAAGGGCACGGCGAAGGGGATGTTGAAAATCAGGCCTTCCGAACGAACCCGAAGGGGGAAGCTCTGCATCCTTGACAAAGAAACCGTCATAATCGACAAGCCTGAGACGCATCGATTCATCAGGACGCTGCAGGACGAGGATGTTATCCGGGCGCAAATCCCCATGGGACCATCCGGGGCCTTCCATCGCTTGGGAAAGGGCGAACCACGCTTTGAGCAGTTCATCCATGGCGGCAGGATCGAGGTATTTTTTGGCGAGGAATTCGTCCAATCGAACGCCGCCAAGGAAATCCATGTCCAACACGGGATAGGGGCGGATGAGGCGAATGCCTTCGGGTAAAATGCGCCACCCCGCCAGAAAGGGGGCAGCAGGCCAAACCGGTTCAAGGGCCCCATAGCGGGAAATGCGACTGTGGACTTGGCGTAACCAAAATTTGACGGCATGGCGTTTCTGGAACCGGGCCCGCATCCGGAACACAACAGAATTATCCCCCAATAGGGGAGGCAGAGCCGGGCTATCCTCTTTTTCGGATTCCCGCTCCAAGGCACAACCGGACAAATCGTGGTCGAGGAAGTGCTTGTGAGGCTCCTGGAGTGCCGCCTGCCAATCTTCGATTTGCGGCCATTGCCCTGCGGTTTCGTTCATGGTGGATTCCCGAATCGGGCAAAAGGGAAATCGGATCCGGTTCTCTTTTGCTGCCCTTTGGAAAATGCCTAAGGGCAGCCTTATTCTATCGTTAAAAGCAATCCCTTATTCCCAATACTCTTTGAAAACCCGATAAAACAAGGACGCTTGTCCAGAGGCAGGAGGCTTCAAGCCAAGTGTCCGGCCAACAGGGTCAGCTCCTCCCAAAGCCTTGGCCCTTCCTGAAAAAGCTATTTCTTCTTGTAATCGCCTTCGATCAGTTTCTTGGCATCATCGCTCGTTTTGCTCCCTTTGAGTTCTTTCACGACAATTTTGCCTTCCTCAACCTCGATGGCGAGGGAAAAGAGGTCCCCCTTTTCGGTTGCGGGTTGAAGGCCATCCTCCTTGATGTTAACAATGCGGCCAAAAACCGTTTTGTCCCGGCCGGCGGAATAGTCGGTGTCCAATTGGACCTTGTTTTCACCCCTGGCCAGGGTGATGTTGAGTTTGTTGCCTTTGAAATCCAGTTCTATTTTGAAGTCGTCCACTTCCCTGACCCAGGCACCCTGGAGGTTTTTGGTGTTGGTTTCCGCGGAACCCAAAAGGGAGACCGACAAGGTAGACAAAATCAGTGCCAAAATTCCGATTCGTAACATGGAAATACTCCCTGAAAATGGAGATTGCAAAAAGGCCAAAGAAAAGAAGGCCTTCGGGACCCGATCACGGGTTCCTTGCATTTTAGTTGACCTTTTGGGTTCGTGCAACCGTACCCGTTTTGGCATGGCAGGGGAGGAGAAATTACCCACTTTTGGGCAAACATGGTAAACTGTGAACAGAAGCCCATGGTCGTTGGGTTTCCCAGGGACTATGGCCATTTGGTCCGCATCCCCTGGACCCATTTACCCAAAGGAGTCTGTTTCCATGCTCGGACAAGCGGGCCCTGATCTATCCCCATGGATGATCGTCCTCATTGGATTGGCCGTTTTTGTTGGTATCCTGATCCTTTATTCGATCGCCGTTTACAATAATCTGGTTACCAAACGAAATCGTTACAAGAACGGCTTTAGCCAAATCGATGTTCAACTCAAACGCCGTCATGACCTGATTCCCAATCTTGTCGAAACCGTGAAGGGTTACATGGCCCATGAAAGGGGAACCCTTGAGGCGGTGATTTCTGCAAGAAACACTGCGGCGAACCTTACCAGCAAAGTTGCCGCCAATCCAGGCCAGCCAGAATCCATGAAGCAATTGGCCGTAGCCGAGGGCCAACTCATGGCGGGCCTTGACAAATTGTTTGCCCTGGCGGAAGCCTATCCCGACCTCAAAGCCAACCAGAACATGGCCACTCTGCAAGAGGAACTTTCTTCCACGGAAAACCGTATCGCCTTTGCCCGCCAGGGCTTCAACGACCAAGTCACGGATTACAACACCTACCGTGAGGGTTTTCCCGCTTTGGTGTTTGCCGGGATGTTTGGCTTCTATCCCGCCAGCCTGTTCGAGCTTGAAAACCCATCGGATCGCGAGGCCGTCCAGGTCAAGTTTTAACCCTATCGCTTTGCGTTAGTCGTTAATCCCGGCCACAGGGAATTCCCTCCCATGAATTTCTTTCACCATCAAGACCAGGCCCGGGGGCGAACAGCATGGCTGCTTGTCCTTTTGGCTTCGGCCATGGTGGTGATTGTCGGCCTGTTCGAGGTGGCCCTTTGGTTAGGCTTCAAGGACCGCCATCAGGACCCTGCCTATTGGGTATCATCTGTCGGAATAGCCCTCTTTTTTGTCCTTGTCATTGGCGGTGGATCGCTGGTGCGAACGGTTCAGCTCTCGTTTGGTGGAGGCAAAAGCGTTGCGGAATCACTGGGGGGAGTTTTGCTTCATCCCGGAGGAGACCTTGACCCCACCCAAAGGAGGTTGCTCAACATAGTCGAGGAGATCGCCCTTGCTGCGGGCATCTCCGTACCCCCTGTGTATCTCCTTGAGGAATCGGGGATCAATGCCTTTGCGGCGGGATATTCGCCCAGTGATGCCGTGATCGGAGTCACCCGGGGTTGTATTGAAACTTTGAGTCGCGATGAACTGCAAGGGGTCATAGCCCACGAATACAGTCACATCCTGAATGGGGACATGCGATTGAACATCCGGCTGATGGGGCTGATATTTGGTCTGGTGGTGTTGAGTTTTTTTGGCGAAATCCTGGTGCGGCTGTTGGGCAATGTCCGGATGTCCTCAGGGTCCAATAGCAGCTCTGGAAAGGGCAAAGATGGTGCCGCCGGTCTTGTTTTTGGGCTTTTCCTTTTTGGAATTGCGTTGTGGATCCTGGGACTCGTGGGGACATTTTTCGCCCGGCTGATTCAGGCTGCCATCAGCCGCCAGCGGGAATTTCTGGCCGATGCCAGTGCGGTCCAATTCACCCGAAATCCTGATGGCATCGCCGGAGCCCTCAAAAAGATCGGGGGCTTTGCCGATCACGGGGTGATCCGGTCCGCCGAGGCGACCGAGGTGAACCATATGTTTTTTGCCTGTGGCCTCAAACGGTCAAGTTTTTTGTCGCTGGATTCCCACCCACCCCTAAGGGAGCGAATTCGCCGCATTGATCCCCATTGGGATGGTCAGTTTCTCAGGGCCAATCAGGATAATGCTCAGGATTTGGCCCGCGGGGAGGGAGCCATTTCAAGTGAATTGATAAAAGGTTTGGCGGGAAATGGGGATAACCCACCACCCGTTCCCAAGCCAAAAAGGGAAAATGCCAGGATAGAATCGGCCCTGGATGCTGCTGTCCTTGCGCAATCCCTGGCGGGGGTCCCCTTGGC
The DNA here is from genome assembly GCA_005808665.1 of Planctomycetia bacterium. Classification (GTDB taxonomy): domain Bacteria; phylum Planctomycetota; class Planctomycetia; order Gemmatales; family Gemmataceae; genus SYLG01. The sequence continues at coordinate 11,636 of SYLG01000066.1, read as the reverse complement.
TTCCGTGGCGGGCGTTTCCCCTTTGGCAGGAGCATCCATCCATTGGACACCCTTGGAAAAGGCCAGGCAAATGGCCCTGCTGGCCCCCTGGATCAGGCAATTTTCCCTTGGGCAAAAAAATGCCATGTTCCAAAAGCTTGAGCAAAGTTCCCCGCCAACCGACCTTTTCAATGCCTGTTTCCGGCAGGTTCTTTCCCTTTGGCTTTTGGACCCCAGGCAAAAAATGGCCATGGGGAAAGGAGCCCCCCGGTATGCGGCTGCCATTCATGTTTTGGGCTCGGTGGCCAAAGCCGGGGGGATGTCTGGCATGGCCCTTGAAACAGGTTGGAAAAAGGCCATTCAACAATTGACCAAGGTGCATCCAGCGGAACCCCTGCCCGCCGTTTTGACTTCCGTTCCCGACAGGAAATACCTGAGTGTCCTGGCCTTGGCGCCCGAAGGATTGCGGCACCGGTTGGTCGATGCCTGTTCTGTTCTCATCCGCCAGGATCAGGTCTGGACAGAATCGGAAAGGGTCATTCTTCTTTGCCTTTCGGCAGCACTTGACATTCCTGCCCCAAGGGAGGCCCTTGCTGCCTGATCGCAGGGACCCTCATGCACTACCTTTGGCTCTTTCTTGCCATCCTGTCCGAGGTGATTGGAACCACGGCCCTTAAAGCCAGTACCGGTTTCACCCGCCTTGGTCCTACTTTGCTGGTAATCGCAGGCTACGGCTCTGCGATTTTTTTTCTTACACTTACAGTACAGAAGATTCCCACCGGGGTGGCCTATGCTCTTTGGTCGGGACTGGGTTTGGTTTTTATCGTCGTGTTGGCTTGGGTCTTTAACGGAGAACGGGTGGACGCCTGGGGCTGGGTTGGGTTTGCCCTGATTGTTGCTGGTGTGCTTGTGCTCAATTTGCTATCCAAAAACTCAGGACATGGCGAAACCGCCGACCCGGTGGTTCCTGTCAGCGAAGAATCCCGGGGGACCTGAACCGCATTTGGATCGGGAAAATGGGCCCGGGATTGGGTTACTCCTTCCCAAAGGAGAAGGCTAAATTGTTCCCGACCTTTCGTTCAGTAAAGTCCGAGGGTTTGTTGATCACCCGCCCTTTGCCTTTGCCATCTCCCAGGGCCAGGGTGGTACTGCCGCCTCCATCGAGTTGGATGGCATCCACCACATCCCTATCCCGGAGGAATTGGGCCACTTCGTGGGTGGCCATTCCCAGGCTGCCTCCAGGCCTTCGTCCATCCACCACAAAAAGAACAAGGCGCCCGTCACGGTGCTGGCCAATGGCGGTTCGGGGGTTGAGGTCCTTGTTGGGATCGGCCCCAGGTTTTACGGCAATCACTCCGGCCCGGAGCAACCGGGCATGACCCGTTACCGCCGTATACAGGTCCGTGGCAGGTAGCGTGGCATAGCCATCGCCAATGTCTGTCGGGCGTTCCAGAAAACGAATGTCCCCCTGTGGGGAAAAGTGAATGGCATCCATGAATTGGGAATTATCGGCACTCCATGGGGAGACAAAGTTCCCCTCGGACATGGCCAAACCCAACAATCGGGTGATGCCCTTTTTTTTCGCTTCAGTGCCGTTATCAAAAAAGTTGGCATTGATGGCAATGTGGGCCTTGGTCCGCTCCAGGAAAGCCCGGGTGGTCTCCAATTTGGTGGTCCCAGGCGGATGATTTCCTTCCCGTTCCGGGCGGGTGGAAAGGATGCGGAGGTTTGGGGTTTTGGGATCGAGGAAAATCAGATGTTGGGTGAGTTGCCTTGGGGTGTTCGTGGTCCGTTCGATATGTTCGACCCCGGGAAAGGGGGTGGTTTTTTTCTCTCCCTCTTTGGCAAAGGAAAAGAGTTTGGGAAGGGTAAACCCGTTGGTGGCGGTTTTGGCTTTTTGGGCGGGATCCTCCTGTCCGTTCACCGCCAGGGTGAAACCGATCGGACCAAGGACCAACCCAAACAGGATCAGGCCCTGAAAAGGGCGAAAATAAGGCAAAAAACGATTCATGAACGGGCCTCCAGGGCAGGAAATACCCCAGCCAACCTACGAGAGAACAGCACCTGATGCCAAGCCCAAAGGGGGGGCAGGATGCCAATCGACAAAAGGGCATGGAATGGGGCCAGAATGGCCCCAGGAGAAAAGGCGGTCGTTAAAGGGCGTTTGGTTTTTTGAGTTGAGGAATGCCCAGCTTGGGTTTATTGCCATTCCGGCGGGCCACTTTAATGGCTAATCGGGCCTTTTTGGACGCTTTGGTCAAGGAACGCTTACGAGGCATAATCAAATCTCCAGCCTAAAAAGGCTCAATGCTGCTTAAGAGGAAAATTATAGCACCCTTTTTGTCCCTTGCCCAGTCCATTTATCCTTGGATGGCTGGGTTACGGGCGGTAACGGGCCAGGAAATAGGCCAAAACCAGGATTTAGCGCCAAATGTGCCCAATAAACAGATTTGGGGGCGATCTTTCCGGGTTGGGAGACGGGGTGGTAAATGCCCCAGCTGTAACCTAATAAGGGGGTTAGGTGCCCCCTCCAAGCCATTGCCCATCATCGATCTTGAATTGACCGGTTCCCCGGGAATAGGTGATTTTGCGGGCCCGGATCTCTTCCGGGGGTGCGCCTACCCGGACTTGGCGAAGCAAAACGGCCGGGGCCCCTTCGGAACCGTGAAAAATCACTTGCTCCTTGGCATCTTCATAGGTGACCATTTCGGCCCGGCCAGAAAACTCCCTTGCCTGGACTGTGACCCGACCCCGGGCCCGCATATCCTGACGAGCCGATTTCCCCTCACCACGGCTCAAAGCATCCAGCCGGTCGCAACGCAAAAAGATCGCCCCCGGGGGAAGTCGGTCCAACACATTTTCAAGCTCCACCTCCACATTGGGATCTTCACAAGGAAAATGGAGGACCCGAACCTCCTCCAGGAAGGTCGCCGTGTTGGAGCGGTTGTTGGCATACATACTCCTCAGGAAGCTGATGTGGGTCATCTTGAGTTGGGCCTCCTCCCCAGGTTTTTGTGAGGCAGGTTTGGGGCCATTTGCCGAAACGGGTTGCCCAGGGGCGGGGGGTTTTGTTTCGAACGGATCGTTTCCCCCCCTCTGAAGGATGCGGACCTCGCCCGGGCCTGTGGCCCTAACCTCGTTGGCTTCACGGGTGGGGGCCGGATGGGTGGGTGTTGGAGGCGGGCGCGGGGACCCAATCTGGTCCTCCCTTTCCAGACGATTCATCGAAAGGGTTACCGCCACGATCCTTTGGAAGCGGACCAACTTGTCCTTTTCGCGAATGGTTTCCTCGACCCGGACCTGGCGATCGCAAACGATATGCTCGACCTTGGGGGAGGCGTCCCGTTTGGTCCCTTCCTTCAGGGAAATGGGGGTATCAAAAAAGACCTGAAGCCCCTGGCTGGCTAGTCTGGATTCTTCCTGTTCGGCCTGGATGTCGCCGGTAAACTCGGCGTGTTTGCCGGAAAAAAGCATCGACTTGGACCAATGGACCTCAAAAGGGATCGCTTTGGCGAGTTTTACCCCCTGAAGCGTGGTAGCACTGTCCATCTGCATCGCCCCGATGCCATCCACCCAAACCTTGTTGGTGAGTTGATCAATGGTAATTTCGGGTCCCACGATCAAAATCCGGTCCATCCGGAGTTGGGCAAGGTCGCCTCCGACAATGAGTTTGCTTCCCCATTCGGACCAGAACAATTGCAGCGTTTCCCCGCGAATATCGACACCCTTGTCCCCGGGTTTGGGGGATTCCTGACGGACGACCACCTGACCTTCGGTACGGATGCGATCCAGTTGCACCTTGTTATCGAGGCGATTGACCCAAGTCTCAATGGACCTGGCCGAGATCTCGATAGGCTTGTCATTCCTGGACTCGGGAGCAAGGGCTGGTCCCCGGTTAGAGGCTGGATTTTTCGGGGCAAGGGCCCCTTGGTTGGCGACGCCAGGCAAGGCTTTCCCTGCCCCGGGCAACGGTACGGCTTCGCCCTTTTGGGGATTTGGTGGCGGATCGAGGAACCAGATCAGAAGCCTTCCTGTGTCCTGAATAAGCAGTTCACGGCTTTTGGCAATGACCGAACCGATGGCTTCGAGTCGCTGGATCTCTTTTTTGCCTTTTGGTTTGTTTGCGGGGGAAACTTCCGGGTTGGTTTTATTCGAAGTGGCAAGAGCGGGACCAGGACCATCGGCCTTTGGTTTGGGTGTTCCGGGAGTTAAGGGCGCCTTGGCATCGCCGATCCAAAGTTTGAGGGTATCTGCCTGAAGGCTTTGACCCTCATCAAAGAACCTGGCCTTCCCCTGGAAGGTAAGCAGGTCCATGCCGTTTTCCGCATCGGTTGAGGTAGATAGGTTTTTGCTCCACTCGGCACGGGTCTTCCCTTTTGCCTGAATGGGGTCTTTTTTATCGTTTTTTTGCTTGTCCCCGCCTTTTTCACCCACTTTGTTATCGACCCGAAGTTCAATGGTGCCCGGGCCGGGTGCATGGATGGTTGGTCCCGGTTGGGGTTTTCCCACCGGTTGGGCCTCACGGGGATGGGTGATTTCAAGGGTTTTGGTGGAGATCGTATTGCCGTCTATGAGGGCAACCATGTTGGGTTCGCCCTTGAGGGTGGTTTTGCCCGTGCGGTTGTCAAAGGTCAGTTCATTGGCGTGGGCCTCGAGTTTTTCCGCATCCGAAGTAATGATGATCTCCTTGCCGGTGGCAAGGGCAGTGGTGATCTCGATGGCTTGGTCCGGACCGGTAGGGAGTTTTTCGGGAAGGGCGGTTCGTGGCCCCCGCTTCCGCAAGGTAAGGACGAGTTTTTCACAAACGAGCTGATCGACGGCACCAACATCATCATGAAGTTTGGTAAGGGTGACATCGGCGGGGGTAAGGGAATTGGGACCAAGTTTGGGCGCAAGAAAAGTGGCGATGTCCGAATCGGGTCCAAAAACATAATCAAAGGTGCCATGGGTTTTGATGGCTACATGAGCCTTGGAGCCGGTTCCCGGTTTCTTGCCTGCCGATGGGCCTTTCGCCATGAATCCCGCATCGTCGGCAACATGGATGTGCATGGAAACCGCCGAGTTGAGTTTGATGCGCCTGACCCCGGTTACCACATCCTGCCTGGGTTTGGTGGTGGCTTGTCCCCCCTTGGCCACCGGCTTGGATTCGGCCAACAGCTCAATTTGAAGGCCCTTGCCACGAACCTCTGTGGGCTTGGGTTTGCTCTGGTGGTCGGAAAGGTGAATCGAATCGTCTGTCCAGATAAGTTTTTTGGGTTCGCTATAGTGGACCGGCCCCTGGGGCACATACAACACAATATCATCGTCCCTCGCCGCGGTTCTCCGGTTGTTGACTACCTCGACATTTCCCAGGATTTCCCCCCCCAGAATCTTCCGGGAACCAATGTCGGCAATTTGGGTTACCGGCCGGTCGAAACGCAAATAGGCCGCCTGACCCCGGATGCTGTTGATTTCAGGACCTCGGCCATCTCCTTTGTCCTTTTCGAGGATGGCGACGCTGATGGGAGTAAGGCAAACCCTGCCATCGGGCTCGATCTGGAAGTGGTCCCAGGCCAAAACCATGTTGCGGCTGGAAAGTTCAATTTTGAATTGGCGATGGGCTTCCGGGCATTCTTGTCCAAAGGCTTGTTGCAACTTGGCAACCACCCTGGATGCGGGGCGGGGAGGCAAGGGAGGAAGCGTCTCTTTGTCCCGGGGCAAAAGTGCGGTGGGCAGGGGAGGCAAGCCGTCGATCTGGCCAAGGATCATGGCATAGCCCGTGTACGCCGTCGAAGCCATGACGAACAGTACAAAGAGCATCGCTATCCTGCGCGGAGTCCACACGGCGTATCCAGTCCTCCTAAAAAGGAATCGGTCCTGTTTGCCAAGCCAAAAAGGGCTAAGCGGTAGGCCAGGTTCCCCTTTCCCTCATGATCAATTCCACGACCTCGCGCACCGCCCCCATTCCGCCTCCCAGCCGGGTGGTGATTTTGGCCGCCAGCCTGGCATCGAGACAGGCATCTGCCACCGCCACACCCAGCCCGGCGCACCGCAAAAGGGGCAAATCGGCCAAATCGTCGCCCATGGCACACACAGCCTCGGGGGGCGTGTTGGTCTCGGCCAGGAGTTGCAAAAACGCCGGTGTTTTGGGGTTGGCACCCTGAATGAGCCGGGTTATCCCAAGTTCCCTGCACCGTGCCACCACCAAATCTCCGCCGCGTCCCGTAATGACCGCCACTTCCCCACCAGCATCCTGCCAGACCCTGAGGGCCAAACCATCCCGGACATGAAACCACTTGGTTTCATGGTGGAGGGTGCCTACGGCCGGCATCAGGTGTCCCTGGGTAAGGACGCCATCCACATCGAGGACCAGCAGCCGGATCTTCCGGCACAGGGTTGCCAAGGGAGTCATGAAAGATCTTGTTTTTCCTTTATGCTGCCCTGGACTTGGCTGCGGCCCCGGCAATGTCGATCAGGTCCGTAATATCCAGGATTCCCAGTGGCCTGTGGTTGGCATCGACCACCGGAAGTTCACTGATTTTCCGGTCCGACATGAGCTGCATCGCCTCACCCACCCGGCTTCCAGCCTTGGCTACAAGCGGCGTTTTTGTCATCGCCTCATGAACAGGCCGGTCGAGCCATTCTTCCCCTTGCCTGGCGATCAGCCGGGCAAAATCACTGTCGGTGAAGATGCCACAAAGAACCCCGCTGGAATCCGTCAATATCACCGCACCGGTACGGCGTCCTTTGGCTTTCCCCTGGACCATGACTTCGCGGATGGTGCTTGTTTCCGGGGCAATCCGGCAATCCGGCCCTTGGCGCATCATCTGCTCGACCCGGGCCAGTTTTTTTCCAAGCGACCCGGCCGGGTGGTACCGTGCGAAATCTTCCGGGCCAAAACCCCGGGCCCGACTCACCGAAAACGCAACCGCATCCCCAAGGGCCAACATCGCGGTCGTACTGGCACTAGGGGCCAAACCCAAAGGGCAAACCTCGTCAAGCGGTCCATACACCAAGGCCAATTCCGATCGCACCGCCAGGGTGGAACCCCCATTTCCCGTGATCGCAAGGATGGCGGAGCAGAGGTCTGAAAGGGGGCTCAATAGCCTGACAATCTCCTCGGTTTCCCCGCTGTGGGAAAAAAGCATCGCAATATCATGGGGGTGAACCAGGCCCAAATCGCCATGAAGAGCCTGTACCGGGTCGAGAAAAGTCGAGCGGGTGCCAGTGGAATTGAGAGTGCCTGTGATTTTTCGGGCAACATCGGCCGACTTTCCCACCCCACTGGTAAGGACCCGGCCCGTGCCCATTTGGATCGTTCCCAAAACCATTTCCACGGCAAATTCAAACCGGTCATCCAACCGGTCCGCCACCAATCGCAAGGCATTGGCCTCGGCAAGAAGGATTTCTTTGCCAAAACGAAGAATCTCCGGCCCACCACGGCCGCCCGCGGAGTCCGAAGTCCATGGACTCAGGATTCGAGGCATCCTTGCCTCCTTGAGTATTGCCCCCTAACCACATAGGACAGGAGGGTGTTGATTCAGTCGGGACAATACCCTGCCAAGGGTAAAGGAAACAAGGTGGGGTTGGCCGACGAATCCGGCACCCAGGTTGCCTAAACGGCCAAAGGATGCAAATGATTGCCATGTTGGCCTTTATTGCCCTGATCCCCTGTCTTTCGCAAAACCCCGGCATTCCGGTGGGTACCAAACTCCCTCCTTACTCCTTTCTCCTCTCCCTGGGAGAACAACGGGGCCGTTCCCATTGCTATGTCTGCGAATCCCTCGAAAAGCCGGTGGTGATCTTCTTCGTCCCCGCCAAAGATCCAAAAAACAACGAAAAATGGGTCTCCCCCGAAGTCAGCCAGCTTGCCAAATTCCTGGACTCTGAATTGGCAAAACGAACCCAATTGGCTGCCTGGATGACCTTTTGCTACCCCCATCAGGAAGAACTGGATGCCCCGATTCTCCGTTGGGCCGATGCGACCGGCATTCGCAAGCTTCCGGTGGGCACTTTTGAAGACCAGTTGGGACCACCCGCGTTTCGGCTAAGTGGCAAGGCAGACCTTTTTGCCGTCCTTGCAAAGGATGGAAAAGTGGAAAAGGTCCTTACGCTCAAGGACCCTTTGGACGGAAAGGCATTTCAATCTTCCCTGGCCGCTGAACTGGATCGCATCGCTCCCATCCCAAAGGCGGGACCCAATTCGACCACTCCTCCCGAGCCCAAACCAGGTAAAGATTCCCCCAAAAAATAACAATCACCCTGGCAAAAAGGTGGTCCATTCATGGTTGGCAAGGCGGTCAAAATTGTTGATGTCCATCACCATACCATGGATTTTGCCTACCGCACCCCGATCAAGTTTGGCGGGGTGGCCCTGGACCGTGCCACCCTTTTGAACGCCGAGGTGACCATTGAGGGGCCTGATGGGCGAAGGGCCCGGGGCCTTGGCTCGATGCCTCTGGGAAATGTCTGGAGCTTTCCTTCCAGGCGACTCTCCTACGATCAGACCATGAAGGCCATGTTGTCCATTGCGGACCATGCCGCGGAAATCTATCGCACCTCGCAATGTGCGGCCCATCCCATCCGGCTCACCATGGACCTTGAACCCCTGCTTTTCGCCGCCGGCGATGCCATAGGAAAGGATCTCCAGCTGGGAGAGCCAGTCCCCCACCTTGCCTCGCTCGTGGCCGCCAGTCCTTTTGATGCGGCATTGCACGATGCCTATGGCAAGCTGTTTGACAAGCCTGTCTGGTCCTGTTACGGGCCGGAGTTTCTGGGAGAGGATCTTGGCGCCTTTTTGGGAGCGGAATACTCGGGGATTCGCCTCGACGAACAGTTGAAACCCCTCCCGGAACCCCGCCTTCCCATGTATCACCTGGTCGGGGCCCTGGATCCCCTCGATGCCTCCGATTTGCAAAAACCCGTGGGCGATGGGTGGCCCGAAACCCTTGAGGAATGGATTCCCCGTGACGGCCTTAGCCATCTGAAAATCAAACTCAATGGCGATGATATTGCCTGGGATGTAAAAAGGGTCTTACGCATTGAGGAGATTGCCCAACGGGTCATGCCCATGAAAAAGGTAAGTCATTGGCGCTATTCCCTCGATTTCAATGAACGGGTTCCCCATGAGGACAGTTTGCTCGAATTCCTGGCCAAACTCGGGGAAAATTCCCCCAGTGCTTTTAACCGCATTGCCTACATCGAACAACCCACCAAAAGAGACCTCAAAAGCGACCAGGCCAATACCATGCACCGTGCCTCGGCCCAGATTCCGGTCGTCATAGACGAATCGCTATTGGACCTTGAGACGCTTCTGCTGGCCAGGGAAATGGGGTACACCGGGGCTGCCCTTAAGGCGTGCAAGGGCCAAAGCCAATCGCTCTTGATGGCCGCCGCCGCCCGCAAGCACGGAATGTTCCTGTGTGTCCAGGACCTTACTTGTCCCGGCGCCTCACTCCTTCATTCCGCTTCGCTTGCCGCCTGGGTCAAGGGAATCAGTGCCATCGAATCCAATGCCAGGCAATATATGCCCGCGGCCAACCTCCCCTGGGCCGACGATTACCCCGGGATCTTCCGCATTTCCGATGGCCATATGGCCACCGCGTGTCTGGGTGGTGTGGGCCTGGCCGGCATCACCGGTTGGAAAGCGGATGCCCCAGGGAGTTCATGATGGACCATCCTGCCGAATTTTGGGTCCCTTTTGGAGGCATTCTCCTGGCGGGGTTGATGCTCCTGGGTTGGATGCGCTCGCTCAAACAGCGCCGGCTTCTGGAGGACCTTCCCACCTCAAAAATCCGGGGAGTCTTCATCGGTTTGGTAGAGGTCAAGGGAACAGCGGAGTCGGAAGGCCCCCTCGAAAGTCATCTCGCAAGGGAAAGGTGTGTCGGCTTCGATTGGGGAGTCGATGAACATTGGTTGCGTACCGTCACCGAAAACTACACCGATTCCGAAGGGAAATCCCAAACACGCACTCGTACCGAGTCGGGTTGGACCAGGGTCGCAGGGGGGAGCGACCTGCAAAAATTCTACCTGCAAGATGAGACCGGCGTTTTAAGGATAGACCCCCAGGGCGCCAGGTTGGAAATGACCTCTGTATACGATCACACCTGTGGCATTGCCGATCCCCTGTACTATGGGGTAGGCCCGGTCTTCCATGTGCCCGATTCCACTTTCAGCAGACGGTTTTTTGAGGAGGCGATTGTCTTGCACGCCCCCCTGTTTGTCGTGGGACAGGCCCGGGAAAGGCAAGACATCGTCGCTCCGGAAATTGCCGCCGACAAAAACGCCCCGATGTTTTTGATCTCCACCCGGTCAGAAGCCCAGATTCTCCGTGGCCGGAGTTGGAGCCTTTTCTTTTGGGCCTTCTTTGGTCTCGTATTTATCGTCCTGGGCTGGGTCATCCGGGACTTGGGACTGCGTCAAACACCCGCCGGCCAGGCCTGGCCAGGCTGGTTCGTCCCGGTGGGAATCTTTGGCGTGGGGCTTTTCCTCGCCTGGTTCCTGCAGGTGTACAACAGCCTTGTTGACCTTCGCAATCGGACCAACCGGGCCTGGTCCCTTGTCGATATTGAACTCAAACGAAGGGCAGATCTGATCCCCCAGCTCATTCGCACGGTCGAGGCCATCAAAGGACACGAGATGCTGGTTCAAAAAACGCTTGGTGCCTTGCGTCAACAGGCCAAAACCGGCTCGGGCTCGGGCGTGGTTGGTTTGGCTGGTCCCATAAAACTATTGGTCGAAGCCTATCCCAATCTCCAATCGGTGGATAACTTTGCCAAAATGAACAGGGAGCTTTCCAACACCGAGGATCGGATCGCCTTGGCCCGGGGCTATTTCAACGACCAGGCAACCTGGCAAAACACCAGGCTGGAAAGGTTTCCGGAGGGTTGGCTCGCCATGCTTGCGGGGTTCAAACCACGATCCCTTTGGTCTGCAACCCAGTTGGAACGATCCCTGACCGAGGTTCATCTGGAAGAAAACGGGGCGAAAAAACCGGCGAAACCATCGCCGGGGCCAACTCAATAGCAGGCTTAGGAAAAACCCTACAAAAGCCTTCTGGTAGGGTGCCACGCCGTTGGCGTTGAAATCATGCGGTGGCATGGCAATTCATTCGATGGCCGGGCTATTACGATTGGGTCAAATCATGGCGTTGTCCTTTGCAATGTGCCACGGATGCGTTGAATCAATTCTTTGCCGTTGGTGATTTTGCGGGCCAAAGGCCCGATTCATACCAGCCTGGGGCAACGCCCCAGGAATGTGACCGGACAAAGATCCAAATTCCCCTCCTTGGGAGGGGTGCCCGTCAGGGCGGGGTGGTTCTGCAAGTGACTCCCACTCCATCCAAATCATGCAAAAAATCAAAAGTAGGCGTTTGTGTTTTGCGGGACCACCCCGTCAGGCTTCGCCTGCCACCCCTCCAAAGAGGGGAATTCATTAGGCCCTATTACGCAGGTCGGGATTTCATCCCTTGTTGGTTTTGCAAATGGGTACCTGGGGCAACGCCCCAGGTATCTGACCGAACAAAGATCCAAAGTCCCCTCCTTGGGAGGGGTGCCCGTCAGGGCGGGGTGGTTCGTAAAGTGACTCCCACTCCATCCAAATCATGCAAAAAATCAAAAGTAAGCGTTTGTGTTTTGCGCGACCACCCCTCCATGGAGGGGAATTCATTAGGCCCTATT
>SYLG01000065.1 GCA_005808665.1 Planctomycetia bacterium | reverse complement strand
TTTCGTCACGAACCCCCACTTTTGGTGAGGGGTCCGGTGCCGAAAAATCATGCTTGGTTAACGGATTGAAAGATTCAACAGGGGGAATTTCAAAGCTTAGCTGACCCCGTTTTTTGTCCAGCATTTGGGGTCCACCTTATATTGGGAGGCCGGGCCAAGGCGATGGTGGTGGTGGCAAGTCGGCTTGAGGCGGTGCGGTGGCAATTATCAATCGAGAAATACATTCGCAACAAGGGGTACACGATTGGGACGGTGGTTGCTTTTTCGGGAGAGGTGTTGGACAAGGAATCGGGCCCGGAACCGTTCAAGGAGACCTCCAAGGAGCTTAACCCGAATCTGAAGGGGAGGGATATACGGACTGCTTTCATGGGGGAGGAATATCAGATCCTTTTGGTGGCCAACAAGTTTCAGACGGGGTTTGACCAGCCTCTTTTGTGCGGGATGTATGTGGACAAGCGGTTGGCGGGGATCCAGGCGGTGCAGACGCTATCCCGGCTCAACCGGGCGTATCCGGGCAAGGAAACCACTTTTGTCCTCGACTTTGTCAATGAATCCGAGGAAGTCCTGACCGCATTCAAGACCTACTACGATACGGCGGAACTGGTGTCCACGACCAATCCCACCCTGGTCCTCAACCTGCGGGCGAAGCTGGATGGGGCGGGGTATTACGATGACTTTGAGGTGGATCGGGTGGTGGGGGTTCAAAGGAAACCGGGTGCCAGGCAGGGGGATTTGGTGGGGGCGATTGAGCCTGTCCTTAACCGGTTGATGGTGCGGTACAAACAGGCCCGGGAAGCCTTGCTGGGGGCACGGGAAGCGGGGAATACCCAAGCGGAGGCAACGGCAAAAGACGAGCTGGATGCCTTGGTCCTTTTCAAGACCGACATGGCTACCTTTGTCCGGTTGTACACTTTTTTGAGTCAGATATTTGATTATGGGAATACGGCGATCGAAAAGCGGGCCCTGTTTTACAAGGTGTTGATTCCGCTTCTGGAGTTTGGCCGCGAGCGGGAGGGGATTGACCTTTCCCGGGTGGTGTTGACCCATCACACCCTGAAAAACCAGGGGAAGCAGGGGATGAATTTGAAGGAGGGGGAGCAATCCCCCTTGGCTCCGATCACCGATGCGGGCAGTGGCAGCGTCCGGGAAAAGGAAAAGGCCCTTTTGCGGGAGATCATCGAGAAGGTCAACGATCTCTTTTCCGGGGAGTTATCCGACCAGGACAAGTTGGTCTATGTCAACAGCGTGTTGAAGGGAAAGCTGCTGGAATCGCACACCCTGGCCCAGCAGGCGTCCAGCAACACCAAGGAGCAGTTTGCCAGCTCGCCTGACCTTTCCCGGGAGTTGTTGAATGCGATCATGGGGGCGCTGGATGCCCACAATACCATGAGCAGTCAGGCCCTCAATTCGGACTCGATCCGGGCGGGGTTGCTGGAAATATTGCTTTCCGATGCCGGGTTGTATGAGGCCCTTCGGGAAAAAGCGGGGGACTTGGCGTTGTAGGAAAACAGGCGGGGTGGTTTTATTCCCCTCCATGGAGGGGTGCCCGGCAGGGCGGGGTGGTTCCGAGAGGTTGCCACAACAACTTTCTAACCCTGCAATATATCTTTAAAGTAGGTTTTTGTGTTTTTGTATGGGACCACCCCGTCAGGCTTCGCCTGCCACCCCTCCATGGAGGGGAATTCATGTCGGACTCGATCCGGGCGGGGTTGCTGGAAATATTGCTTTCCGATGCCGGGTTGTAGGAGGCCCTTCGGGAAAAAGCGGGGAACTTGGCGTTGTAGGAAAACAGGCGGGGTGGTTTTATTCCTCTCCATGGAGGGGTGCCCGGCAGGGCGGGGTGGTTTTATTCCTCTCCATGGAGGGGTGCCCGGCAGGGCGGGGTGGTTCCGAGAGGTTGCCACAACAACTTTCTAACCCTGCAATATATCTTTAAAGTAGGTTTTTGTGTTTTTGTATGGAACCACCCCGTCAGGCTTCGCCTGCCACCCCTCCATGGAGGGGAATTCATGATCCCACCTTACGCAATGGGGACCTGGGTCGTTGGCCCGCACAACAGCCATTGCATTGGTAGGATTCAAGGGTTTCGAGATACCATGGCCATTGAACCGGGCTTTCAGCCCTTGGATTTTTGGTCGGTCCGAATCCTGAGCCGTTGCCCCAGGCTGATATTGGTCGGGCCGTTGGTCCGCAGAAAAGCCATGGCAAGTTTCGGCCAGATCGGTATTGTCAGGCAACAAATGAGAATGCAATGCCACCTTCCTGCACTCAACCCACCCTGTTTTCAACGCCAAGGGCGTGGCACCCTAACAGCCTGGGGCAACGCCCCAGGTTACTAGTCCCAATGCCACCAAGGGCTGAAAGTCCGACCTATCTTATCAGGGGTAAACGACACACCCACCCCAGGGTGTTAATTGAAGATGCCCAGGGTTCCTGGGGCGTTGGCCCGCTGAACACCAAGAGGTGGTCAAGCGGCTTGGCGACGGCGTTGAGCACCTTCCCGGAATACTTCCAGCATTTGGCGATAATGATGATCAAAAGTCCAACTTTGGGCCGTCCGCCTCCCCGCCTGGCCGGCCGCAAGGCGTTTTGCCGGATCAAGGAAATGGACCATGCAATCGGCAAGTTTCTGATGGTCGTGCGGGTTGTCGACAATGAATCCCTCGTTTGGGGGAGTCATCAATTCCGAGGCACCGTTGTATTTTGAGGTGATCACGGGAAGGCCACAGGCCATGGCCTCTGTTATCACATGGGAGCAAGGGTCGTAAAAGGTGGGATGGATAAAAAAGTCGGCGGCAAAATAGCCATTGCGCATATCGGCCTGATAACCGACAAAGCGAACCTTGTCTGAAATCCCCAGTTTTTTGGCCAGTCGTTCGAAAGCGGTAGTTTTTGGCGAACCCACCACCACCAGCCGAAATTTTGGGGTCTCGGGCATGAGTTTTACCGCATGCAGAAGCGGTTCCAGTCCCTTGAGCCGGTAATTCATGCCACAAAAAAGTCCCACATTATCCTCTGGGGCAAGGTTCCAGGCGGTTCTCCAATCCATCCTCCTTTTGGGCCGATCCTTCTCCACGAACCGGTCGGGATTGAAAGCGATCCGAACCATGCGAAGGTCGGTGGAGGAGATTTTGTAATAGGTTTGGAAATGTTGCCGAACCATGTCGCTTATGGCGATGATGATGCTTTTGTGATTGCCAAGGTATTGGCGCCGTTCAAGGGAAGTAAAGGAAAAATGGGCCAGGTCGAACTGTTTGAGAAAAGCCATGATCTTGCGTTGGACCGGATTGGCAATTTTCAAAAGGTTTTGATGGGCACTTGCGGCAAAAAGCCCCCCCTGGGGGTAAATAATATCCAATCCCCAAGTCTTGTCAAAACCCACGGTAATATCGTGGTCATGCCCCTCAAGGGCGTTTAACACCGCACTTCCAAAGCGCCACGGCCTTAAAAACCTGGGCCAGGAGGGAATGGGAAGAGCGTGGTAGGTGAGTTTGGCGGGAAGTTTGGCGGCATCCCAACGGGAGGCGTACAGATGAACTTTGTGACCATCGGCAACCAGTCGGTGTGCCAAGGCGGCAATATAGGTTTCACAGCCTCCCCGTTCCGGGAGCACACTTTCATAGCAAAAGGCAATGTTCATAGGTTCATCCCCAAAGGGACGGACAACTCCTTTGGCCTGGCCCGGATCCATTCATCAACCACCCAGGAGAACCCCAAGGCAACAAGTACCCCTCCTTTATCGGAAATTGGGGTCCATACCTTGAGTTGGGAGCCCCGAAAACGATTACGCGGCACGACGCACCCCATGGTCCAGCTTCAAATTGTGGTGGCGATACCGTTGCCATTTCCAGCGAATGATTCTGGCCACGATCCGTTGATACCACCCCTGGCCGTGCCCATCCCCGGTTGCCAATCCCTGATAGGCCCTCCAGAAGGCGATCCTGTCCTTCGCACAAACACCCGTTACCTCCGAGGAAAAAAGTAACTGGGCCAGGTCCTTTATCTGGTAAATGGGCCAAAAAAGGCGATGGCTTGCCAACCGGTGCAGGTCGATTAATACCACCTGGTTAAACCACGAAGCAGGGATGCGCCAAGTATCGGATTCCCTGATGTAGAAATGACAAAGATAAAAATCCTTATGAAAATAGCAGCGGTCATGCAAAAGCCTTGCAATACGAGCCATTTCCCGTAACAGCCCCCGTTTCCAATGGTGGAACCTTTCCTGCTCCATCCGTTGACAAGCCAATGGCAAAGCCTCGTGCAAAGGGATCATCCCGGTAAGCTCGGCAACCACCAAACAGCTTTGCAACCGGGTGCCTGGTCCATGAAATTCGGCAACCGCAAGCCCCCGGGGGACTGGAATTCCCAATTCCAAAGCCCACCTTAAATGTTGCCATTCCTGGAGAGCGGGCGACCTTGGCCACCGGGCAATCAAACGGGCCAGCAGTCCATCGAGCATGGGAAGAATGTTGTGGCGTTTCAGATAAACAATGAGCTTTTCTCCGGTTTTTTCCGGACCCGGTATTTCCCAGCGCCCTACGGAGCGGCCCTGTTTTGCGTGAAATCGATCCGTGAGTTTAATGTCCATGATCGAATCGGCCCAGTTTGGACCGACAAACCGGACCCACTCATCGTCTGCCCAGGTACGACGGCCCTTTTGAATGGGAGGCAAGGACCGGCTTTGATCCAAAAACGAAGGCTCATTCCGCAAGGACCCCCGCGGTCCCGGCCCGATTCCTTCCTTTTGGAGGGATTTCCAGGTTTTGGAGTCTCCCAAAGAGGCCATGGCCGAAACCAGAATGGGTTTGGATTTTTCAACCTCGAAAAAGAGTTCCGTTTTACGCGTCTCCGGAAGGGCAGAGGTGAGGTACTCCTGCTGAAGCCAGGAAGTCTCCAAAGGGGAGGCACCCAAGCCAATGAGCCTCCTGATAAGGCAGCCAAGGTCGGCCCATGCCTCACGGCTTCCTACCAGATTTTTTCCCTGAAAGGTACATTCCGAAGGACACTGAAGCCACACTTTCGACCGCCCGGGTTGGATGCTGAAAGGGACCAATAATCCATTAGGTCTTTTTTTGACTCCATGAGTCGTGAAAAGATGGACTCCCCTGGCATGAAGTTGGGCCAACGACCTACCCATTCCCTCCATGATTGCCTTCCGGCGTGACCCTGGTTGAAATGCTGTCTTTCGAAGCCAAAGCCCAATCCCCATCCCCTGCCTTGGTGGTTGAAAGACAAGAAAATGGAGGCGGTTTTTTTTCGGTCCGGGAAAAAGGAAAACGCCACGGGCCAAGACTTTGGAAACCTCGATACCAAGGTTATCCAGGTGGAACAGCCTCCCTGCCAAGGCAATTTCAGGGGCGGTGGAACGATGTCCCAACCGAAAGGTCCATGAGGTTTGTTTTTCCTGCCACCAGGCAATGCCTGTCACTATGTGGCCATCCCCGCCACGGACCCACCCAATTCCCCTGGCTCGACCTTTTTCCGAAAGCCTTTGGGCACTACGACCCATCCATTCCATCGAGCTTTCCACCAACCCGGTTTTCTCAATCCCAAGGGTGGTCCAGGCAAAATGGCGACAGTCTGGGCGGTTGGCCACCACCCAGTCATGGCCTGGGCGGTGTCCTTGTTGGGACTGGCTACCCCGGGGTCCGTGCCTTGCCGAGAGTTGGCCAACCTCCCGTTCGACAAGTTTGCATAGGATTGAAAACCCGGGTAGCATTGCCCCAGGATTAGGGTATTTTTCCGCTTCCCGGAGGTAGGCACCAAGGGCATGGTCCAGGATCAATTTGCCAACCCGGGAAGACATTGTGTGCGAATGAAAGGGTTCAAAGGCTTTGGGTAGGGAAAACACCAGGGCGGCAAGGTCCCGTAGGCGGTCGGCAAGGGTTGGTGCCATTACCAGCCTTGCCCTTTGCCAATCCACAAAAACAGGCTCCCCTTTTTCGGGATCAAACAAAACATGTTTGAGAAAAAGGTCTCCGTGGACAACCCCAAGGGCGTGCATCCTTGCCAGGGTTTTTCCCATCCAGAGGGCGAAACGCAATGCCCGGTAGGGCGATGTTGCCGCCTGCACCAAAGGCATTGCCCCTGGGATTTCGGCGATTAAAAGAAAGGAGCGTCCCCGGTGGGCGCCGTAAGCGATCCATGAAGGAGCAGCCAGTCCATACCGCGCCGCCATTTCGAGGTTTGAGGCCTCAAGCCTGGTCCCTGATTTCCCAAGGAGGTTCCAAATCGGGGAGACCAGTTTTTTGGCAAAAGGGAGGCGTTCCTCAACTTTCAAAAGTGCCCCTGGCCAGGCCGCCTCAGGACAGGCCCCCCCGGAACAGGGATCGTGAATATTGATTGGCGGATTTCCCTGGAAGCCGGCGGGGAGGCCAACCCTTGCCACGAAGCGACGGCGGTGCCCCCCGATTCGTACACAAGGAAGATCCAAAAAATCTTTTGCATGAACAAGGCCATAACGATGGGATCGGTCCCGGCAACCCGGAGCGATTACCACCCTCTTTTGCAAAGGCATGGCCCGAAAGGCCAGAAAGGCAATCAGGGAGAGAATCAAAAAGAGAAGCAAGGAAGAAATCACGCCGATTTCCTTTCGGCAAGTGCCTTCATTCCAAGGGCAATCCTCGGCGGGTCAAAGGCCCTGACCCCGGTGACGCCAGGCCTTGCAGGAAGGGGGGTAATCCCCTCCATTACCTGCCGGATAACATCCAGGACAAGTCCTGTGCCAATGTTATTCATACACTCATGATGCCCCATGGGGCAAATGCGCATTTGACAGGGTCCACACGAAACCGGTGAGGCCAGATGAATGGCATTTTCCTGCCATGTTTCCGTCCAAGCAATATGCGTTGGACCAAACAGGGTTACCACCGGCCGATTGAAGGCCGAAGCCATGTGCCTTGGCCCACTATCTGTGGTCAACAGCAGAGCCAACCTGCGGATAACCGCTTTTACCAACCCCAGGGAAAGGGGAGGCATCCCAGGTTCCGCCAAGGCCCGGACCATGGGATGGGCCGCTTGGGTAACAAGGTTTCTTGCCTGGGCCGCCTCCAATGGGCCACCCAGAACGATTACCCCAAAGCCCATCGAGGCCAGCTTGC
Organism: Planctomycetia bacterium; assembly: GCA_005808665.1. Classification (GTDB taxonomy): domain Bacteria; phylum Planctomycetota; class Planctomycetia; order Gemmatales; family Gemmataceae; genus SYLG01. The sequence continues at coordinate 25,091 of SYLG01000065.1, read as the reverse complement.
GGGCCACCTCGGCAAAGCGGTCAATGGGCCAGAGTTTTGCGGCCCCAAAAGCCGCCCCAGCATGGAGGCCCACGATGCGAATGCCGGGCCGAAACCCTGCCACCGACAACGCACTAACCGCATCGGATTCATCATTTCGGGTCGTGAACAGTTCCATAGCCAAACCGGGTTCGGCACAACCCGATTCCCTGGCGATCTGGTTGTAAACCTCGATGATCGGGGTGGGAAAAAGTTTTCCACTATCGTCCCGTTTGGGTTCAATGGGATGGCTTAGGAGCAACCGCCTTGAATGAAGTGCCTGGCCGACCCGGCGATTTGCACCAGATAACCAGGCGGCAAGGCCCGTACGCATGGAGTTGGACAACAAAACGGCCAAATCGGGAGCTCCACCCAGTTGGGTGCGAACCATCCTGGCAAGTGCCAGGGGTTCCGCCAACCTGGCCAATCCCCTTGCAGGACCCGAGGTGATGATTCCATCGTTCCATGGAGATCCCTGAAGAGCGGCGGCAACGCCTGATTTGGCAACCCACAGGATTCTTGCCGTGGCAAATCGTTCACGGAGTGAACGAAGCGCAGGGGTCGCCATCACGGCGTCGCCAATCCAGCCAGGGAGGAAAGCCACAATCCGCTCCGCCACTTCTTCAATCTCCTTTGTCCTTTGAAAACCAATTACTACTTCTGTTTTAATATGCCCTAGGCAGCCCCAGCCCTCGTTTCATTCCCTCCCATTCCAGCCAATGGATTTTTTTCAACCGTCCTTGTTTTTTCAAGAGCTTGGGTTGTGCTCAAACCTGGTTCAAGGGGCGCAAGGTGAACCCGACCCCCAAGACTGGTTACAAAATCCCCGCCCACCACATCTTCAAGTCGATAGTCGGCACCTTTGACCAACACATCCGGACGAATGCGGCGAATCAGCGAAAGGGGAGTGGCTTCCCCAAAAACGGTGACGATATCCACCGCTTCCAGCCCGGCAAGAACCGCTGCCCTGGCCCATTCCGGATGAACGGGCCTGGTAGGTCCCTTGAGGCCACGGACCGATGCATCGCTATTGAGTCCCACCACCAAAAAATCGCCCTGGCGCCTTGCCTCGGCAAGGTAGCTGACATGCCCGGCATGGAGCAGATCAAAACAGCCATTGGTGAAAACAATCCGGCGGCCCATCTGCCTGGCTTCATTTACGAGTAGGCCAATTTCGGATTCCAGGGCGATTTTCCCCCGGCCATTTTCGCGAATTGGCAAGGTGGCCCCACTGGTATGCAGGTCACTCAGTATTTCGGCAATGGTCACGGGTTGGACCCCGATTTTTTCAACCTCCAGGCCCCCTGCAACATTGGCAAGCTGAATGGCCATGGGATAGTCCGCCCCGGTTGCCAATACCATACCCAACACCGCCATAACCATGTCGCCCGCACCAGTAATGTCATAAACCTGCCTCGGCCGGGTCGGGAAAATATGTGCCCTGCCATCGGGCCGAACCAGGGCCATGCCATCCCTGTCCAGGGTCACGATCCCAACCTGGAGGCCAAACTTTTCCAATAATTCCCCACCTGCCGCCAAGGCATCGGTTACCGTCTCAATGGTTCGGCCAACGGCAAGCCCTGCCTCCAGGCGATTGGGAGTAAGGGTACTTGAACCGGAGTATTTGTTCCAATCCCCTCCCCTGATCGGATCGGCCAAAACGGGAATACCCCTTCTGCGTGCTTCCCGAATCAATGGGATCAAAAAGCCGGGAGTGCAAACACCTTTGTCATAATCACTGATTTGGACACAACCGACCCCTTCAAGGCTTGCCAAGGCAGCTTCCAATAGCCGCTCCTCCAGGTTTTTGTGAATGGGTTTGCAGTCCTCGTAGTCCACCCGAATCATCTGCTGGGGATGACGATGTTGGGCCCGGCCAATGTAACGCTCTTTCACCGTGGTAGGGCGGGAGGGATCGGCGAAAACGCTTTTATGCCCTATACCCAAATCATCGAGAATGGAACGGACGCGGTGTGATGCTCCGTCCTCCCCGGTGATTCCACAAAGATCCACCCGGGCTCCCAGAGCCGCCAACAGGGAGGCAACACTCGACGCCCCACCCAATCGTTCTTCGGATCGATCGGCCTTGAGGAGGATTACGGGGGCTTCCTGGCTAATGCGTGAGGCATCTCCCCAGACATACCGATCGAGCATCAGGTCGCCTACAACCAGGATCTTTGGGCTGCCCAAACTTTGGACGAGCACCGACAACTCGCTGAGGCTTGCCGCACCTGAGTCCGTGGTGGAATTCATGCCGCACTCCTTGACGAGGCCGGATCGGAAACCTTTTCAACCGGAACGGTTGGGTTCAATCGCCTCCTGGCCCATTGGATCGCAGGGTACAAAAGGGGCAAAAGGATCTCGTGGTGTCCGGTTAGCTCGATCCCTTCGGAAGCGGGACGCTGAAGGACATTTACCATACTCCGGTATTTGGCCTCTTTGTCCAGGTTGATAGCGATCAATCCGGAAATATCGTGGCCAAAGTTGCGGACCACGCTCACCGCCTTCAAAAACACTTCGGGCATGATGACCGCACTGCCAATGTTCCACCAGACGCCGTTTTTCATGGAGGCAACCACCGAGCAGAGCCGCCGAAAGTCCAAGAGGGATGCCTCTCCCAAGTCCGCCCCACCCACTTGGGGGTGCATATGAACAATGTCCGTCCCCATGGCAACATGAATCGTCAAAGGAAGGCCCAGCCTCCTTGCGGCAAGCAAAACACTGGCCTTGGGTTGGGAAAGGAGCCCCCGGTTGGCCTGGTCGACCAGGAGGTCACCAAAAGCCCTACCAAGCCCGCCCCCTTTGGCACCCTCCCTTGCGGCATGGGAATAGGCATCCGCAACCTCACGGGCCATGCCGAAAGTTCCCGCCAAAAGACAAGCACCCACATCCTCCGAAGTCTTCCCGGCAAGGGCCAATTCATAATCGTGGATTGCGGTTGCGCCGTTCATGGCAACCGCCCCGATTACCCCTTCTTCCATAAGGCGAATGAGATACGGACCACATCCTGTTTTGATCACATGGCCGCCAATGGCTGCTACCACGGTCGCTTTGGCTTCCGCGGCGGTTGCCAACACCGTCGCAGCCCGCTTTATCCATTTTCCGGCAAGTTGATTGGGTAGGGCCTCCAACCATTCCCCAACAGTCGCATCGGGTGAAACCGGCTTTCCAAGGTCCTCGGCAAACACTTTGCTAACCCTTGAATCAAGGGAATAGGTTTTTAATCCGGCCAGATCAAAAGGAGGAAACCCATCATCCTGGTTAGGCATCATTGGGCTCCCGTGGCGGAAAGGGTTTGAGGATTGAGGGTCGGAACCTTTTTGTCCCAATGCGGAACATCCAAAGCCAATTCCGGCCGAAGCGGGGCAGGGGCCAATTCCTTGACATAATCGGAACCACCCAAACCTTTCGATTCAATCAATGCCAAAAACCGATCCCGACCAATTGTCAACTTGAACCCAATTTTTAGTGCCAACAACTGGCGGCCACCCAATTGCGCCACTTGAAGTTTGACCATGTCCTTTTGGGTGGTTGCCAGCCATGTTCCTTCGGGCAGGTTTTTTGCCCATGCTTCCAACTCTTTTATGTCTGCCAGGGAATATTCGTGATGGTCCGGAAATCGCCTTTGATGGGTGACCTTCAGGCCAAGCTGCTCCAGAGTCCTGGCAAAGCCTTCAGGATTGCCAATGCCACACACAATCGCAACCGGACCAAACGGCCGTTCAGTCAATTGCAGATCCACGCCCGGCAGATTGGCATCCATCCAATTTTTGGGTTCGTGAATGGCATGGGCAATCACCGCCTTGGGGGCCATTTGAGCCACCTTTTTGTGTAACTGGTCCAAAACTGTCGGCTCCACCTGATCACTATTGGTCAGGAGAATCGCATGGCCCCGACGGAGAGCCGACTTGGGTTCGCGCAAAAGGCCGGCAGGTAAAAGCCAACCACCCCCAAACGGATCGGTCGCATCAAGGAGGACGATTTCAAGATTTCTTGCCAAGGTCCGATGCTGCATACCATCATCCAAAAGGATCACTTCCGTTTCGAGTTGATCAATGGCGATTTGACCCATGGCGGTCCGATCCGCCCCCTCCAGGAGGGGAACATCCGGGAGGTTTTGCTCCAATACCCTGGTTTCGTCATTCTTGTTCCCACTCACAGCCCCATAACCTCGGCTAATGATTGCCACTCTTAACCCTAGCTGGCGCAGGTGTCTTGCCACAAATTCCGCACAAGGCGTTTTGCCCGTTCCGCCTGTTGTCAGATTGCCAATGGAAATAACAGGGACCAATAGGCGATTGGACCGAAAAATGCGGAACCGAAAGAAGAGGTTTCTCACCCCGATCAAAGCACCATAAAAGAGGGACAATAGAGCCAAAAACGGCCAAATCACCCCGAACCATCCCCGCAGGGATGCGGGCAGTTTTTCGGTCAGGATTCGCCTGCTTTTGGACAAAGCAATTACCATCCATGGTCGTTGGAAATGTGGGAACCTACGGGCAGACTCTCCCTGTCCACTCCCTTCGGGTCAGATAATTGTAAATAATGGGCAGAACCGGGGTCAAGCACGAATTGTTAAGTTAACCGATGCCGCAAAATGGGGAATACAAGAACTATGGGCAAAACTGTTTCCTCCTCCTCCTTTCCTTCCTCCTTGCCTATCCCCCAATCCCTAACCTCCCAATTTCACCTTTCCCACCCGGTTTCTTGCCGCTTTGCCCAACAAAGTGGTACAATCAGCACGAGGGTTTCCGTACCCAGCAAGGGTGCCTATCCCCTTTGGCAGCCATTTTTGTGGACATCCCCTAGTGCAACCTATCCTCTTGTTTTTTGTGGCAAGTTGTCTGGGGATAACCCCCGCCCTTGACGATGATGTTTTTTTTGAAAGCAAAATCCGGCCAGTCCTGGTGGAAAAGTGCCAAAAGTGCCACGGTTCCCAAAAGCAACAGGGGGGATTGAGGCTGGATACCCGAAGCGGACTGGTTAAGGGTGGCGATACTGGACCCGCTATCATTCCTGGCAAAACCGGTGAAGGTTTACTCCTTGGGGCCCTTGCTTACCATGGCGACCTGAAAATGCCCCCTTCAGGGAAATTGGCCTTGGAAACAATAAAAGATATTGAACTCTGGATAGCAAAGGGTGCTTTCTGGCCCACGGAGAAAAACCCGACCCCCGGCGGGCGGACCCAGGTGATCATGCCTTCTGACCGGGCCCATTGGGCCTTTCAACAACTCAAAAGGCCCGTTCCGCCCAAGGTCAAAAATTCGGCACTGTTGCAAAATGAGATGGATCGTTTTCTCCAATCCACCCTGGAACGCTCGAATCTCATTCCTGTGGACAAAGCCAACAAATCGACCCTGATCCGCCGGGCATCGTTTGACCTCATCGGGCTTCCGCCCACTCCTGAGGAAATCCTTGCCTTTGAAGCAGACTCCTCTCCTAACGCATTTTCCCACCTGGTGGACAGGTTATTGGCTTCACCCCGCTATGGGGAAAGATGGGGCCGCCATTGGCTCGATGTTGCCCGCTATGCCGACACGGCAGGGGATGGTGCCGATTATCCCCTTCCTGAAGCCTGGAAATACCGTAATTGGGTCATCCGAAGCTTCAATTCGGATATGCCCTATAACCAATTCGTCCGTGAACAAATCGCAGGCGACATCCTGGCCAACGAAAACAGGGGGAATAAAGGGCCAACCCACCCAACAACCCTTTCGGATCAGATCATCGCCACCGGGTTTTTGGCGATTGGCAAACGCTACGGATACGCCCCCAACACCGATTACCAATACCTCGACTTTGCCGATGTCATCGAGTCCACCGGCCGTTCACTCCTGGGACTGTCGCTGGGTTGTGCCCGGTGTCATGATCACAAATACGAACCCATTGGCACGGAAGATTATTATGCCCTTTACGGGATCTTTCAAAGTTCCCAATGGTCCTTTCCCGGTGGCGAAGAGCACAAAAAACCAGACCGGTTGGTTCCCGTTGTAACCACCGGTGAAATCCACCGCCTTGCTGCCCAAAAAGCGGAAAATGTAGCGGCCCTCAAAACCCGTTTGCGCGAAATCCTGCTCCAAAAGGCCCATTTATCAGGCGACCCCATCGTCGGCGGGCCTGATTTGGGTTTTGAAAAACAAAAACCCAAATCGCCAATTGGTAGCCCATGGCTTGCCCTCGGCCCTAACATTCTTTCGCCCCAGGCCCAAAGCCCTTTCAATCATATTCACCCCCAAGGCAAACAGGGGGTCCGGATGTCGGCAGGGGCCGCCAATGATGGAGTGCGCTATGTTTTCGCCGATCCGGTAATGGCCAGTCCAGGCAAAAAAATCCACTTCTCCATTGACTTTCATGTGCCCGGAAAAAGTGTTTCCCCTGGTGCCTTCAGACTCTATGTTGGCCGGGGTGTCATTGCCTCCACAGCCCTTGATATTTCCATTTCAAGCCAATCCATCATGGTAAAAAACGGGACCCAGTGGGACTTGGTTGGCCCATTGAATCCGGACACATGGCACTCCCTGAACATCCGGATCGATCCTGATTCCAAAACCTATGATGGCCTGATTACTACTTTTGACACCCCAAAACTCCCTTCAACCAGCATTCCCTTTTCCGGAAAAAAACTGGCCCCGGGCTGGGATGGGGTGATTGACACTTTCATCTGTGATGGGATCGGCCATGTCCCAGGTTCTGTGCCCGTTCATGATTTGGACAACATTGCCCTTGGCGAGGTTCCCTTTGCCAAGCCGGGAACAACGACTCTTCTCCCTTTGGCCACAACTCCTGACAAAGGAAAAATGGCCCAATTGGACATGCTGCAAAAAGAAGCCACCTCCAGGCTCAATGCGGAGGTTGCCCGCCCGCTTCATGATGTCGCCTATGGAGTCGCAGAGGGACAGCCCACCAATGCCAAAATCCAGAAACGGGGGGAACCCGACAAGTTGGGGAGCGAGGTGCCAAGGCGATTTTTGCAAATCCTGGGTGGAGATTTTTTGGATCCAAAATCCAGGGGGAGTGGGCGTATGGAATTGGCCCACTGGATCACACGCAAGGAAAACCCACTCTTTGCCAGGGTAATGGTAAACCGGATTTGGCAAGGCCATTTTGGCCGGGGGATTGTCCCCACACCCAGCGATTTTGGACTCCGGGGCGACCCACCCACCGACCCCAACCTTCTCGATTGGCTTGCCTTTCAATTTGTGGAATCGGGCTATTCCATCAAAAGCATGCACCGCCTCATCATGGCATCTGCCGCATACCAGCGCTCATCCAATGGCAAAGAAGCAAACCTTGCCTTTGATCCCAATAACCATTTGCTTTGGCGGTTTTCCAAACACTCCCTGGATGCAGAATCGGTTCGTGACATGATGCTTGCCCTGGGAGGTAATCTTGATCTGACCATTCCAAAGGGACACCCATTCCCCCCGGAACCATGGGGTTTTACCATCCATGCTCCCTTTTACGCCTTGTATGAAAGCAACCACCGAAGCGTGTTCCTTATGAGCCAACGCAACAGGCGGCATCCCTACCTGGCACTTTTCGATGCCGCCGATCCCAACATCAGCACCGCAGAGCGCATTCCCACCACCACACCCACCCAAGCCCTTTACCTTATGAACAGCCCATTTGTTCACGATCAAGCCAAAGGCTTTGCCAAGAGCCTGTTGGCAAAAAACCAGGACGATGTTACCCGTATCCAACAAGCCCATCTATTCACGAGGGGCACAGGCCCTTCCCCCGCAGAAATCACAGAATCGCTGGAATTTTTGCAATCCTATGAAACCGCCCTCAAAATCAATGGCACCCCTTCCCCCCAAGTGCGTTCCATGGCCTGGACTGCCCTGGCACGGGTATTGTTTACCTCCAATGCTGCCCTCCATGTGGATTAAATAGTATGCAGCCCTCACTATTCTCTCGAAGAGAACTCCTCCAAAGGGCATCCGGTGGTTTCGGTGCCATCGCTTTGGCGGGCCTTTTTCAACAGGCAAATGGCTCCCAGGATCCCCCTTCTGATCCCTTATTCCCCAAACAGGGCCATTTTCCTTCCAGGGCCGACCGGGTCATTTTCATTTACTCCACCGGCGGTGTCAGCCACATCGACACATTTGACCCAAAACCAAAACTGACGGCGGACCATGGCAAGACAATCACCGCAAGTCGGTGGCTTAACAAGCCAGGCAAATTCGACCGCTATTTGATTAAATCCCGTTTTCCTTTCAAGCAATATGGTCGGTCCGGAACCTGGGTAAGTGATCTATTCCCCCAATTGGGATCGGTCATGGACGATGTCTGCGTAATAAACGGCATGTGGTGCGAAAGTGATGGCCACGACAAGGCGACGCTGGCGGCCCACACGGGTTCAGCCCAATTTGCACGACCAAGTGCCGGGTCCTGGATCAGCTATGGCTTGGGAACCCCAAACCAAAACCTCCCCTCGTTCATGGTATTGGCCCCGGCAGCCCCCTATGCCGGAGCCCAAACCTGGGGAAGCGATTTCCTGCCAGCTTGTCATCAGGGTACCCATGTCATCCCGGGACCCGAACCTTTGGCCCACATTCGCCCGCGAACCCCTTCCCGTAATCTCCAATTGTTGGAACTTGCCCACCTTAAAAGAATCAATCAGAATGGGCTTCTTCAATCCGGTCCCGATAACGCCCTGGAAGCACGCATTCGCTCCTTTGAAACCGCCTTCGGCATGCAAACCGAAGCCCCTGAGGCTTTTAACATAGCTCATGAAACGGAGGAAACCCTCAAGCTTTACGGCATTGATCAAAAAACCACTTCCGGCTTCGGTTGGCAATGTCTCGTCGCAAGACGATTGGCCGAGCGAGGCGTCCGCTTTCTGGAACTGATTGATGTTGGCTCAAGCAACAATTGGGACAGTCATGGCGACATGGCCGACCATATTCGTTTGGCAAAAGCCATTGATCGCCCGATAGCTGCCCTGATTACCGATCTCAAAAGGCGTGGTATGTTGGAAAGGACTCTCGTCGTTTGGACCACCGAATTTGGCCGCACGGCTTTCAATGCCAAAGCCGACCACCCGGGCCGCGAACATCACAACCTTGCTTTTACTTCATGGATGGCCGGGGGAGGCGTAAAAGGCGGCATGGTTCATGGTGCAACCGATGAGTATGGCATCCTGCCCACCAAAGACAAATCCTACACCCACGACCTCCACGCCACCATGCTTCACCTGTTGGGCCTGGACCACGAACGACTTACCTACCGACACGCAGGGCGTGATTACCGGCTAACAGACATCGCCGGCAATGTACTCAAGCCCATTTTGGCCTAATGGCTTGCATCCTGACAGGGATTTATCCCAACAGGGGGCCAAGAATCAGGCGGGCCATGGTAAAGTAAATGATGATCCCGGTGACATCCACGGCAGTGGCGACAAAAGGGCTGGACGCCACGGCGGGATCGACCCCAATACGCCTGAAAAAGAGAGGTAACATGGCCCCAATGATGGTACCCCAAAGGCAAATCATGGCAACCGATCCAGCAACCACCATTGCAAGGCTCAGTCGATCGACAGGTTCTCTGGGAAAAAAGCACCCCGGAGGAAAGTTATAGACCAAGGAGTCATTTTCCATCACCGGGTTTGGCATGGTCGCCTTATCCGGAAGGCGAAGTTTTTCGGATTCGGCGGGAAGTATCTCCTGCTTTGCATACTTGGGCAAAAGGATGTGGCCATCCTCTCCCAGAACAAGGGGCGAAGTACCAGGTGGCAAAAGGAGACGGAACGCCTCGTGGCGGGGCGGACTGGAGGAGCGAATATCTTCGGGGGTAAACCAGGCCCGGCCAAAGCCTATTATGCCAAGCGTTAGGCCAAGGACTATTCCCATTACAACTTCGTGCCCCAACACCCGCCACCAATCGGAAAGCCGAACTTGTCCGAGGGCCATGGCACGGGTAATGAGAGTTGCCGCCTGGGACCCTGAGTTTCCCCCTGTGGAGATGCACAGCGGGACAAACAGGCTGAGGATGATCACCTTGGAAATGGAATCCGCATAGGAGGAAAGGGCGGTAAAGGTGAATAACTCGGCGAGGAACAAACACGCAAGCCACATCGATCTTTTGCGCCAAATCACACTGAATGGGGTATCGAGATAGTCCCCTTCAAGGGGAGCCATTGCACCCATGAGGTGGGCATCTTCGGTGGCTTCGCGGACGACCACATCCATAACATCGTCGTGGGTAATGATACCAACCAGCCGCCGTTCATCATCCACCACGGGAATCGCAAGCAGGTCATACCGGGCCAATTCCTGGGCGACATTTTCCCTGTCCTCGTGGACATTGAGGGCGACGACCCTTGTCTCCATGATGTCATTAAGGGTGGCCTGCCTGTTGGCAAGGACGAGGTTTTTAAGGGAGACAACTCCCACGATCCGGCGTTGATCATCTACAATATAGATGTAATAAATGGTTTCTTTGTCCGGAGCCTGGAGACGCAGTCGCTCAAACGCCTCGTCCACCGAAAGGTTTTCGGGCAACCACGCATAGTCCGTGGTCATTAACGCCCCAGCGGTGTTCTCGTCGAATTGGGACAAGGCCGCAATATCCCTGCGCTCGGTTTCAGCCATATGACGAATGAGCGGGTCACGGACGGCAGGCTCCATCCGCCGTAACAGGTCTGCCCGGTCGTCATGGGACATGGTCTCAATGACATGCGCCATTTGTTCGGGAGGAGCCACCCCGATCAGGGAGTTTTGGGTATCTGTTGCAAGGTAAGAAAAAATAGCGGACTGATTTTCAGGCGATGCATGACGAAGGAAATCCCAAATGATGGTGGGGCCAAACTCCCCTTCCAGAGCCTCGGCGACCGTTGCCGGATGAAGCACTTCGCAGAACGCAGCCATACCCGGGCCATCGTCTTTCAGGACCATGACCTTCACTTCAGGGCCAAACAAATCGTGTGCCATTCCTGCCCCCGCCACAAAACCCACCCATGGAAAGGATGCCAATTTTGGCTCCAATTTCCAAGGGGAAAACCGAAACTCCCCGATTAAGGCCCAAGGGTTCAAGCCATGTTAGCCTTTGCATCCTTCCAAAGGAATAGGTTTGTACCAAAGCAACTAACCCAACATGGCAAAGCTACTAAACTATTCCCTTTCCCACCTTACTTGGATTTTTCCGGAATGAAAACCCAATCCTGGAAACCAGAAGACCTCATAGCTCTGTTCCTTGGGTTGGGAATCGTGGGACTTGCTCTCCTTTCTGTTTGGACCTATGACCTTTTGGGATGGTCGGCCGGGGTCAAAGTCTGGGTGGATTGGACCAAAATCGTTACCCCCATTGGGCCCACCTGGGAGATGGGTCAATGGGCTTCCCTTTCCCTTACCTGGGCCGCATGGACCTCGGTTGCCGCAGTCGCAATTTGGTTTACCCGCGGAAAGTTGGGGATCACGCCTTTTTTTATCCTTGGTTCCCTTTTGGCGGTCGTTTTGTTGTGTTGGATAATGGGCCATGAAGGACATTTGGCGGCTACGGCCCGTGACCGTACAAAACTGGGCCTAACCAACTCGTTGGGCCTAACCGGGGAAGCGGGATATCTTGTGGCTTTGGCTCTGGGACTCATCGTTGGTAATCTCTTTCCGCAATTTGTTCGACGCTTTGACAACATTTTGCGGGCCGACCTTTGGATCAAACCGGCCATCGTGTTGGTAGGTGGGGCTGTCGGGGTTAAGGCCCTTGAGCAACAGGCTTTGGCGGCAACCGTCCTTTGGCGGGGATTGGCAGCAATCATTGAGGCCTATCTCATTTATTGGGCCCTGATTTACCTGCTGGCCAGGGTCGTTTTTCGCTTTTCGAGGGAATGGGCAGTTCCATTGGCTTCGGGCATTTCCATTTGCGGAGTATCGGCCGCAATCGCCACCGGGGCCGCCATTCGGGCCAAGCCGATGGTGGCCGTTGTGGTCTCTTCGCTGGTTGTGATTTTCTCGGTTTTCGAATTGTTGATTTTACCCTGGTTGGCACACTCGCTTTTGCCCAATGAACCGATGGTGGCAGCGGCCTGGATGGGCCTTGCCGTAAAAACCGATGGAGCCGCCATCGCTGCAGGGGCTGTGGTTGAAAGCCTTTATGATCCCGGCAAGGGAAGCCTTTTGGTCGCTACCACAACCACCATAAAAGTTTTCATTGACCTTTTTATCGGTATCTGGTGCCTGGTATTGGCTCTCCTTTGGGAAAAATATTTTCCCACCGAGCGAACTATCGGCGAGGGGCAATCCGGCAAAGTCCGTTGGACCGAGGTTTGGGAACGCTTTCCCAAATTTCTTTTGGGGTATTTTTTCGCTTTTGGTTTAATGATTGCTTTGGGGCTTTTCCTTCCGGAAAGGATGAAAGGGTTCAAGCAGGCGGCTGACGAGATGGATCTTTGGCGGAAGCTGTTTTTTGCAGCAGCTTTCTTTTGCCTGGGGGTCGGTGCCAATTTCAGAATCCTGGCCGCGGCAGGCCTGGGTCGCCTAACCATGGTGTATTTGGTGGGAATCTTTGGCATCATCCTTTGGATTGCACTTGGGATTTCGTGGATCTTTTTTCATGGTGTTCCCGCAACCTTGCCAAACCTTGTGGGGCTACCATGATCGACCCGGATAATCCTTCCGAATTACCCACCGGCCCGGCCGAACCACTGGCCCGGGCGGAAATCGGCCTGGTGACAGTGAGCCTGGTTGTGGGCTTTGTTTTGCTGGTGGTTCTGGCTTTAACCCTTCCCAAAAACCCAACCCAATGGCAACCCCCACCAAAGGCTGGGATTAATCCCCCCAAGTAGCCCGGGAAACCGGCGATGGATTCCGGCTATTTGTCCTATCCAGGGCGATCGGGGGAATACTTTTCCCTGATCCAACCCATTAGCCTTCGTTGCGGTGTGGGAGCCGCCAACAAGGCAAATTCCCCGGGATTTACCCATGCCGATTCCGAATGAAAAGACAAAACCACCTTTTCCTGGGGAAAGGCCATCCCTGCCGTCCAAAGTTGCAGGTTCACCTTGAAACGGGTTACCGCATATTGAATCCGGGTGGCCTTTTTGAGATTTACCAGGGAGAGCCCTGCCAACCCCAGGGCCGCCCGTTGTATTGCCCCCATGATTGCTTCCCCGGGGTTTATTTCCACTCGGGGGAATTCCCACATTAACCCCCACCTGCCCTCTGGGGGACGACGGACCACCAACCACCTATTTTGTTCATCCACGATCGACACGGCCACCTCGCTAACGGCGGTAGCGGGAGCCTTGGGTGGAGAATTGGGTATTTTCGACTGAAGACCGCAAAGGTTGGCCACACACGAACCTTGGGCTGGACAGACCAAACAGGTGGGTGAATCTTTCAAACAAATCTGCGATCCCAATTCCATCAAGGCCTGATTGAAATCCCCCGGCCTGTCCCCCGGAACGAGGGCATCGGCAGCCTCCCAAAGCCAAACTTCCGAAGATTTTGACCTGGGATCGTCAAGCAGTCCGAACAATCGGGCCAGCAATCGAAAGGTATTGGCTTCAAGAATGGGAAGCTGACGACCATATGCCTGGCTCAAAATGGCATTGGTGGAATATCGCCCCAAGCCGGGCAATTCCCTTACCAACCCGGAATCGTCGGGCAAGGTTTTGTGCCCAAGGGAAACAAGCTTTTGAGCCGCCTGATGGAGTAACCTTGCCCTCCGATAGTAACCAAGCCCTTGCCAATGGTGCAGGACCTCGTCAACCTGGGCTAAGGCCAGGCTTTCAACATTTGGAAACCGCTCAAGAAATCTTTCGAAAAAAGGGATCACCGTGGCAGCAACCGTCTGTTGCAACATGACCTCACTGACCCAAATGCGATAGGGATCACGGTCTTTTCGCCACGGAAACGGTCGTTTGTTGGCATCAAACCAATGAAGAAGGAGGGGAGCCAAACGAACGGACAACACCTCCGGGTGGGGAGGTGTGTGAAAAGCGGGTAAGGGGATTCGGGCCAAGGCTTTTTTTAGGCTGGGGGTGGATCAGGAGCCAGTGCGCGACCGGCGCATATATTTATCCAACAAGGCTTTGGCTGCATCCGTCGAGTTGACAATAGGAGGAGCCCCTACTCCCGGTTTGTTCGCTTGGCCTGGCTGACCCGTTTCACCCCCAAGGGGTTGGTTGGTTTCTGCGTTAAGGTCAACGATCGTCGTTCCATCGCCGGAAGAAGGATATTCTCCCGTTCCTTGGCCATCCCCTCCCAAAAGGAGAGCGGCAATATCATCATTAAGGGCATTATGGTCCTCTGGGCGAGACGATACCTCGGGAACCGGATCAGCCTTTGCCGCAGAAACGGGTGGGATCAAGGACGGGGCAATCGTTTTGGTAGGTGCATTAGCAAAGGAAGGCTTTTCCATGCCGGGACCAACTGGACTCCCTGCTTTGAGGGGGGAGGGGGCAACCCTGCCGGCAGGTACAGCTGGGGCAACAACCCCTGCGTCGATCAATACATCAAATACCAAAGGACCAATTTGAACCCGTTCCCCGGACTGGATGGGAACTTTGCCAATGACCTTTTCACCCTGAAGAAAAGTGCCGTTGGTGCTTTCAAAATCCTCTAGAAAAAATTGGGACCCCTCTTGGGAAAAACCGCAATGCTTTTTGGAAACAACCGCACTTGCCGGACGCAATTGGCAATCCGGATCGCGACCTACCAAAAAAGGCAGTACGGTAGCCGGGATTTTCATTCCCTTTTGTTTCCCCTCATTTTGTACCACTAAAAACAGCCGCATGAACTAGCTCCGAAGTTGACCATTGGGGGCGAAAACAGGCGAAAACCGAAGGGAAATGAAAGCGAAAATGATTGCAAAGGGTCGCCCTTAAGATTATGTTAAGGTAGGTTTGGCCAAGGTGCAACACCTTTGGGTGTGAAAGTTCGATGGATTTCATGAAGTTTTCATCAAATATCGGTTTTTTCCTTGTAAGTTTCCTGGCGGGTTGTGGGTCACAGGAACCACCAAAGGCTCATTTTTCACCAGAATTCAAGAAATCGGCCTCCGTTGCGGTTGCCCGATTCCCTGAGCCCCTACAATCCGAACTAAAATCTTTGCTGGAAGCCCAAGCCCTACGCACGGGGTTAGTCCTTCATTGGACAGAACCGGACAAGGCGGATTTGGTCTGGATGACTCCCCCTCAATTGCTCGAAAGGATGGATTTCACCTCGAAAGGAGGGGCTTTTGTCCCGGTTCCCGAAGAATGGACCCGATCCAGGAGTCCCCTCCGGTATGAAGATTTCATCCCTTGGATCAGGGACCACACCCTCAGTTGGAAGAAAATACCGTTGGCATTGCCACTTTCCGGCGAAGGATTTGTCCTTGTTTACCGAAAAGACATCCTGGCAGAACTGTGCCGAAAGGATCCCTCCCAAAAGCCGGGCCCTCCCTCCAGCTGGACAGAATTTCTACACCTTGCCGGAAACCTTTCCAAACATTTTCCAGCTCTGGCGGCCAGTTTTTCGCCCATCGGATTTTCTCCTGAGGATAAGGAACGCCTATTCTTCATGATCCATGCCTCCATTGCAACAAGGGCCATTCCCTTGGACGAAAAAACCGAGGAAACCCCTGAAACAACCCTTTTTGGGTATCTCTATGATTTGCAAACCGGGGCCTTTCAGCCGGGCAAAAACGCTACCTTGGAAGCTGCCAGGATTTGGGCCGCGTTGGCTCCTTTGGCACCCAAGGTCCCAAGATTTACCTATTCCACCCGCACCCCCCCACCATCCGAAATGTTTCTCTCTGGGGAAACCGCTTTAGGCATACTCCCCCTTTCGGTTTTAGCCCAAGCAGCCACTGTTCCCAACCTGATTGGGAAAATTGGCATCGGGCCGATTCCCGGTTCTTTGGTCCATGCCGATTCCTCGGGAAATCTCGTAAAAACAACCCAACCTAACTATCGTCCCATGCTTGGTTCAGGAGGGATTTTGGCGGCCGTTCGAACTGATAGCACTAACGCCGAAAACGCTTGGACCTTTGCCTCTGTCCTTGCCTCGCCCCCTGGGGAACATTTTGCCTTAAATCCCCAAACAGCCGGCGCCACCCGCACTGAGCAGGTCCTTCGGATGCGATGGGATCGATTCAACCTGGATGGTCAGTCAACTGTAACCCTCAGGGATATCCTTCGGGAACAGCTGTTAGGGTCTACCCTCAAAAATCCGGCACCCTATCCACGACGGCCGGATGGTTCCGAAAGGACTGCCCTTTTGGCCCACTTATTGGATCCATTGATTGGGCCCATCCTGGTCCAATCGTTTCACGAAGATTGGACCAGGGGTATAATGGCGATTGAAGCAAAAAATCGAACCAAAAATAATTTCCTGGGAACCCCTAGAGAAATTGCCCGATGGGCGGTTGGTCTGGTACCATAGTTATCATCCTATCCACGCATTTTGCTCCACTAGAGGGGAGGACAAGCCATGGCAATGGAAGATTTCAGCCGACACCAACAGGGAATCATCAAAGGGTATTATTCCCATGCTGGAGCTTTGGGCCTCCAAAGGCTCGCGGAATTGGTAACCGAACTTTACTTGGCAGAAGGGCCAAAAAAACAAAAACTGTGGGATCGGGCTGGCCAGGCACTCGAAAAACTGGCGGTACCTCCCTCTCGAATAAAGATCCTTTTGGATGGCCAGGATCCCGCTCGCCTTGCCGAGCTTGTTGGGGAACTTCAGGCAAAGTAGGCAATAATTCTGTCCTCGGATTCTCTTCCTCACTGGGAAAATACCACCCAAAGGTTCGTTTCGTGCCTTTTTCCATTCCCCCAAACGAATATTCCTCAAATATTCCTTGGCAACCCGGGTAACTCCCACGGTTTTTAACCCACCTATCCCCACGGGGTGTAGGATAATCCGTGGCATAAATCGATTGTTTGATGGAGTTGCCCAATGACCACTTTGGATTCCCGCAAAGCTAAGTTCAGGCTTGCCACTCCCCTGATTCGTGAAAACGGCACCCTTCAACCCGCATCATGGGACGAGGCCCTCGATCGGGTTGCATCCGGTTTCGCAAACAACCGGAAAAACCATGGCGACAGTTCCTTTGGAATCTTTAGTTGCTCGAAAACTACCAATGAAATGAACTTCGTGGCCCAAAAGTTTATCCGGGTGGTCATGGGTTCCAACAATATCGACAGTTGCAACCGAACCTGACATGCCCCCAGTGTCGTCGGTCTGGCGACAGTGTTTGGGGCCGGAGGTGGTACCAATTCCTACGAGGAAATTGAAAACACCAATGTGATTTTGCTTTGGGGTTCCAATGCAAGGGAAACCCACCCCATCTTTTTTCACCACATCCTGAAAGGAATTCACAACGGCGCAAAACTTTTTGCGATTGATCCCAGACGGACCAGTTCCGCTCGTTGGGCGGATTCATGGCTTGGCCTGGATGTGGGTACCGATATTGTGGTCTCCAATGCCATGGCCCGGGAAATCATTGCCTCAGGACTCCATAATCCCGATTTCATCCGCCATGCCACCCAAGGTTTTGAGGCGTATGCCCGGTCCGTGGAACCCTTTACTTTGGACTTTGCCGAACGGGAAAGTGGGGTCCCCAAAGAAACCCTCCGGGAAATGGCCCATACCTATGCTCAAGCGGACCGAGCCATCATTTGCTGGACCCTTGGCATCACCGAACACCATAACGCCGTGGACAATGTCCAATCCCTCATAAACCTGGCCCTCCTTACCGGTCACATTGGCAAATACGGAAGTGGCTTGAATCCCCTGCGTGGTCAAAATAATGTTCAGGGCGGCGGTGACATGGGGGCCCTGCCCGATAGATTGCCAGGTTTTCAGCATATTGAGGTGGATGCCTTTCGGGAAAAATTCAACCGCAAGTGGAACACCACCCTTCCCCCCAAAAAAGGCTTGAACCTAACGGAAATGTTTCATGCCATGGAAAATGGATCCCTAAAAGCCCTTTATGTAATTGGCGAAAACCCCCTTCAATCCGAAGCGGATCGCAAACACGCCGAAAAAGTCCTGCGGGGTTTGGATTTTCTGGTCGTTCAGGACATGTTCCTCACCGCCACCGGAGAATTGGCGGATGTCGTCCTTCCCGCTGCGGCAGGTTGGTGTGAATCCGAGGGGACGGTTACCAACAGCGAAAGGCGTGTCCAAAGGGTTCGACAAGCCTTGGTGCCTCCCAAGGGTGCCAAGGATGACCTGGAAATCCTTTTTGAACTCGCTCGTCGCCTGGGTCATGATTGGGGCAAACCTCATGCCAGGGAAATTTGGGAGGAATTAAGGTCCCTTAGTCCGGTTCATGCGGGGATTTCCTACGAAAGGCTGGCTTCAGGAAAAGGAATCCAATGGCCCTGTTGGGACGATTCGCATCCAGGCGAAATGTTTCTCCATGGTCGCCTTTGGGAAAAACCCAGAAACGGGCCACCCGTAGCCTTTACTCCAGTGGCACATGATCCCCCGGTGGAAAGGCTTTGCCCGGAATTTCCCATTAGGCTTACCACAGGGAGGCGGCTCGACGACTATAACACCGGGGTCCAAACCTCCGGTTATTCATCCCCATTGCGGCGGGGTGAAACCCTTGACCTTTCCCCTGAAGATGCTCAAAAACTGGGTGTTTTTCCGGGTGAAATCGTGCTTGTTGTCTCCCGTCGCGGGGCTATCCAGGCCCCTGTTCGAGTTACAGAATCGCTTCGGCAGGGACTTGCCTTCATGACCTTTCATTTTCAGGACAATATCAACACCAACATCCTGACCATTGACGAAACAGACCCTCGGTCGGGCACCGCCGAATTCAAAGCCTGCGCCATCAGGGTGGAAAGGCTGGTGGCCTGATGGACATCAAGTTTACCGGGCCGGAACCAACATCCGCCGAGAGATTGGCGGTCGATGCCGTCCTTGGGCCACCAGAATCCGCCTGGGCCGGGGGCAAACGAAACATGGACCTTGAAGGGCGCATTTCGCTTTTGGGAGGCAGCAAGGCCCGATCTTTTCGTGATAGGCTCCTTCCCGCCTTTCATGCCGTCAAGGAACGATTCGGTTGGATTCCACCCGGCGCCTTCCATTACATTTGCAAACGCCTCACGGTCCCACCCGCCGAGGCCTACGGTGTTGCCACCTTTTATCACCTGTTTTCCATGGAACACCGAAAGCCCACGGAAGTACACGTTTGCGAGGATATAGCCTGCCGCATCAAGGGCTCCGGGGAGTTGTTTAATGCCCTTGTAAACGCACATGCCTGTTCTACCGAAATAGGCATTCGCAAAAGCCCCTGTCTGGGCTTATGCGAAAGGGCCCCGGCAGCCTTGATTCTCAAATCAGGTGAGCAACCCACGGGTGGAGCCATCGGTTGTGCCACCCCGGGAAATGTCCAGGATGCCCTCACTACCAATTCGTTTCCTGACCAACAGCAAAATTGGCTAACCCATTCCGTTCCCCAATTGGGCCAACCCCAATTGCGATTGTTGGCCCGGGTCGGCCACACCTTGCCCCAATCCATTTCCGGTTACCAAGCCACAGGTGGGTTCGAGGGTCTAACCAATGCTATTGCCATCGGTCCCCTTGCCATTATCAACGAGGTTATCGCCTCGGGCCTCATGGGGCGGGGAGGGGCCGCCTTTCCCACCGGCAAAAAATGGGAGGCCGTTGCCCACGCCAGTGGACCAACCAAATATGTGGTATGTAATGCCGATGAATCGGAACCGGGCACCTTCAAGGATCGGGTCCTTCTGGAAGGAGACCCCTTGGCCGTAATCGAGGGAATGGCTATTGCGGGAATCGCCTCCGGGGCCACCAAAGGTTACATCTATATTCGGGGCGAATATCCCCTTTCCGTAAACCGGGTGCAAAATGCCATTGATGCCTCTCTTGCAAGCGGCTGGCTAGGCAGTAACATCCAGGGATCCGGCCATACTTTTCATATTGAGATCCGAAAAGGGGCAGGAGCCTACATTTGCGGGGAAGAAACCGCACTTTTCAACTCCATCGAAGGTAAGAGGGGCGAACCCCGGAACAAACCCCCCTACCCCGTTCATGTAGGCCTGTTTGGCAAACCAACCCTTATCAATAATGTCGAAACCTTGGCAAACATTCCCTGGATCCTTCGCCTGGGGGGTGCCGAATATGCCGGCATTGGAACAGGAAATTCAAAGGGTCAAAAACTCTTTTGCGTCTCTGGCCATGTGGCCAATCCGGGGGTCTTTGAAACCCCCTTTGGCATCACCCTGAAACAATTGATCGCCCTTGCGGGGGGTACCCCGTCTGGTGCCCCAATCAAGGCCATCCTGTTGGGTGGAGCCGCTGGCACTTTTGTTGGCCCGGATCAAATGGATGTTCCGCTTACATTCGAGGGAACCAGAGCCATTGGAGCGTCCCTGGGATCCGGCGTAGTCATGGTTTTTGATGAAACCACTGACCTTGGCGACATCCTTGTGCGCATTGCCGCTTTCTTTCGCGATGAATCCTGCGGCCAGTGCGTTCCCTGCCGGGTCGGAGCCATTCGTCAGGAGGAATTGATGCAGCGGTTAAGGGTGGGGCAACCAAAAGGCTCGGCGGGACAAGAAGTATCGCTTCTTGGCGAAATCGCCCAAGTCATGCGCGATGCCTCCATTTGCGGCCTGGGGCACACCGCTTCGGGAGCCATCCAATCCGCCCTCCGGATTTTTGGCACCCGAACCATGCAAAAACCAGTCCCAGAGGTAAAGCCATGAGCGATTCGTCCTATTGGTTCCAGCCGCCCCCCAGGCCCAGTCTCATTCCGATGCGTCCACAAACGCCCATTTCACCTCCTGTAGAGGTCTCCATTGATGGCGAAAAGGTATCTGTCCCCGCCGGTTCAACCATCCTTGACGCCTGCAAAAAAATCGGCCGGGATACGCCCACCATCTGCTATCATGACACCCTTGAACCCGTCAATGTATGTCGGGTTTGCGTGGTCGAAGTCGAGGGTTCCCGCATTTTGGTCCCCTCCTGTTCACGAAAAGTCGAACCCGAAATGGTAATCCAAACCGCCTCGGATCGGGTCAGGCATTCCCGAAAGATGGTCTTGGAATTTTTGCAAAGCTCGGTCGACCTGTCAACCGCCCCCCAAATCCTGGACCAGGCCAGGCGTTACCAAACCAACCCTGCCCGGTATGGTGATCCCTCCCCACCTGCAATCCAAAACGAACGAGACCATCACCATGCAGGGCACCACGAAATCCCCTCCGGCGAAATGGCCCAAACGGTGGCACAACCTCCCAAAGTGGACAATAACCTGTATGTCAGGGACTATGCAAAGTGCCTTTTGTGTTACAAATGTGTCGAAGCCTGCGGGACCGACGCCCAAAATACCTTTGCCATCGCTGTTGCCGGACGAGGTTTTGATGGCCGAATCTCTACCGAATACAACAAACCTCTTCCCGATTCCGCCTGTGTTTATTGCGGAAACTGCATTGCCGTTTGCCCTACCGGAGCCCTTAGTTTCAAGTCCGAATTTGATATGCGCCAAGCCGGAACCTGGGATGAATCCTTACAGACCCAAACGGATACCATTTGCTCCTACTGTGGGGTCGGATGTACCTTGACTCTACATGTTCAGGAAAACAAAATAGTAAAGGTCACCTCCCCGTTTGAACAGGAAATCACCGAAGGCAACCTCTGCATCAAGGGCCGTTTCGGCTACTCCCATGTCCAAAACATCGAGGAATGAGGCCTATTTTCCCAAAGGGAATCCTTGATGCCTCGATTGTCGTTCTGCTCCCCGTTTGATTGCAACCGGTTTCCCGTCGGGGTGCCCTGCAAAGCCAAAATGCGCCGCCCATGGCGGCTTGTCTGACCTTCCCTCACGATGATAATCACGCCAAAGAGCCATGGCAAATGTCTCCAATGATCCGGGAAAATGTTCCTTGGCATAGGCAAATACCAGTTCAAAGGTCCTGGCAAGGGCAATTCCATGGGCCTGGCCTGTTTTCCTCCAAAACCAGTCGCTTAAGTGCATAAACCGGTCAAAAGCTGATCCTGATGACAACAAAAGGGGTAGGCTTTGTGGCAATCGACCCGAGTTGGCAAGCAAGTCCCAATAGCGGGCAAAACGCTTGACCTTGCACATGGTTTCAAAGTCGATCAGTTTGTTGGATAGAATTTCATAAGGTGCTTCGCATCCATACACCATCTCCCACTCTTCATCATGACGGACAATCGGGGTACCCCGCAACCGTTTCAGGACCCCAACCTGGATTTCCTGTGGGCCAAGGGCAAAAAGTTCGTCGAACCCTGCTCCAAAACTCTCAAGGGTTTCCCCGGGAAGTCCTGCAATCAAATCGGCGTGGATATGCACATTCGTCTCGGCCCGAAGCCACCGGAGGTTTTCGACTGTCCTTTGGTTATTTTGCCGCCGACTGATCAAACCCTGTACTTCAGGGTTGAGAGATTGGATGCCCACTTCAAATTGAAGCGATCCCGAGGGAAACTTTTTAATTTGCTCCTTCAAAACATCAGGTAACCGATCGGGAATCATTTCAAAGTGAATAAAAAGCCCAATCTCTATTTTCTTCAGGAAAAATCCAAGGATTGCTGTGCCAACCGAGGCATTAAGGTTAAAGGTCCGGTCCACAAACTTGAACTGGCGTACCCCGCGATCAATCAGTTTCTCCATCTCGAGTAGAAAATGCTCCAAAGGGACATTGCGTACCGGAATATCCAGGGAGGAGAGACAAAACTCGCAGGTGAAAGGGCACCCCCTTGATGCTTCAACATAGATAACCCGGTGAGCAATATCTTCCTTGGTGTAGTAGGCATAAGGCAAGAGTATGTCCGCAAAATGGGGAGGCGTGGCTTCGATGACTTTATTGAGGGGCCGCTTGCCTCCAAGCAGATCCCGACAAAGTTTGGGGAAGGCAAGATCCGCCTCACCACAGATTGTGTAATCCGCAAGGGATACGATGCGTTGGCCTTGGGACTCATGACTTACTTCGGGTCCACCTAACAGGATGGTGAGCTTGGGGGCGATCCGTTTAAGGAGGGCAACCAATTCGGTGAGTTCACTCACATTCCAAATGTAGACGCCAAGGCCAAGGATCCGGGGCTTGTCGGCGAGAATGGCCTCGGCCATATCAAGGGCCGGGCGGCTAAGGTCAAATTCCAGAATCTGCGTCCGGCCAGAAAGGTCACCCATGTTGGCGAAGAGATACCGTAATCCAAAACTTGCGTGGGTATAGCGGGCGTTACAGGTGGAGAGGAGAATTTCGGCCATGGGGCCTTTCTAGGACCGGGGAATTTTTTTCTGGTTCGTATGGTTTTTTTATACAGGTGGGCAACCTTTTGGGCATTCTTGGCGTCCAAAGGTCCAAACCCCGCCTGCTTGCCAATCATTGGTTTTTTCCGATAAAACAAGCATTTTTTGCCCCATTTGTACTTCCCCTCAAGGGTCCAATGGCCCCCCCCGGAAATATTCCCCTTTTTTTTTCAAAACACCCCGCTTAGACTTTCCCTTGTCAACACGGCACACCGGATTCGGAAGCTGGCCAGGACGGCCAAATTCCCCGGGATACCGCGAAGATCAGGTAACACTGGAAGCGACCGGAACCGCAACTGGTGTCTGTTTTTCCAACGGAGAGGCGCAAGGATGCACATCCGCCTTAAGTTTACGACGACTCACGGGCTGGGTTTTCTTTGAAAACCCCTGGATGGATCTGATACATCCAGGATTTCCTTTGGGGCGAATTTCCCCTCGGATCCGATGTAACACTTCCTTCCGGCCGAACCCCACTTCCTTGAAAATACACCCACGACATCTTTCGGCCTGGACCCTTTTCCTCCCCGAGTCAAAATCCCGGGAGGGAAACGATGCGGATTGTTTCCGCTTCGGTGAAGCCTCGTATGCAGGTGGATAAATACTCCCTTAGCGCATCGCTTTTGCGAGGTGTAAAGAGGCATGACACGATCCCCCGTTCTCTTTCGAGTCGACGCCGATCCAGCCAATGGCTACGGATCGTTTTACCGCTGCATGGTTTTCGCCGCAGCTCTCCAGCGCCGTCGAAGGACGGCCTGGTTTTTGGCTAACATCGAACCCAATCATCTGGTTATGGGACTAAAAAAGGGCGGCAACGAATGGCTCACCCAAAACCTTGTCCCCGGGTCCAGGGAGGATGCGGAAAACACCATTGCCCAAGCTCGGGCCAAGGGATGTCTCGCCGTAATCATTGACCTTCCCCAAGCCGAAACGGCCTATTTTGAGGCACTGGACAAGGCCGGTATTTTGGTCGTCTGCATCGACCATCGCGCCCGTGCCAAATTTCCAAAAGGGATGGTGGTAAACCCTCTGGCCGGACCTTCCCGCGTCGATTATTCCTATCACCCCAAGGCCCAACTCCTCCTCGGGGAACGATATGCCTTTGTCAGGCCGGAACTGCGGCGGGCCAGGCCCCTTCGCGCCCAGGAACCCCAGGCAGATTTCCGAATCATGGTTGCCTTGGGCGACCATGACAAAACACGCCAAACAATGGGCGTTGTCAAAACCCTGCTTTCCTCAACCAGGCTTGCCAAAATTGATGTCGCCGTTCGCCCCTGGCATCCCGACCTGAAAGCACTTGAAGACCTGGCCCTGGAGCACAAAGACCGACTCGGCCTTGCTTTGGAATCCGCCGATGTGGGCCATCGTATCATCCGGTGTCATTTGGCCATCACTAGTGCGGATCAATGGTCGCTTGAGTTTGCTACCGTGGGGGTACCGCAGTTGATCCTGGTTCAGGATGAGGAATATTGGCCATGTGCCAGGCGCCTCGAGGAGGAAGGGGTTGCCTCCCTTCTGGGTAGTGCCGAAACAATTTCTCCAAACACTCTGAAGGGTGCCGTCGCGGATTTGTTGGCCAACCCCCAGGAACGCCATTCCATGACTCGTTGTGGAAGGAATTTGGTGGACGGCCGTGGTCCTGATCGACTGGTTTTGGCTCTTGAGGTCATGCTGCAACCGTGGCTCAAAACCGTAGGGGAAAGTGCCGCCGCCTGATTTTCAGGAAACGAGTTGGTTTGAAGGGCCCTCCCAAGCTCCCGGGCCCTTCCGAACGCCTTGACTCCCCGTTGCAAAACCCTATCCTTATCGTACCACACGGGGCGTAGCTCAGCCTGGTAGAGCGCTTG
>SYLG01000064.1 GCA_005808665.1 Planctomycetia bacterium | reverse complement strand
TGGTCGGTTCAGGACCCCCTCTGAACCACTCTTTGATCGCATATTACCGCCTGTCGCTCAACCAAAAACAGTGTCTCAACAGGAGACCTTTCACAATGGGTAAATCAGGGCGCATCTTTTTTTTGAAGCCGGGAATTACTGTTTTTCTCTGCATTCCGGGTGTCAATCCGGAGCCAGGTTTCGGGTTGGAAGGTCCCCCCCAATGCAAAAACATTTGGGCCCTTACCCCAGGATCCCCTTGGAAAATGCCCAAGGGATTGGAATCGGGGTGATGGGATTATCCCGGATTGTTTTTCAGGGTTCCATCAAATTCGCTGGAAAGCTATCTGCCAGGAATTGGCCCATGAGCTGATGACCACTGCCAATACAAACCGGACTAAGTGAGGCAACCGATTCCGTGTACCCCGATTGGCCAAGGCCCGGTACCCCGGTTCCACTAACCACAAAGGGAACGGGGCCATGGGCGTGGGCCCGGGTGGTGAGGGTGGTCCGATGATCGGGAGTAATGAGGATTCGCCAATCGCCATAAGAGGCCAGGGCCTCACGGATAGGCCCAACAATGTCGGTATCAATGCGCTCCAAGGCTTCCACTTTGGCCGCAGCGTTTCCCTCGTGGGAAGCCTCATCGGGCGCCTCCACATGGACACAAACCACATCATGATGTTTGAGGGCTTCGATGGCATAGCGGCCCTTGGCGGCATAGTCTGTATCCAGATAGCCTGTTGTTCCGGGGACATCGATCCGCCGGTAGCCAATGAGGCAACCGACCCCACGCACCAGGTCCACGGCGCTTATCATGGCTCCCTTTTTCCGGTATTTCGTGGCAAATGGTTCGAGGCTGGGAGCAACGCCCTGGCCCCATAGCCAACACTGGGTGGCCTCGCGAAGGCCTTTGGCACGCCTGGCCCTGTTCACATCATGGTTGGAAAAAAGGGATTTGGATTTCTCCATAAGAGATCGTAAAAGTCCAGCCCCCGGGCCGGATGGCAAATGATCTTTCAGCGGTCGATCGGGAACATCATGGGGTGGCTGGGTTTTGGTTCCTGACCCAAAGGGTTGGGCACCTGGAAGGCCACGAAACACAAGCAGATTCCGGTAGCTGACTCCCGGATGAAATTCCAGTTTTCCGGCAGGGTGATCCTCACTCTCCGGAATGGGACCACCTAATGTTTGTTGCAAAGCCCGAACCAACGGCCCGCCTTCTTCACTGGTGATATGTCCAGCGGTGAAATCGGTCATTTTTCCTTCTGAAACATGGATCAAATTGCAGCGGATGGCCCAATCGTTTGGTCCAAGGGGGATCCCCATGGCAGCGGCTTCAAGGGGTGCCCGACCTGTGTAGACCTGCAAGGGATCGTAACCCAAAAGGCTTAGGGTGGCCACATCGCTTGCCGGGGTTAGTTTTGGGGGAACATTGTTCGAAAGCCCCACCACGCCGGCCTTGGCCAGGGAGTCAATATGGGGTAGCCTGGCGGCTTCGAGGGGGGTTCGACCTCCCAGGGATTGGACAGGTTCATCGGCACAACCATCGGGAATAATGATGACATATTTCATTGGGATTTCTTGCTCTGGATGGGGCATTTTCAATCGGCCACAGGGTAATGGGTTACTGGGAAAATGGCAAAAGCCCGGCGGTCGATTTCGGCAACGGCTAGGCGAAAATCGCTGGCAAAGGCTTCGTGGGTCATAATAACCATCTGAACCCGGTTAGGGGGCGAGCTGGTGGATTCGTGCTGGATTACCGAGGCGATGCTGATCTTGAAGGTTGCCAGGATTCCGGCAACCTCAGCCATGATCCCGGGTCGATCCGGAACAAGGAGGCGAAGGTAAAAGCGACTTTTAAGATCCGTATCGGGAAGAATGGGAGGTCCGTTGTTCTTTCCTTTTGGCCAAAGAAGCCTTGATTGTTGAACCATCCTTTCCCGGGAGGAAGCGATATCCACCAGGTTGGCTACAATGGAACTGGCTGTGGGCAACATGCCTGCCCCCTTGCCGTAATAAAGGGTGTCCTCCACTGCATCCCCAACCAATGCTACGGCGTTGTACGCTCCCCGGACCTGGGCCATGGGGGCCTGTTTTTTTAGCAGTACAGGGCTTACATGCATAGCCAATTTTCCATTCCGATTCCAACTTTCCGCAAGCAATTTGATCGTGTATCCAAGCTCCGAGGCAAAACAGATGTCCACCGCATCCAGATTGTTGATTCCCCGCCTTGGAATGGATTCAAGGGGTGGTTGAACACCAAAGGCCAAATGGGCCAAAATGGCAAGCTTGTGGGCTGCGTCGGTTCCGTCCACATCAAGGCTGGGATTCGCTTCGGCGTATCCCATTTTTTGCGCTTCCACCAAGGCTTCGGAATAGGTCAAACCGTCATCCGCCATCCTTGTAAGGATGTAGTTACTGGTTCCGTTCAGGATACCCAAAATGGCGGTAATACGATTGGCAACCATTCCCTCGGAGATGGCCCGGATGATGGGGATGCCCCCAGCGACAGCGGCCTCGAAACCAATCGCTCGTCCATGTTTTCGGGCTTGTTCAAAGATTTCGGAACCCCATTCCGCCAATAAAGCCTTATTGGCGGTGATCAAATCGCGCCCTGATTCGAGGCACTTTATAACAATGTCCCGAATGGGGCCAATCCCACCGGCAACCTCAACGACAACATCCAACGGTTCAGAAAAAAGGGTGGTGGGATCTCCTGTGATCAAGTTAACAGGAATGACGGAATCCCGGAGTTTTGTCACATCGCGCACCACTACCCGGCAAAGCGTGAGGGGTCTACCCGTAATTCTGGTCAATTCTTGGGCTTTTTCCGAAAGGATTTTGGCAACGCCCGTTCCCACGGTGCCACATCCCAATAGTCCAATTCGAAGTGCCTGAGGCATAGTTGTCCGCCAAATGGGTTTCTAAAGGGGAATCTTACGATTCGGGGATGGATAGTTCCCCATGGAAAATGCGGACAAAAACGGGAACCTTGAATCGTTAGATTTGGAATGGCTAATGATTTCTCCCGGACCCTCCTCGAGTGAGGTCAAAAACGGGTAGGGGATCCTTTCAACCAACAAGGGTGAGGGCAAGCAAAAGAAAGGCGAATAGGCGATTCCGTTCGATTCCGGAAGCAAGGGTGTTTTTCGAGGTAATCCCGGGACGATTGGCCAGGGATGCAATCCGTGATTGGAAACGCTTAATCCCAGGAAACGCCTTCTCCTCCAGCCATGGTAACGAGGGACCAGAATACATTTTCCGAAATGCCTTTGTTTAGGGTCCTGACCCCACCATCGGCAAAACCGCAAAGCAAACCGGCATGGGTCGTTTGGGGGATGGAGGGATCGCAATCGGAAAACGAGGGGCGAACCTGAAATGTTTTTCCTGGAACACTTGGTTTTGTTCCGGGAGGAGAGCTGGAGGGAACGGGATACACATCACCGTAGGTTGGGTAGCCGGGAATTCCCCCATCGGCAAAGGTTGCCCTGCGATCAATCTCGTTTAATGGTTCATAAATATTTACGCTGTATAAAAATTTATTATGGTTGCATGCTGCATAATGTTCTGAAAACAAAATGGTGTTCGAAGTACCATCCCTGAAGGAACTGGGCAACCGGGCTTCCCTGCCAAAAACCTGGGCATTGGCAGGGTAACTACACATAAAGGGAAAATTTACCAAAGGTACGGTAAAATCGGCAGGGCTTACAAAAGCAGGGAAACTATAACCTCTCGGGAAAAAATCGAAGACCATCAAATGATCGCAATATTCTTTCCCCCCCTCCAGGTACTTAATGATGCTAAAGTGGACCGAACCATGGTCTGCTTTATCCCCAACCCTATGAACGCTGGTCGGTAGTTGCCCATTGTGAATACTGGAATACTGTTCGGTCGCCAGAAAAAGGGCAAATAATTTGTTTTTGCTTTGCAGTTGAACGCTCAAATTCCTGGCATTCAGAATGGCAGGAAGGATCAAGGAAATCAACAATGCCATAATGGATATGACAATAAGTATCTCAATCAGGGTGATTCCCGGCCGTTTTCGCTTCATGGTAACTCCGGAAAGATTCAAAGGAACCGAAACAAATCAGGGAATCACAACGATGGTCGGCAAAGCAACAACCGTTATGGGAATTGGTGCCGGGGGCATGATGTATCCAGCTTGGGGACTGACTGATACATTGCCTGACCCCGGGGCAGTAAAGCTGAGCGGAACCATCGTGGCTCCCGATTTCTTGCCAAATTTTTTGGTAACCGGATCATAATCCGCCGTCACTACCTGTTGGGGATTACTCCCTAACTTATAAACAATCGTCACTGCCGGAAGCGGAGTGGCCCCAGCAGGATAAGTAAAAGTCCCCAATACTTCGATTTTTTTGGTAAATAACGGAAACGATGGGGGAATATACTTGGGGTAAGTGGCGTCAAAGGAAACCGACTGGGAAAAGGACAATGGGGCGAAAAAACCCAATACCAGCATCGACAAGGCTACTCTGATGGGCGACATAACTTCATTTCCTTTCTAAAAAACGGACCGAAAGACAATTATTCGCAATGCAAATCCACTTGCAAGGAGATACCAGGATACCAACCAACCGGGTTGATCCCAGGGGTTTAATCCCAGGAAGCCGCTTCTCCTCCATCCATGGTAACGAGGGACCAGAATACATTTTCCGAAATGCCTTTGTTTAGGGTCCTGACCCCACCATCGGCAAAACCGCAAAGCAATCCGGCATGGGTCGTTTGGGGGATGGAGGGATCGCAATCGGAAAACGAGGGGCGAACCTGAAAGGTTTTTCCAGGAACACTTGGTTTTGTTCCGGGAGGAGAGCTGGAGGGAATGGGATAGACATCACCGTAGGTTGGATACCCGGGTATTCCCCCATCCGCAAAGGTTGCCCTCCGAGAAACCTCATACAGCGGATTAAACAGGTTGGTGTCGTACAAAAATTTATTATGGTTACACCCTGCATAATGTTCCGAAAACAAAATGGTGTTGGAGGTTCCATCCCTGAAGGAATTGGGAAACCGGGCCTCTCTGCCAAAGACTTGGGCATTGGCCGGGTAGCTACACATGTAAGCATAATGGACCATGGGTACGGTAAAATCGGCAGGGCTTACAAAAGCGGGGAAACTATAGTCTACCGGGAAAAATTTGGGGTCCCAATGATGCTCACTATATTCTTTCCCCCCCTCCAGGTACTTAATGATGTTAAAGTGGACCGTACCTTTGCCTCCCCTGTCCTCCAGCTTTTGGACGCATGTAGGCAATTGGCCGTTATGGATACTGGAGTACTGTTCGGTCGCCAGGAAAAGGGCAAATAATTTGTTTTTGCTTTGCAGTTGAACGCTCAAATTCCTGGCATTCAGAATGGCGGGAAGGATCAAGGAAATCAAAAATGCCATAATGGATATGACAATAAGGATTTCAATCAAGGTGATCCCTGGTCGTTTTCGCTTCATGGTACCTCCTTAATGGTACTAAAAAATCGAAACCATTTAGGGAATCACAACGATGGTAGGTGCATCAGCAACCGTTTCTAAAAAAAGGAACGGGGCAAGGCCAAGCGATTCCCAAAGGCATTTGGGACAGGAATCCAACAAGGCCATAGGGGGGCCATCATTCCTCTTTTCCCATCCTAATACACATAATAAAAAACTGCAAGGAAAAAAATGGGTTTTTCCCAAATGGGATCTGAAATGGCAGGACCAAAGGACGATTCCCATGGAGCCAGGATTTATTTTTTGCCCACCCTTGGCCCAATCTGCCCTATAAAAAGAGGTAAGGCAAGGATGATTCCCATCCCTTTCGTTTCTGGAGCGAGATCTTGGCAGACATTCCCATCGGCACCAACGATTTGACCTTTGTAATGGCCATCAAAGCGCTCGGACTTGCGGAGTCTGGTGGGCAGGCCAAATTCCTCATCCGGGAAGGGCACTACGAACTCAATGGCGAAGTGAATACCATGCCCGGCCGCAAACTCAAGGTGGGTGACAAGTTTGGCACCAGGGGACAGTGTCGTCATCGGGTCGTCGAATGACTTCGGCCTTGAATTTGACCCCTTTTTTAACCGATGCGACGATTTCCCCTTATCATCGTGTGCTTAAGTTGGCATGGCCAGCCTTTTGCCAACAAATGCTCATCCTGTTGATCCACCTATCCGATCGATGGCTGGCAGGTCGGGCGAGTCCGGAGGACCAAGGGGCCCAGCTTGCTACCCAAGCCGCTCAAACAACCGGGTTTTACCTTGCCTGGTTCATCAATTGCTACGGAGCCCTGGTTAGTGTGGGTAGCACTGCCCTTGTGGCACGGTTTGTTGGCGGAAATGATAAACCAAGTGCCAACCGGGTTCTCCACCAATCCGCCTGGCTGGCACTGATATTTGGTATCCTTGGGGCGATTTTTGGTTATTTGTGGCTTCGCCCCTTGATTCAACTCCTGCAACTCGATGGCCCGACGGCCGATTTCGCCATTGCCTATTTGCAGCCAGTGGTGGTGTTGCTTCCCTTTCAACTTTTGGAAAGCGCCTTGATTGCCTGCCTGGTTGGGGCAGGGGATACCCGGACCGGTTTCCTGGTTTTGGGTGGACTCACGGTTGTTAATTTACCCTTGGCTTGGAGTTTTTTTCATGGATGGGGCCCGTTTCCCGAAATGGGATTTGCAGGCATTTCGCTTGGGACTTCGGTAGGTCATTTGTTTGCCGCCCAATTATTGGTTGGGATTTTAATTCGGGGCCAAGCCGGGCTTGGATTCCAGTTTTCCTTGGCCATACCCGATTTGGGGGTTTGGTGGCGCATCCTGCGGATTAGCGTTCCCGCCGCGGCCGATACCCTTTCGATTGCCCTCGGGCAGCTTGTGTTTTTGTCCCTTGTCAATCGCCTTCCCGATGCGGCCCGGGGAGCCCACGGAATTGCCCTGGGTTGGGAAGCATTGGGCTACCTGTCCGGTTTTGCTTTTGGCACCGCCGGGATGACCCTGGTCGGGCAAAACCTTGGGGCTGGCCAACCGGAAGAAGCAAGGCGTTGTGCCTGGACCGCCTTGGTTCTTGGGACAATAGTTATGTCTGGGATGGGAGTTATCTTTTTTGTATTGGCCGAACCGATGTTTGGCCTGTTTTGTCCTTTGCCCAGTCAAAAACCCATCATCGAGGCGGGAGTGCCTGTGCTAAGGCTTGTGGCATTTGCCATGCCGCCCCTTGCCTGCTGCATCATCCTGACCCAGGCACTCAGGGGGGCAGGGGATACACTGGTTCCGGTAGCGTTTACCTGGACCGGGTTTTTTGTGGTGCGCATTCCCCTTGCCTGGTGGCTGACTACCCATACCCTTTCGCTGGGAACCTGGACCTTTCAACCCGGGTTAATGGGGGCGTGGACGGCCATGTTTGCCGACATCCTGGTTAGGGGTGTCTTTTTTTTGTTGCGGTTTCGGTTTGGCCGTTGGGAACAGATAAAGATTTAATGAACCCCTGGGATTGGATACTTCCTCCGCAAGATGAGGATTGGAAGTGGTGCCTTTTGGGAGTGGCAGTTTTTGCCACCTGGAATTGCCTTCAAGGATTTCCTATTTGATACCTTCACAATCCCTGGGCCTGTTTTCCGGGCTTTTCATAAAATTGTCATTATCCTCTTTTACTCTTTGGATTGGATGACTTATGACCGTTGCTTCCCCGGTTGTTGCCCTACGCCTTCGTCCTGAAGATCAAATTGCCATCGCGACGGCCAATCTTTTCCAAGGCCAACAGATAACCATTGGTAGTGCCACGGTAACCCTTCCGGTAGCAGTAAAGTTGGGTCACAAGTTTGCTTTGGCTCCGATTGCCAAGGGTGACCCAGTCAGAAAATTTGGCCAAATCATCGGGTTTGCCAACCAGGCAATTGAGCCCGGCGAACATGTCCATGTTCAAAACCTTGAAGCCGGGGAGTTTTCAAGGGATTATGCCTATGCAACCGAGGTTCCCCCGCCGTTGCCACGGCCTTCCCAGCCAGCTCATTTCATGGGATTTGATCGAGGTGGAGGCCGGTTTGGCACCCGGAACTATATCGGTATCATTTCCACCGTCAATTGTTCGGCAACCACCAATCGCTACATCGCCGAGCGCATCCGTGAGAGGGGGATTCTCAAGGATTTTCCCAATATCGATGGGGTGATTCCCATTACCCACAAGGCAGGCTGTGCCATGCAGTATGGGGGCGAGGATCACAAACAACTCGACCGAACCTTGGCAGGTACCGCTGGGCACGCCAATATTGGAGCCTATATCATTCTGGGTTTGGGCTGTGAAACGGGGCAAGCGTCCCACCTGATCGAAGGTGAAGGGCTGATTCAATTGGGGAGGCCGGGCAAGGTTCCTCCCATGGTCCTTAATATCCAGGACCTTGGGGGAATTGCCAAAACGGTCGATGCCGGTTTTGATGCCGTGGTAAAACTTTTTCCCCGGGTCAATGAGGCAAGGCGTGTGCCTCTTGCCGCAGAACACCTGATCCTTGGAACCAATTGCGGCGGGTCGGATGGCAACAGTGGGGTAACAGCAAATCCTGCCTTGGGAATTGCCTCGGACATCCTTATTTCTCATGGTGGTACCTCGGTCTTGGCCGAGACGACCGAGATTTACGGGGCGGAACATTTGCTGACAAGGCGCGCCATTAGTCAGGCGGTAGGAGAAAAATTGGTAGCAAGGCTGGCATGGTGGGAGTGGTACACCGGGATCTTTGGAACCCAGATCAATAACAACCCGTCTGTGGGGAATAAAGAGGGTGGCCTTACCACGATTTATGAAAAGAGCTTGGGAGCCGTTGCCAAGGGGGGATCAACCGCAATGATGGATGTGGTCCGGTATGCAGAACCGATTCGGGCCAAAGGTTTTGTAGTTATGGATACGCCTGGGTATGATCCGGTGAGCATGACGGGATTGGTGGCGGGGGGGTGCAATGTGTGCGTATTTACGACCGGCCGCGGGTCCGTGTTTGGTTGCAAACCTGCCCCATCGATCAAGGTAGCCACGAATACCCCGATGTTTCGACGCATGGAAGCCGACATGGATTTGGATGCGGGTGTTATCCTTTCAGGTACGCCTGTGGAAGAAGTGGGCCGAACCCTTTTTGAGGAGATCCTTGCCGTTGCTTCAGGCAAGAAAACCAAAAGCGAGTTGAATGGGGTAGGGGACGAAGAATTCGCCCCATGGTCCATTGGCCCAACTTTATAATCTCAGGCATTTCTTGATTTATTTCAGCCTGGAAACTCTGACCATCCGTTAACAATGGAGAAGTTCCAAAAGTTTGGAATGGGAAATGGAAAAAGAAACAGAATCCGATCCGGGTACATCTTTCCTGTATGCCCATTTGCCCCAATGGGGCAAGTCTATTCCCCCAACCGATAAAGAGGCCAACCGGTTTTTGGTTGGTCCCCAGCGGCGCTACAAGGAATTCCTGGAGATATTCCTGATCGGTTGGGAGTTTTTAAACGGGTTTCGCAAGTTCCACTTCATCGGTCCCTGTGTAACTGTTTTTGGTTCGGCCCGATTTCCCGAGGGCCAACGGTACTATGACCTTGCCCGCAAGGTAGGAAAGGAATTGGCCGGTGCCGGATTTTCCACCATGACAGGTGGGGGGCCGGGCATTATGGAAGCTGCCAATCGTGGGGCCAAAGAAGCGGGTGGAAAATCCATCGGATGCAACATTGTTTTGCCCAAGGAACAGGCACCCAATCCCTATTTGGACCTGTGGGTGAATTTCTCCTACTTTTTTGTCCGCAAGGTGATGTTTGTCAAATACTCCTATGCCTTTATCGTTATGCCAGGTGGTTATGGCACTTTGGATGAACTTTACGAAATTTTAACACTTATTCAAACAGGTAAGGTTAAAGACTTCCCGGTAATACTTATGGGAAGCGATTATTGGCTTCCCATGCTCCAATTTTTGGAATCGCGCATGGTCAAGGGGCGGACCATCGACCCATACGACCTTGACCGCCTTATCATCACCGATGACCCTGTCCATGCCGTAGCCTCGGTACGAGAACTGGCAATGAAACGATTCGGCCTTACCTATGGTCCGAAGCTCAAACGATCATGGTGGCTAGGTGAATAATCGGGGCTTATCCCGGTTTTACTCCCTGGGTGGCCAAAGTTTTTTATTGCCACCTTGCCTTTTCTTTTCTCCCCGATCCTGGAGTCCATTAAATGAAGACTTTGGATACCCAAAAAGTGCTTAGGCATATCGTCCTTTACAAGTTCAAGGATTCCACCACGGCAGCACAAATCACGGAGGTGGTCGAAGCCTTTCGTGAACTCCCTGAAAAAATTGAAGGGGTGATTGGTTTCGAGCATGGAACCAACATTAGCCCCGAGGGAAAATCAGAAGGATTTACCCATATGTTTTTGGTAACTTTTCCGGACGAGTCGACCCGCGACGGGTATCTGGTTCACCCGGCACACGATGCTTTTGTTGCCATTGTCCGGGAACGCCGGGAAAAAGTCATAGTGCTCGATTATTGGTCGGGACCGTGATTTGAAACCGTTATGCTTAATGGAATTTGATCAATAAGACTCCCAGAAACACCATCAACGCCCCGACAAGGCGACCTAAGGTAATACCTTGTTGGGGAAGGTCCATCAAACCAAAGTGGTCAAGGACCAGGGAACAGAGTAGTTGCCCGCCAACGACCGAAGCTATGAAAGGAGCTGCCCCAAGTTTTGGGGCGAGACCAGCTCCTGCCAAAACAATCATGGCTCCCAAAGGCCCACCTATCCAATTCCACCATGGGGAGGTACGGATCGCCTCGCTGGTGGGTGGGGAAGGGCGAAAGATCGCCATCAAAACCAGGGCGGTGGTAATGGTCCCGCAAATGGAGAAAAATGCCGCCCACCAGGGGTCCCCAAGGTTTTTACGAAAGGAACCGTTGGCGGATGCCTGAAGGGCAATAAACGATCCGGCTCCCGCTGCCAAAAGCATGTAAACAATATTCATCGGGTCATTCTAACAAAAAAGGAAATGCCATCGCCCCCAACCACGACCTAAAGAGTCAAAAGGAAGGGGTACTTAAACAGGGGGGAACGCAAAGTACCCCCCTTTACCAAAAGAATCCTATTTGATTTCCACAAACCGGAGGCAAACCGGGCCACCTACCGAAATGCGCTGGTCCGTTGGGCTCAATTTGCCTGTCTTTTGATCAATTGTGAAACTGATCACGCTGTCGGAGTCCTGATTGGCCACGAGAAGAAATTTTCCGGTGGGGTCGATCACAAAATTGCGAGGCGTCATAATGCCACCCTGGGCAACCTGAATCCGTTCGTGTTTCCCGGTGTCAGGATCAATGGCAAAAACCGTGATGCTGTGATGGCCACGATTGGAGGCATAAACAAATTTGCCCGAGGGATGGACACAAACCTCGGCGGTGGATTCCCCGGCTTTAGGCCCATCCGGTTTGGTTCCAACAGAGGCTATTTTTGTAAAGGTCCCTTTTTCGGGATCAAAGGCAAGGGCATCCAGGGTCATGTCCATTTCATTGAGCAGGTAGCCATATTTGCCATTGGGATGAAATGCAAAATGGCGTGGGCCGGAACCGGGAGCAGTATCGTGGGCGGGGGGGGTGTTAGGGGTGATTTGGCCATTTTGAACATCCAATTTGTAGACAAGGAGTTTGTCCAATCCGAGGTCAGCAACCACGACAAAGCGGTTGTCTGCGGAAATGTTCGCAGAATGGGCATGGGGGGCCTCCTGGCGGGATTTGTTGGCACCAGAACCTTTGTGTTGGATAAACCCCGAGGCCTCACCCAGAGTGCCATCCGCTTTGACAGGCAATAGGGTTGTGGATCCACCGCCATAATTGGCTACGACCACATATTTGCCAGTCTTATCCACATTGAGGTGACATGGCCCACTACCCACCGAGGATACCGTGGAGAGGGGGGTTAATTTGCCTGTGGCCCGGTCGAGGCTAAGCGAGCTAACGGAACCACTCCGACGGGATCCGAAATCGGCGATTTCACCTACCGAAAAAAGGCGGTTGTTGGTGGCATCAATTGCCAAAAATGAGGGACTGCGAACTTCCGCGGCCAAAACCGGTTCGCCAATCCTTCCTGTGGTGGCATCATAAGGGGATCGGTAAATGCCCTTGCTTTTCGGGCCGGTATAGGTGCCCACAAAAAGCCAATGGGTGGGGCCCTCGGCGTTGGCGACCAAGCCTGATACAAGCAAAAAGGTCAAGGCAAATAACCGGCGCATGAAGCGTCTCCCTACTTCATAGAAATACGACTGTAGAACGGTTGCCCCCTAATGACCGGGGGCTGTCGATAGATTATGGCAATGGCTTGGGGTTGAAATGGCAATTTCAAACAGGAGCGTGGATTTGGGGAAAACCAATGCTCCGGTTTTGTGCATGGCAAAAATTGGTTTGCACGCTTTTACCGGACGGCCCCTGATCGACGATTTCTCAAACTTGGTAGCGGTATCGCATCCTTTTCAAGCAAGGAATTAAACTCACCATTTGCCGGATTGAGTCCAAAAACTTTGCCCTTACCAAGGTGATACACCCAACCATAAATGTTTAATTCCCCTTGGGATAAACCAACGGCCACGGCGGGATGGGTGCGCAGGTGGGCTAATTGCAGGATGACATTTTCCTCCACGGCATGGACGACATCCTCCTCGGTTATTTCGGCCGCTTTTTTCTTGACAAACAACCGCCGAACCGATTCGGTGTGGGTGAACCATTGCCTTACGGAGGGAATTTCATCGCTGAGCTTCCCCTCGAGCATTGCCCGAATCGCACCACAATGGGAGTGTCCGCAAACTATAATGTTTTTCACATGAAGAACCGAGAGGGCATATTCGATGGTGGCCGCTTCCCCACTGGTCCCTCCACTCCCATAGGGGGGGATAATGTTGCCTGCATTCCGGATCAAAAAAAGGCTTCCGGCCCGGGTTCCCGTTAAAAGGTTTGGGTGAATCCTGGAATCGGCACAAGTAATGAAAAGGGCCTGGGGGCGTTGGGGTTGGTCCACCAAAGCCTCGTAATAACCACGGTTTTCGGGAAAAATTACCGTTTCAAATAGATTTACACCTTTGAGGATAGCATCCATCCCTTGGTGAGAGGCAAGAGGAAGGCAGGCGTCTTGTTCCGGAAGCATCAGGTGACTTTCCTTTCGATTTCTTAAGGTTATACCTTACGATACCGTAAGAATTGGGATGGGGAAAGGGAAATCATTAGAATTCACCAAAGGAACACAATTGGTTTGGGCAGGTGGGGCAGAATTGGTTGCCCTAACCGTGCATAAAACCGCTAGCCAATATGCTGTAACTTGTTTTGTATAAATGAGTTAAAAGTAACCATCCGAAACGGAAATAATTTTATATTTTAAGGTATATAAAGGAATAGAAAGTATTCACAAATATTGTCTAATCAACTTGGTTGGTGCATTGGTTCGTGAAAGGTATCGAGCGAAATATGTTTATTGTTCCTAACCAAACCGGCCCCTTTAGGATTTTGTAACGGGTCCTTTTCCTCCGAATTTGGATCCTATATCGGGATGTTTGAATCCCTTGTTTCCAATAACATCCCCAAATACCTTCATTGTTTGAATGGTCGTT
This sequence comes from Planctomycetia bacterium, assembly GCA_005808665.1. Taxonomy (GTDB): domain Bacteria; phylum Planctomycetota; class Planctomycetia; order Gemmatales; family Gemmataceae; genus SYLG01. The sequence goes on along the minus strand of SYLG01000064.1, from coordinate 2,916 downwards.
TTGAGGTAACCCCTGGGAACCGGTTGGCTCGTAGTGGGTAAATTACCTTATTAAATGGTTCAAGGGGGAAAACCCATGCGTTGGTTCATCGCCCTCCTTTCCTCACCGGGAGGAGCCCTCACCCTTCTGTTGGGCATTAACCTTCTTAATTACATTGACAGGTACCTTCCTTCGGCAGTTCTCTCCTCGATCAGTCGCCAAATGTTTCCCAACGAGGAGAAAAGCGAATTCCTCGAAGGTACTTTGCAATCCGCTTTCATGTTCAGTTTTATGATTGCCGCACCGTTTTTTGGGTGGCTGTGTAGGTACTATCGCCGTTGGTCCATTATCGGTTGGGGCATCCTTCTTTGGAGCTTGGCAAGTGCCGGGTCGGGTTTGGCCGGGCTTGGCAAATCGCAGGTTGATGGAGGGGAGGGTGGGCTTTGGCTTTTGGTTGGAACCTTTGGATTCCTGTTTACCTCCAGGATTTTGGTGGGTTTGGGAGAAGCCGCCTATGGCCCTTCTGCCCCAGCCATCCTTGCGGACCACTATCCTGAAAAAACCCGCGGAAAGGTCTTATCCATTTTTTATGCAGCTATTCCTGTTGGTAGTGCCATGGGCTACCTTCTGGGAGGCCAACTCGGCTGGCCCAATGCCTTTTTTTGGATGCTCCCTCCTGGTGTCCTTTTGGGAGTCCTCTGTTTTTTTGCCAAGGATCCCCTTGTAAAGGCAAAGGCTCAGGAAAATAACGCGGCCAAGGGAAAATCGGCCCTTTGGGAACTGCTTCGGATCAAGCCCTATGTCTTGGCCGTTGGGGGATATGTTCTCGCCACCTATGCGGTGGGTGGAATTGCTTTTTGGTTGCCAAAATATTTGATTACTCATCGCCAAGCCGGGGCGGAAGCTTCGGTCAACACCATGGTAGGTGGCATAATTGCCCTTTCAGGGTTATCGGCAACCCTTATTGGTGGGTGGCTGGCGGATAGGCTGAAACCGAAGCGCCCTGGTGCCTATTTTGAGGTTTCGGCTTTGGGTCTGCTTGTAGCCGCTCCCTTTTTGCTTGGTGCCATTTTTGCTCCCTTCCCGATTGCCTGGTTTATGATTTTCGCCTGTTGCTTTGGGTTAATGCTTTGTACCGGCCCGATCAACGCTATCATCATGAATGTGGCTCCACCGGAGCATCGGGCTCAGGCCATGGCCCTTTGCATTTTCTTCATTCATGCCTTGGGTGATGCGATCAGCCCTCCCATTATGGGATGGCTCAATGACACAACAAAAGATCCCAATGCAGGTTTTTTATCCCTGTTGGTGTTGTTGATGGCCGGTGCTTTCATTTGGGCCATGGGAAGTAAAAGCCTGGCCTTGCCGACATCCTTACCACCAACCAGGTAAACTGAATACTATTTAGAATTGGTTTTTAGGAGTATTTCAATGAGTTGTGAACCGGGTTGTAACCATTCTCACCATGGTCCCAAAACAGGATTCGGAAGTTGGAGGCCAAGCGAAGAGGATCCCCTCCTCACGGAGGGAGCCTATAACCAGATTAAAGAGGTCCTCAATGAGGCCGAGTTGACCACAGAGGAACCGGTAGAAAAATCCGTGGAAAAAATGGGCAAATTGATTCCCTTGACTCGCTCAATGGTAGAGCAATTGGCGACCCTTGTGGTTGCTATGGAGGAATATACCCGTCGTTTCCAACAGCAGCAAAAAGAAATCGAAACATTAAAACTGGATCGGATTGCAATGCGGGTGCAGATGGCAAAAAAAACACGGGGTTAAATTCCGGGTTGCAATTCCTTTTCCCGGATTAAAAACCGGGTGACATCCACCGAAAATCCCCGGAGTAGTCCTGATTATTCATTCCTTTTGGGTCCATGTTGGCCTTGATGAGGATGGGAAGTTTTTTCCAGGAGCCAAAGGGGATTTGCTCTCTGGGCCAGGATCGCCCTGTAAGTTCTCCAACATTTATTTTGGCAACTGGACGATCAAATTTTCCCTGTCAAGATAAAGGGTTCCCGGTCGGCGTGGGACAGCCAGGCATTGGCCTCATCGTCCTTGGCAAACCGTTCCGTTACTGGATTCCAATCCAAGGGGCGTCGTGTCCAATAGCCAATGTTCCCAAGGTGGCAAACGCTGGCGGAACGATGGCCAACCTCCGCAGGGCAAATCGTTGGTTTCTTGGTTCGGATACATTCAATCCAATTACGGCGATGGTTAGTGGCAAGGTAAACGCGCTTATCTTTTGATAAAAAGGGGTCCTTGAGGATACTGTCTTTGGACGCTTTGATTTCCGAACGATCCACATATAGAGTACCCTCAGTACCTTCAAAAGTACAACCGCTAGGGCCGCCATGGAACATGACGATGCCATTGGCATAAGTGTATTTTAATCCCACATTTTCCTTGGCGGGGGGTTCGATTTTCACCGGGCCCGTTTCATCCATTTCCAATGCCCACTGGGCAATGTCGAAATGGTGGGCTCCCATATCTGCCAAGCCTCCTCCCGCATATTCCCGATAATTTCGCCAAGCAGGAAAATGCCGGTGAATGCCAAGGGGGCATAGTTCATGATGAAACGGGCGTTTGGGGGAGGGCCCCATCCACTTTTCCCAATCGGTACCGGAAGGAACCTCTTCTTTGGGGAGGTTGCAGGCAATGGCCGGGCCTCCCACCCCAATCCGAACGGTTTGGATCTTCCCCAAACGACCATTGCGGACGATATCCGCCGCATGCCTGAATTTGCCTTCAAATTCACTTCGTTGCTGACTTCCCGTTTGGAAAACAATGCCTGCCCTGGCAGCAATTCCCGGCCGGTTGATTATCCCGGGGGAAAACGCTGTTTTCGGTCTTTCCTTTCGTAATGACAGCTGTCATGATTCTTGCCTGGGTTGCCTAACTTCGCATCCAGACAAAAGGATTTGTCAGCCATGGACGATT
>SYLG01000063.1 GCA_005808665.1 Planctomycetia bacterium | reverse complement strand
AGTTAACGATTAGAAAACCAAAAACAAAGACAGCCACGAAAATAAAATCAATCACATTGCCCAATTGAGGTATATTCTTGTTCCAAGGTGGTCCCCTTTTCAATGAGCAAACTGGTCCCCATTTCAACGCTCGTTACCAACCCGGGAATCCATGGGAATGTCCTACCGTTCTTTTAAAAAATTACTTGGTGAAACCAGCCTCGAGCGCAAGTGCCGATTTCTCCTTGGTGGTTTCATCCTCATATTGATCAGTGGAAGTTTTTGGCTTTATGCCCGGCAAACCGAGGATTTGGCGTATGACCAAACGATTTCCCTGTGCCGTTTGCTTGTCCAAAATGTAATCGATGAAAAATTGGCGACGGTTTGCGTCCAGGAAAATTCAACCACACAAAGTAATTTCGTTGATGAATTATTGGCAGAATACTCACGAAATTGGCATCAAACCTGGCCCAAAGCGCTTCGGGAAAGCAGGATCAATATTTATCGCCCTGGATCCAAATTACCTGAAAAATTGCCCGAGGATGGGTTAAGCCAGGATCGCCTAAGGGAATTTTTGGCAAACCCCAAAATGATGGAAGATAATAGACTAATGCTCAATCAGTCTATCAACCGCTATTACGGAGCCATCCGGGCATCCGACAAGTGCATTTCCTGCCACCAAAGGACCCAACCCGGTTTAACAGAAAGCGGCCTTATTGGCATGATCCGGGTGGAATTAACGGTTCCCATTGATGATGCCATGGAACGCCGCGTCCATATCAACAGGGCACTTTTGATCACTACAGCCTTGGTCACGGCCCTACTCATCATGACAGGCAGTTACCTCATTGTTCGCTATGTGATTGTAAAGCCCCTGAATCACCTAAAAGAGGTGAGTGATGCCATTAGTTCTGGAGAATTGAATGTCCGAAGCGAAATCCAGACAGGGGATGAATTTGAAGACCTAAGCCATGCCTTCAACCGAATGCTACGAAGCTTGGTCAGCATGCAAGACCAACTCAAAAAAGCCAACCAGGACCTCGATTTCAAGGTCGATGAATTGGCTCAGGCAAATCTTGCCCTTTATGAATCCAACCGCCTCAAAGGTGAATTTCTGGCAACCGTTAGCCATGAACTCAAAACCCCACTTCATTCCATCAGGGGGTTTTCCGATGTTCTCATGGAGGATGGTACGCTTACCGAAAAACAGCTGCGCTGGGTAACAAATATCCGGGCAAGTGGGGAAAAATTGATGGGGCTCATCACGGATATCCTTGACCTTGCCAAGATTGAAGCAGGGAAAATGGGGGTTAGAGCCGAGGAATTTAAACCCGTGGATGTTTGCGAGGGCGTGTTGTCAATGTTTCGGCCAATCGCCGAGCGGAAAGCCATTGACCTGCGCGGTGAAATCGACTCCCTCCAAGGCCTCAAAGTGCGCCAGGATATTGGAAAAATTCAACAAATATTAAGTAACCTTGTCAGCAATGCCATCAAGTTTACCCCACAAGGTGGAACGGTTTCCCTCCGTGGCCGACCTGATAAGGATGTTTTGGTAATTGAGGTTGAAGATACCGGGGTGGGAATTGCAGAGGACGAACAGGAATTGGTTTTTGACAAGTTTCGCCAAACCGCCAACCCAATGACAAGGGATTTTTCTGGTACTGGGCTGGGGCTTTCCATTGTTAGGGAGTTGATTAGAATTCTGGGAGGAGAGGTCCATTTGCAAAGCGAACTGGGCAAAGGAAGCATGTTTACCATTAAATTGCCAAATGTTCTTCCCGGTGATTCCCATTACGAAATTACCCTTGCTGGTGACATTGACCTCACCCGGGCCCAAAGGATTGATGCCCGGTTGTTGGCTTCTGGGTCAAGGGATCAACCACCCATTTGACAAAAACAACCCATATTTCATCCCCAACCGCCAATAAAAGGAATTGTTGAACCCATATTGGGAACAAAGATACGGTGGTGACGATTTTTTCGGAATACTTGTAACATAATGGTACAGAATAAGATGGACTTGCCCCAACCGGGCTTATAATGGACCGAGCGGGTCCACTTGAATACTATCGAGCGGATTCATTTTCCAAAACCTCTCTTTCAATTGACAAATGGTTCCTTGGAAATGGGCTTTGGGGATGAGCGGGATTAGAATCTGAATTTGCCGGTTATACCAACTTTGGGGGCGGAATGGGTGAGGGTGTTATGAATCCATGGGAGATGCTGGCCGAAGACGCCATGCGGTTGGATTCCGGTTTTGACATGGCTCCGACAAGCGGAGCAATTTCCACCCATCTGGAGGAGCCCACGGATATTGTTTTTTCTCCCGAGGATACGGGTGGGGCGGATGATGCCTTGGGGCTTTACCTCAGGCAAATGGGGGCCATTCCACTTTTGTCCAGGGCACAAGAAATATCCCATGCGGAAAAGCTGGAAAAACACCGCACCCGGTACAGAAAAGCCGCACTGTCCACCTGGTTTGTCCTCACCAGGTTTATCAAACATTTTGAGAGGATTGCTTCCTCGGAAATGCCGCTTGAAGCCTCAATAGATTCCATTAGCACGCAAAACCTAAGTCGGGATCTTATCCAAAATAGGCTTCCATTAAACCTTGCCACCCTGCAAAAAATTCTGGTTTTGGCAGAGGAAGATTTTCGCAGCCTCTTAAGGGGGGTGACCCGAAAATCACACCATGGCATTCAGCGAAGGCTTTGGCGGCTTAGGCGAAAAGCCTTGATTTTAGTTTGTGAAATCTCCCCCAAAATTGAACTATTGGAGGGCTGGGCCAAGGATTTCTCCCTGACTGTTTGCCAAATTGAGGACCTCCATCGCCTTTCGGAAGGAACGGTCCGGTCCATGGCCGACCGGGAGAAAAAAACCCGGGCCATAAAAGATGTGCGCGAATGGATGCTTCAAAATTTGGCAGATCCCGTGGAAGCGATGGAATTGGTAAAGGTAATTTCCAAAAGGCATTTACATTTTCAAAATGCCAGGCGTCAATTGGCCGAAGCCAACCTCCGGTTGGTGGTTTCCATTGCCAAAAGGTATCGCTCACGGGGACTACCCTTTTCAGACCTGATCCAGGAGGGAAATCGGGGACTCATGAGGGCGGTGGATAAATATGAACACCGTCTTGGATATAAGTTTGGCACCTATGCAACCTGGTGGATTCGTCAAGGAATCACCCGGTCTTTGGCGGACCATTCCCGGACCATCCGCATTCCATGTCACCAGGTTGGAACCATGGCGGCAATTGAGCGGATTCGTGCTGAAATCTCGATAAGCACAGGCCGCGATCCCTCCATCGAAGAGGTTGCTGCCATTCTTGGGGTGAGTGCGGAGGAAACCAAATCCTTACGCATTGTTTCAAGGCAACCGGTAAGCTTGCATGAGCCTATGGGGGGTGGGGATGGCGACAGGGCTGTTGAAGATTTTCTGAACGATCCCTCAGCCATCAATCCTGGTTTATTGGTAGACCAAAACCTGCTTCGGGATAGGATTTCAGAGGTCCTGAGATCCTTAACTCCCCGCGAAAGGGAAGTCATCGAACTTCGATTTGGCCTGAAAGACGGGCAACCCAAAACCCTTGAGGAGGTTGCCAAAGCCTACGGCATTACCCGCGAACGGATCCGGCAAATTGAAGCCCGAAGCCTTGTTAAGCTTCGCCAACCCAACCGGAGCCTGCGACTCTCAGAATTTGCCGAAATGGGAAAATCCACGATTCCTTCAACACCAATTGAATCGTAAAAAAAAATTTCTTTGCTGTTGTGTATTTAAAGCCCAAACCAAATCCACCAGGTGGGATTTGGATTACGGTTGGAGGTTTGATCCCGCAGCGTCAATTTCACGCCGCAAATTCTGAATCATATCCGAAGCATTTGCATCGTCTATTTTACTTGGTTGAATAACAATCTCGCCCCCTGGGGCTGCAACCTGTGCTGTTTTCGCATTGGAATTCTTCGGCTTGGTATCCTTTTGAAGGAAACCTGGCATAGAAGAGGGAACACACCCCCCCAGTGCGGATAAAACCAAAGCAAAGCAAGTCCATTTCAGTTTTCGTTTCATTGATTATTCTCCGTTTGAGTCTTTTTTCCTGGATAAGGCGGTGGCATTGGCATCGAGGGATTTGGTTTTTTCACGACCAAATCGTCCCGTAAATCCCCAACCACCCTTGTTCTCCCCACCCAGGGATTTTGAAAGTCGTGCCTCATCATTGGACTTGTTCACAGAGTTTGTGGACAGGAATTCTGTTCTTTTGTTGTAAACTTCCTGAATACGGGTTTGAAGGTCATCGATTTGCCTTTGCATCGCCACATCATTTCTTTGGATGGCGATTTCCATTAATCGATCACAGGCATCCAACCTGCGAAAATAATCCGCCTCTTCCCGGGCTCGCCGACTAGCCTGCTGATAAAGCAGGATGGATTCATCATTCTCAGCCGTTTTGGACTTGTCCGTCGGCTCCGCTTCAATCACCTTTGCCTTTGTGTTTCGAAAAAGGAGGCGATCCCAGACGGTTGGGGTTTTATTATCCTCGGTGTCCTCTGCCTTGGAAAACCCGGAAATTAGGCCGGAAGCAATAAAAATACCTAAAAAAGCCCTGCTTATAAATGCTTTCATTATTTTCTCCCAAACGCCAAGAGGAATCCCCCCGCTCTTTGACGACCGCCCTATGCCTTATCCGGTTATTGGTGTCCATAGCAGGTTCATGATCAGGGGAGGGCAGAAAAAAACCGGGAGATCTAACGACGAAATTATGTAGAATACCACCAAGGGAAATGACCTTGTGAAAAATCCCAGGAAAAAAGCCCTAAGTCCATGATACTAAAAGGCATATCGCTGTCACCTGGGATTGCGGTTGGGAACGCTTTTCGATTGGATCCAGGTTGGGGTCCGCATCAAAAGGACGGCATTCGACCGGATGAGGTCGCAGGGGAGATTGCCCGTTTTGAAGCTGCCTGTAAATCAGCTGAATCCGATTTGTTGGCCGCCTCCCAAACCAACTCCGAATCGACAAGTCGCGAAAAAGCCAATATCTTTGATGCACACCGGGCCTTGGTTCGGGATCCTTTTTTTGTATCCCGGGTGGGTTCCCTTATAACAAACAGCCATTTCTCCGCCGAAAGATCCGTGGGAATTATCCTCAATGAGTACGAAGGAATCCTTGCCACTCTTTCCGATAATCACCATTCGGAAAGGGTTGTGGATCTCCGGGATGTGCTTGGCAGGGTTTTGAACCATTTACGAGGTCAGCCTGAGCAAGAATTGCCCACCTCAAAAGGGCCAATCGTATTAATTGTGGTCGAATTTTTGCCATCCTTTGCCCATTTGCTTGAACGATCCGATGTCGTGGGCTTGATCACCGAAACGGGTGGGGCTACCAGTCATGGAGCTATTTTGGCAAGAGCCCTTGGCATCCCTGCGGTTTCGGGTGCCCGAAACATCAGGGAACATGTCAAAGAAGGCGAACTGGTGGCGGTGGATGGTCGTGAAGGCCGGATCCACCTGCGGCCCGGGCCAGAACGGGAAGCGGCTTTTCGTAAACTCAATCGGGAATATCATGACCTGAAAAATAGGCTGATTGAAAACCGGGACATTGCCCCAATCAACCCGGAGGGGGTCCGATGTGAACTGCTTGCCAATATCAATAGCGTCACAGACGCAAAGGTGGCCTGTCAAGTAGGGGCCGACGGGGTGGGACTTTACCGCACGGAATACCTTTTCCTTAATTTGGGACACCTTCCCGATGAACAGGAGCAATACCAAACCTACCGCGAAGTCGTGGAATCCTCACCCAATAAAAGGGTCACCATACGGACCATTGATGTTGGTGGGGACAAGCAACTATCCAACCTTGCGGTTTCAGGGGAAGCCAACCCCTTCATGGGATTTCGTAGTATTCGGATGATTCGCGAACATCCCGCTTTTTTCCGCACCCAGATCCGGGCCATTCTTCGCGCTGCGGTTCACGGGGATGTTTCTTTGCTTTTTCCGATGATTAGCCGGGTGGAAGAAGTTATCTACCTGAGACGCTTCCTGGATGATACCCTGGGGGAACTTTCAAGTCAAAATATTCCCCATCAAACCGACATCCAGATGGGGATAATGGTCGAGATTCCTTCCGTTGCTTTGGGTTTGGATCGTTACCTGGACTTGGTGGATTTTATCTCCATTGGCTCGAATGACCTTATCCAGTACCTGATGGCAGCAGATCGGGACAATCCCCGGGTAGCTCATTTGTGCGAACCCTTTAATCCAACCGTATTTCAGGTTATTTCCCGCATCCTTGCGAAATGCAATGCTCGCAATAAAAGGGTTACCATTTGTGGTGAAATGGCCGGGTTACCCCGCTGTTTTCTCCCCCTTTTTGGCTTTGGAATGCGGAGCTTTAGTATGAGCCCTGCCCTATTGCCAACCATAAAGGAAACTTTGCGTCGGCTACCCCTTAAACGGGCCCGGGCCATTGCCAAAAAAGTTTTGAAAATACAATCGGTCAAAGGAACCAGAGACTTTCTTTCCCGCCAGGCGCGGGCCATTTGGCCCGATGTAAAACTGGTCGATGTCAGGCGATAAAGGCACGATGGGCAATCCATTCTTGCCTAATTGTTTCCCTGAATTTTTTGTTTTTCATGTGCTACATATTTTTTAAACGCATCCATATTGTATGAAATAAACAAAAACGCATGGTGAAGTGCAAGATAGTCATCACATTCATCATCGTCCTGATAATCTTTCCGCAAAGCATACAGTTTGGCTAAAAGGGGCTCAGCATCGGGAAAATGTGCCATTTTGAATCCATTCCATTGGGTAAAAAGAAAAGGGAAATTTCAATTGGTCGGTCGGCTGCCCACTAATTGGAAACTTTTTGGAATTGTGAAAGGTAGCTGAAGTAACTGTTTTTTTGAGCGGCCCATTTAGTGCTGAGCCCCTGCCATACACTCTGGAATCCCTTGGCAAAAGGCCCATGGATTGTAGGATATTCCCTGATTTTTTGCCCCTAAATCCTTCCCTTTTTTGCCTCCTGGGCAACCATGGATGGCATGTTAATTGCCTTGGCTCCTCAGGAGAGGAATTACAAGGTGGTAGGGCATTCCATTCACGAGTGGCAAAAGGTTAATCTTACAGAAAGACATTGTCAATTCATGGTGAAATAGACAAACCGGCCGAGATTCGAAAGATTGCCAGGGAACGCTCGTTGAATGCCTTTCCCTGATTACTCAAAATGGGATAACCCCTTTTCATTCCAATATTTCTTGGATGGGCCTACCTTGAAAATAGATACCTATTCAGGGGTGGAGAATCATTCCCAACCCTTAGGATAAGGGATGGGTACCACAAGGTGCCAGCCCGCCTGATAGCCCAAACGGAGTTTGCAATGATGAATCCTCGCACCATCCTGATTGTGGATGATGATGTTGATTTGGCCGAGGGCCTAAAATTGGTTCTTAGTCGTTCCGGTTATCGGGTGTTGCAGGCACGGGATGGTCGGCAAGCCAAGGAAGTGGTCGACCGGGAAAGACCTGACTTGGTAATTATTGATATGATGATGCCCAAAATGGGTGGCTACCCTGTTTTGGAACATTACAAAGACCACCCGGATGCCCCTCCCTTTATCATGATGACTGCAAACGAGGGAACCAGGCACAAAGCGTATGCAGAGTACCTGGGTGTGGTGGATTACATCCACAAACCCTTCGCCATGGACCGACTTTTGGAAACCGTTCAAAAAATCCTTGGACCCGGACCTGACACAACCCCATAATTCCCTTCAAATGTGAAGTCCTTCCATTGGGTTATTTTCTTCAAAAGAATGGGATTTCTCGAAAAAACCACCTTTTGGGAATAAGATCGATATAGGTGTTCATTATCCTATTTCGTGAATCACCCATGCTTGCCAAACTTTGCACATACGCCATTGCTGGAATTGATGCGGTTGATGTTGAGGTCGAGGTCGATGTATCGCCTGGAATTACCAAGACACTAATCGTTGGGCTTCCTGAAGCAGCGGTTCGTGAAAGCATCCATCGCATCGAACGAGCCCTTTGCAACCTGGGGTATCGTCCCTCCCAAGGCTTGACGGTCATCAATTTGGCCCCAGCCGACCTACGCAAGGATGCCGGGGCGTTTGACCTTCCCATTGCCTTGGGCCTGTTGGTAGCCACGCAACAAATCCTTCCGGAAAAGTTCGAAGACCACGCCTTCTCCGGGGAATTGGCCCTCGATGGCACGGTTCGTGCGGTGAAAGGGGCCTTATCCATGGCCATGCGAGCCCGAGCCAAGGGGGTTCGCCGCCTGATCCTTCCGAAGGCCAATGCCAACGAGGCCGCGGTCGTGGAAGGTCTCGAAGTGTTCGGAGTAAATAACCTTGCCGAAGCGGTCAACCACATAAATGGGACCTTTCCATTAGACCCAACGGCCTGCCCGGTGGGAGAACTGTTTCAAAAACTGGACCATTATCCTTTTGATTTTTCGGATGTCCGAGGCCAGGAATATGCCAAAAGGGCCCTGGTAATCGCAGCCGCTGGAGGCCACAATCTGTTGATGTTGGGCCCCCCGGGAACCGGGAAAACCATGTTGGCCCAGCGACTCGCCACCATCCTGCCCGCACTTCATCCTGATGAAAGCCTTCAAACAACGCAAATCTATTCCGCACTTGGCCGGTTGGAACACGAACAGGCGTTAATGACCACCCGGCCCTTTCGTTCCCCCCACCATACCATTTCCGATGCCGGCATGGTGGGTGGTGGAAATCCCCCTTCCCCAGGGGAAATTAGCCTTGCCCATAATGGGGTTCTATTTCTGGATGAACTTCCCGAATTCAATCGGCGAAGCTTGGAAGTATTAAGGCAACCCCTTGAAGAGGGCAAAGTGACCATCTCAAGGTCCCTGCAAAGCACCACCTTTCCCGCAAGGTTTGTCCTTGTTGCCTCCATGAATCCATGCCCTTGTGGATACCTTGGCGATCCCAAACATGAATGCAAATGTACCTCGTTACAAATCGAAAAGTATATGGGTCGGGTTTCAGGGCCCCTTCTCGACCGAATCGACCTGCATATCGAGGTAGCCGCTGTTCCGTTTCAGGAATTGTCCAGTCAAGCCGATGGGACTTCAAGCATTCAAATGCGATCAAGCGTTGAGTCTGCCCGGGCCAAACAGGCCGGGCGATTTGGTAAACAAAGCACAATCCTCAATAGCCGTATGAACGGGCGCTTGCTTCGTAAACATGTGTCACTGGATTTGATAGGAAAACGAGTCATGGAAAAGGCAATGAATGACCTTGGCCTGTCTGCCAGGGCCCATGACCGAATATTGAGGATGGCCCGGACGATTGCGGATTTGGAATCGGGTGAAAAAGTGGAAACCGAACATATCATTGAAGCGATCGGATATCGAACCCTTGATCGCAAATTGTGGCGCCGATGAAGGGAACAATCACTTTTATTACCCTTTTAGCTCCAATCTTTTTTCAAAGGAATCAAGGAAGGATGAACTGAATTATTTTGCATACCATGTTTCCATTATTGGATGGCAAGGTCGGCATTAGACACCCTTGAAAATGGCTTGGAAATTGGGAAATAGCTGCCGCATGACCATGGGTAGTGCCGATTGGAGTTCCAGAGTCCTTCCATGGATGGGGTGGGGAAAGGAGAGTTTCCAGGCATGGAGGCCAAGGCGCCTGCCTGAGGATTTTCCACGACCATAGAGGGAATCCCCCCAAACAGGACAATTCATATCTTTCATGTGAACACGGATCTGGTGTTTTTTGCCCGTATGAAGAATAACCTCAACAAGGGAGTTGCCATCGTGGGAGGAAAGAACGGAATACTCTGTTCGTGCAAGTTTACCTCCCCATTTTGGATCCGTTTCGGACATTAACATGTCCTTGCCCTCGGCCAAATGGCTTTCCACAAAACCCTTAACCCAAGTTACGCAGTTGGAGTGATTTTTTACGATTTTTTGGTCTTTTTTGGGACCCTGATTGATGTTTTTCCCGGGATTTTGGAGTATGTCGAGTTCAAAACGGCATGTAGTCCCGACCAAGTTACTTGATATTGT
>SYLG01000062.1 GCA_005808665.1 Planctomycetia bacterium | reverse complement strand
ATGAACCGGAAGGTCCCCGACCTGCACGGGCGATGCCGTGTCAACCGTATATACATTGCCGTTTGCCGCACCAATCACCAACATCCCGGCCAATCCCCGATAAACCTGCTCGGCCACAAATTCGTGCCGGTGGGGGTGATACCAAAATACACCCTCGTTGTGATCCATGGGTATGCGCACTTCGTATTGGTTGGACATTCCCGGGGGCAGGCTCAAAAGCACATTGTCCGAGTTGCCCTGGGGAGAAACGGTCAACCCGTGAAAATGGAGGTTGGTGTCGCTTTCGGTGGTCGTGCTTCCGTTTAGGGTCATTCCCTGCAAGTCGTTTTCCAGAAGGATGCGGATCGTATCCCCCCGTTGGACCTTGAGCGTGGGTGAGGGATAGGTGTCCCCAGTAGTGGCACCGTTGTTTGCGGAACCCATCCGAATGGTCCAGGAATAGGTCATGAACCCATCGACCAAGGTTGGCAACCCAGGCAGGTCGGGTCGACCGGTTTGCAAAACCTCAATGAATTGGCTCGATTCATGGGCCCGAAGAACGATGTCAAGGACTCCGTCCACGCTGGAAATCATCACCGGCTCGGTAAGGACGGTAGGGGTTGTCCGGGTTTCCAGGGACTCAAGCAGGGGTTTCCAAGTGCGTTTCATGACAAGGATCCAATCGGGGGATAACCGGACAATTCCCAAGGAATCCGTTGGAATTATCGCATTTTGTTATTATTGCCCATCTTGCCCAGATGTCAAGATCGTTATTGGGGTTTCCAACCGGGGGATTCTTTTTCAAGGCATAAAAAAACCGGGGGTGGTGTACCCCCGGTCGAAGGAAATCTTTCAGGCCAACAACAAACAGGAGACAACTGACCCTAGTTGCGATTCCTGCCTCTTATCATCCATCCCCCCACGAGATGGCTCCGAGTTTCCCGCGAAACCGAAGTACCCAAAAGATAATGAACCTTCCCTAGATGGCCCGAGGAAGGATAACCCCGGGTGCGCCGTCCCTGACGCCTGAAAATGCCCATAGCCAAACCCTGGATGACGATGCAAGCCCAAAAGCAAAAAAAATCGTATAGGGTGCTATTGCCTGACTGCAGCTTCACTTGGGGTGTCATCTTGTATCAACACAATTCTCAAAAAACCGCCACCGATTACATTTGCTTACCAAGCTATTTCCGGACCCTAACCACGGGTGGGATTTGCCAACCCATTCTGGATCAACACGATAATCAGAAACCTGCGCAAGGGCCCGAAACTATTCGTTCGGGAGTTCCCCCCCATTTCGGGTACTTAATCCTGCCATCATGGGGGAAGCCGAATAAGGGATGAACCTAACCGATCCATCCGCAAAAAGCCAATTCGCCCCGGAGGGGTGATAGCTCCAATAGAAAAGATAATTACAAGGCTCTAGAGGAGATTTGGGTTCCTGGTAGGGATAGGGTACATTCTTTGGACAAATACTGCCTAATCCTATTCCGGTCCCAGGATTGAATTCCATCACTCCGCTCACCGCATCATGGGCACCAGAAAAAAACGCCATGGTGGTGAACCAATTGCCAAAGCCACCATCCACACTGGGTGGCCTTTCCCCCACCATCAAAGTTTGGGACGAGCCATCCCCAATATCGGAACTTCGAACCTGTGAATCCAAAAACAAAAGGCCGTCCTCTGTTTTTTGGTTGGTGCCTGAAACCCCCATATGATTGGCAAAGGCCGTCTCAATTCCGTGCACACGATTGGGACCTACAACGCCTGACTTGGGATCCGCAGGGCACAAATAGGGAACGATGATGGTTGTCAGGGCAAAATAATCGGCCATGCCCCGGGGCACTTCCATCGGCTTGGCAAGGATTTGATTGTGAAGGGTCTGTTCGCCTACAAACGGAAGGAGGTTCGCCCGCCAACTGGTATAGGGTATTCCCAATCGACCCGATTCGCCCAGGAACCCGGCGGGAAACCTTTGGTGGGAAGTATGGTAAGCGTGCATCCCCAGCCCCACCTGCTTGAGCCGGTTTTGGCAGGTCACCCGTAACACCGCTTGTCTTGCCTTTTGTACCGCACCCAAAGTAAGGCCGCTCAAAACCCCAAGCATTCCCAAAACCAATAACAATTCGATCAGGGTAAAGGCAAACCGGATACTTGTGCTGCCCTGTTTTTGCATGATAACCCCGTTACCTCCGGGACCGGAAAAACCAAAATCCCATTCCTCCCAACACCAGGGAAGCGGATCCTCCCAGAAACCAGAATGAAGACCACCAGGGTTTTCCTGGATAAAAATGGTCGGAAGGCTCAGGCAACCCATAAAAGGTCAGGAAGTTATCCTCTCCTCTTTTGGTTTTTTGGAACTTTGTGTATGTGTGGGTTTCCCTTTGCAGGACTTCCGCGCTTTGGACCCGCCGCATGACAGTATCCACATGGATTATTTCCATTTCCCCACTACCTGACAATGTGTAATTTCTGGTGGAGGTGAGGAGGTTGTCACCAAGGTCTCCTTTGTACAATCGTTCAATATAGCTAAAGTTTTTGGTGGGAGTTTCCCGGAAAACAATTTTTGAAATCGCAGGCATTAACGCATCACTTCTCCTGGCTTTTTGTTTTGATTCAAATGCCAATTCGTTAATATCGCCTTTGATAAATTTTTCGTTTTTGTAATCTGTTTCCTTGCCTATCAAGCCGATGGAGATTCCTTCCAATGCAGTAAGGGGAAATAACGCATCAAATTCCCTCCTTCCCAAAATTTCCCCGCCATCCTCTCCATTAGTACTTAATACCGACAATTTTCTCCATGTATTGTCCTTGTTTTTTTCAACCGCAAATAGATATCTGTCATTGGATCCAAATATCATATTATTGTTGGTAATTGTCCAATTCAAATCATCATATTTTTTGACATTGTATGTATATCTTTTTTTCGTCCCGTCCATAAACTCTGCGGCCGACTCAAAAACATACTCCCGGCCGTTTATCCAACGGGCTTGTTCCGTTTCCGCCTGAATCATGAAACCCTTGATGCGATCCGGAACCGAAGGATCCCCTGCCTCCAACCGGGACAAGCCAACGAACAAAACACTCATGATAAGAAAGGGCCGGGTACTCATTTGCAATCACAATAAACGGTCATGCCATTCCAATAGGTTCCAGACACCCTACCAAAGAGACCCCATCTGACAATTCCGTCATTCCCAACCGGATTCGTTGCCAGGGGGCATAAACCGGGCCAAATAGCCTCCTTATCCTCGACCGGGGCCAAACTCATTCTCGTCCCCAAGCTTCCCCCGCAAGCATTATGGTTGGGAGATCATCCCGGATAAAATCTTCCTATACCCGCCCTCCCAAACCTTGGAGAGGCATACCAGTTCTAGGATTTCACAAGGGTAAAGGATATACCATATTGTAGCTAGCATGCTCAATAGGTCACGACTATATCCGAAAATATCGAGATGCAAATACTTTTTCCGGAAGGGTTCGATGTTTGCCCTGATGGAATGCAAAACCTTTATGCCGATTGGTTTTTTTGTCCATCCCGAGAAATGCCGTTCGTTGAACCCCTTACTCGTTTCGGTTTGGTGGTAATGAAAAACCATTGGGTAATTCACCCGGACAGTTCACTGTTCTTTACACCCCAACAAAAACCTGTTTCCAAGGAATAAGTACCTTCCACCGAATTTTCCCAAACGGAACAAACACCCAAAAAAACCAAAGGTTCTCTGGCCTCAAATCATTTCCTGAAACCATTGAAAAACGAGTTATTTTCGGTTTTTCCCAACCCCATTCCCAAATGGAGGATTCTGCGGGATGTATCCTTTTTGCCTAAATGGTCTGGTCCATTTTAAAGACGGGAATGGCGAATGTTGGAATTCCCTCTAAATCCAAAGAGAATGGTGTGGAATGTCCCAAGCTGTCTTCTTTCAGAGTACCTTTCAAAATGCCCGCCAATCCCCGGAAAGCCCAGGAACTCCGAAACTTGGCCGAGACCCTGGTTCGAAGTTTTGAAAAAGACCCGGAATTTCAGGAAGTCCATACCGAAGGGTTGGTTACCTCCCTGGTAAGGCAGTGGATGACCTATGATGGCCATGCCGCCCTCATTATCAAAAATGTCCTCTGTTTTCTCCCCCTGACCCGAACCCCCCTGGGTGCTTTCGCCTTCAAGATGGTTTCAGAAAAATCCAATTGGCCGGAGATATTGCAAAGGGATTGGCACATGGCACCGGAAGATATACCTGAAATGATCGAACAATTCAATCGGGGGCAAAGTGCGGAGGGAACCAACCTTGACGGGCAAGGGATCCGTTGGTGGGTCAATCCGGGGGAGAAGCATTGCGGGGTGGAGGGTCAACCCATAAAGAGGGATCCAGCCGCCAGTAACATGGCCAAACTGAGAGTGATCATGGAGACTTTGGAAAGTACTTTTTCCGGTGTGGTTTTTGAACACGAATTACCCATCCTGGCCCAGTCTGTCGCAAACCAATGGGATAAGTTTGGTGGCTATGCAGCCATCATGACGGAAAAGGAAAAAGTTTACATGCGGATGAAAAGAAGGCCCGACGGAACGATTCACCTTCAATCCAGGGAGGAAAAGTTTTCGATTAGGGATCAACTGGAAGAACTGGGATTGCCTCCAGGCGATGTAATCGACGCTAATGCCCGATTGAATCTTGGGCAAATTTTCCCATTTGTCGGACCCGATGGCAAACCATGTGAGATTTGGCAAGAACCTCACATGGAGCGAGTGACCGTCCGAACGGTTCGGGATCCAAAAAGGGAATTTGGGGATCCATTTATGTGCCGCTCTTGCGGAGGGGTTCTTGGCCTTTGGAAGCCTTCCGACACCCAACAGAAATGCAACCTTTGCGGGCACATTTGCCAAAGGGGTTAACCCAAGTTACGCGGTTCGGACCATGAAAACCCGGTTTTCCCCGGGGAATCTTCAAATCCGCCTGAAAACGACGGGACTACAAATCTTCTTTACAGGTTCTGATTCAAGGCGTTTGCTCCTGATTGGCGAGAGGCTGAGGAATGGGATAGCTCGGGCTTTCAGCCCTTTGTGCATTTGGGAATGGGTACCTGGGGCGTTGCCCCAGCCAGGTAGGGTGCCACGCCGTTGGCGTTGAAAACATCCGCCAGTGAGAACAGATGGTGGCATGCCAATCCGTGTCTGTGGCCTGACAAATACGATCCGGTCAAATCCTACATTTGCCGTTTTGGTTCTGCGGGCCAAAGGCCCGATCCATACCAGCCTGGGCCAACGGCCCAGGTTTCGGATCCCCCCAATATTTGAGGGCTGAAAGCCCGATTCATTGGGCATTGGACCACGAACCCAATGTTGGCGGGAGATGGAAACAGGGGCTTCTTGTTCCCCACCGAAATTCAACCCCTCAAACCAAGCCAAAGGGTTTAAATCCGTTCAGAGGATCTCGGAACAATTGCAAACCCCATTGTTACAATCGCACAAGGAGCGGGAAATATCAATTACCTTGGTCGGGACTACGGACCGTTTTGGACTCGCCATACTCCCAATTTCCGGGAAAAACCACAAGCCGGGTTCCAGAAGTGGCCAAAAAAACGTTGAAATTCACTCCAACTGCGTAACTTGGGTTAAGTACCTCCAGCCCTTTGGAATTCAAGGAAATACCCTCTTTTTTGCCAAAGGAGCTTGCCTGCACCTTTCCTTCCCTTTAGCCTGACCTTAGCATTCCAAATAAGCACCATTGGAATCTAACCATGACCTCCCGAGTGGTTTTCTTCCTCCGTTGGTTGCGTCGGTTTTATTGTCCGATTTCCCCAATCCTAAACCGTTCACCTCTTGCCTTGGAATCCTTGGAAAACCGGCTTGTCCCGGATGGCCAAGGATTCTCGCAACTTCTTCCTCAATGGAACGGGGATAACTGGGTGCACCCATCGGCATCGGTTGCGACACTTTCTTCCAACTCGGTCCTCGTTCCCCTGGTGGCTCCTACTCCTCCCTCCTCTGGCTTGGGTGCCGTTCCTTCCGATTTTTCCCAGTTCCATTTTCCGACCACTCTTCCCGCCGAAACGTTGACCCCCACCCTGTCCACCTCCGTCCTTTCAGGGAATTACCAACGGCACTACACGCTAAACGCGCAAAGCCCAAGCGACCAGGTATTCCTGGATGTCCAAATTGGATCCGCCGTCCAATTCGGCTCCACCTCGGTCACCGAATCCGGCACCCTGACCGTTTCCCAATCCGTCCACCAAAACGGATCGTTAATAAGCCAAATCGTTTCTTCCGTGATTCCGTTTTCCCAAACTGTTCCCGAAGATACCAAAGGCCTCCACTATTTCGGACTCGATGGAAGCGATGGCGCACCAGGTTACTCCGCCTCGGGCCTTTTGGATGCCCAAACCACCTGGAATCAACTCTCCTGGTCCGATTCCGCTGCCTTTCTAACGAACGGTTCCTGGACCTATTTCGATAACACTTCATTTGGGCTTTCGTCCATCGATCAATCCTCCCTTTCCTATAGCTCGGCAACCCAAATTCTCGCCGATGGTTCAAAGGTTGGTACCGATTCTGCCTCCACAGCATGGCAGTCCCAATTCACCCTTTCCGATCAAACCGCCAATATTCCCACCATCCTCCTCAGCCAAGACAACACTCTTCCGGCGGTCCTTGAGCCAGTCGCCAACACCCATCTCTATCTTCAATCCCGGGATGCCGGAACCTCCCAGGAAACATTCATCGAAACAACCACTGCCACCGGGTCCACCGTATCCATCGCCTCCTCCTATGCGGGGGCCGATTCCTTCCGGTATTTTGATCAAAACACAGTAACTGCGGCAATCCCTCCCCAACCAGCCGATCCTCTCCTCAATACACCGGTTCAGCCTTTTTCCGGATATGCAACCATCACTTGGCTGGCCGATTCCCAAACCTCTGGAACCTACTCGGGCTCCACCTTGGGGAATTTCACCCTGGCCACCCCCACTTCCCCCATTGGAACCCTGACTTATAACGACATCCGCCACGATACCACGACCACCGATACTCTCAACCTCTCCGAGGAGATTTTCCTTACCGATAACGATACCCAATATTTTGAGCAGACCACCCTCCAGCAATCTCTGACCCAACCCATTTGGAAAGATTCGACCCTTACCCAAACCCTGGGCTATGACCTCCCCCTGATCGTAGGCCCGGTTATCGATTCAAAAATCGTCTCCAACACGCTTGCTTATTCCTATGCCGCATCGCAGGGTGCCATCCAATCCAGCATCAATGACCAATACCATCTCCGCTCCATCACCGCCGCAACGGAAGCCTCCACGACAACAACCGGCACACCAGCAAGTTATTTGACCCTTTCCGGTTATTCGAACGCCTCCGGATCGGACCGGGCTCAGGGGACAGTCTCCGGGATCTATGACCTGATCAATAAAACCCAGACGGTCAACGACAATCTTGCTTACCAATCCCACTTGGTTTCCACCGACTTTGGCACCCTGGGCTACAACGAAAACGGAACCATCCCCGTAGCTCTCCGAAATTCCAACTTCTCCCAATCCCAAACCGATTCCAGCGGAACCTCAAGCCAACAAGGTGGGTTGGATGCCACAGGCAAGCAAATATCCGGAATCAGCCAAAGCCACGACCAATCGGCGACCACCATTCCCCATTTCTGGTCATGGAGCCAACTCTCCGGGGTTAATCAACCGACCCTGACCGAATATCAGGTGGGGGGAGGTCAGGAGGTATTCACCTCCAACAGCAACCTGGCCTTCGATGCCGAAGGGAAAGCTACCGGAACATTCGACTTATCCTTGGTGTCAGGCGTAGCCAGCAGCATCACCAGTGCCCTTATTGGCACCATCTATCTGGATTCAGTAACCGGGACGGTATCCGAGGGATTTGATCCCGCCTTGGGGGCAACTCCCACCAATCCCCCTTGTGATTCGATCACTTTCAACGATCAGAGCCAAGCCCTGATCCAGGCGGGTACGGTGTTCCAAACCCAATTGGATTGGGCCTCCGATGTTCCCACAGGCACAGTCCTTTTGGGTCAATCGGCACAGATCACAAGCAACTCCCTGGACAATCGGGCCTTTGTATCCAACCATGGCAAGGATTACGCCCAGTACGATGCGAATGATGGGGGGCAAATTCGGATTATCGACCAGATCATGAGTACGATCGCCGGAGATCTGGTAACCACCACCGCCTCTACCGGAACTTCCATCCATTATGCCGGGCAATCGCAATGGATCGCCGATGGGAAACTGGATGCGGCCGGGACAGGCCAAACCGGGGACTACCATCTGGAAGAGCGGACCCGCTACCGGGTCGAGGATACCGAGTCGATCCAATCCCTCTGGTCCAATGCTGCCTGGACCGAAACCGGTCACAACTTTACGGTTGACCATGAAGGGCATGATACTTGGGTTTACAATCAAACGGTAAACCTTCCGAAATATTCCGAACCGATCGTTACCGATAATGGCGATGGAACCTCAACCTCCCGTGTGATTCAACTGGGTCAGGATCAATCGACGGTAACCTCAGCGGGTGGATACGATTACCACTTGACCCAAGCGGGATCGCCTACCGATTTTGTGTTTTCGCTGGGTCACATCAGCCAATCGCAATCCGGCAAGAATGACACCGGATCTTGGCGGGCAGCGGATGGATCCAGCGGCGCGACTTATGACAATCTTGAAGGCGAAACAAAGAACTCCCGGGCCAACCTGTCCGGCCGGGTCCAAAACGGTTCGGTCAATTACGATGGGATTGATGTCTACCAGACCAAGAACACCAGCACCAACAATACGGGCTCGGGTTTTGCTTTAGGTTCCACGACGAGTTCGCATACGGTGGGTTCGACTCAGACCACCGAAACCCGGGGAGGAAATTCGGGATCGTGGTACGGAAGCAAGCTGGAATCAGGCAACAGCACCACCAATTACACCACGGTTTCCGGAACGATGGGCCAGCCTTTTTCAGGCTTGACCCAAACCGGGTTTAACATGACGACGCTGTACGGAACCGCGGCCCAGACCGGAATTACTGGGATGTATGGGAGTTATGGGCAGACCGGGACGGGGGGAAGCTATAACCCCTTGCAAACAGGTGGAACGGTATCACCAGGTCCGGTTGTATTGCCACCAATAGCCAGGTTGCCCAATTATCCCACTGCGGGAGGATTTCCTCCAAACCAATCGGGCGTTGAGCCTGGATTTTTAACGCCCATTTCGTTTTTTCATGAGGATCCAGAATTAGAATCCGACCAAGCAAGTCCGATTAACAATACCCAACAAAACAAGATTAAAGAATCAAATTTATATTTTTATAAAATTGGAAATCAAAAATATTATCCATGCATTTATTGTCATGGAAGAGATGGCAATGGAAGATTGCCATTGTTAAGCCTTAATCAAAGCTTTGTTAATGGCATACATTACAACACTGGGGGGGGTGATGCCGCGAGAAATTTTTTTGCCGGGGGAACCTCGTCAATTGCCACAGCACCTTTTGAATTAACTAATTTTGCAATAATAGTTTTAAGACTACCATTTTCATCACGAGACGATTTTGACACATCTTCTTATTTTAATACCGAATTATGGCGTGAAAATATACAAAATTATATTGCGCCGGACAGAGATATAAATAGCTGGACAACTGCTTCAGGTCAAATTGGAGGTGAATTGGTTTTATCTGTATTGCCCGCAGAAAAAATTGCTAAAATATACGCGCTAAAATCTTTAAATTCAAAAGCTTTTAGCGGTTTTCTTTCAAGAAGTTCTGCGGTTTCTAAAGCGGGTAAGATTAGCTCAAATGGCGTTGATCCATTTATCCAGGCGCTCAGCGATTGGGGTAAGTCTCCATTAAATCCTGACAATATTCCCAAAATGGTAAATCTTGCCAGCCCCCAGCGGACAAGGCACATTCTAGATGGTGATGTAACTGGAGGAGGTCATTTCTTTCCCGGTAAAACCGGAAAAACCGTATTCCGGGCAGGCTGGAGTCGTGAAAATGTGATGCATGAAATATCAGATATTGCAACTAACCCTTCCTTGGAATGGATTCAGCAAACCGGCAAGCCGGGGTCGTTATATACAAAAAGTGGAGACCCAGTTCGATTTTATGTTATTGGCGAAAGACGGGGAATCAAAATAAAAGTTGTCATTGAGCCATATGGTGAAG
Source organism: Planctomycetia bacterium (assembly GCA_005808665.1). Classification (GTDB taxonomy): domain Bacteria; phylum Planctomycetota; class Planctomycetia; order Gemmatales; family Gemmataceae; genus SYLG01. The sequence goes on along the minus strand of SYLG01000062.1, from coordinate 44,354 downwards.
GAATTATTACAGCTCACCCAATACAATAGGACAGATCATGGATATAAAAGTGGAAGAAGAATTGTCAGATTTGATTAATTCTTTTGATCAACTAATTCCGTCCGACCAATTGCAAGAAATGAAAGATCTAAACTCTTCCCGCGAGCCAGGAATTGCATACGAAAACCTATGTACCCAAATATTCGAATTTGACATCCAAGTTAGCGAGGCCGGATTCTCCCAAATTCGCCAAATTGGCCTTGCCATAGGCATTGCCCCAAAGTATTGGGAAAGACTCCGACCGGAATTCTGAACGCCTCTCAAATTGGCTAAGATCTAAAGACCGATCCGGTTCATCGTGCGGTAAGTTTTTTAGTCTGGAACAGCTTGAGGGGGAAAGGTCTTCATTTTTTGCGGAAATGACGATGGTGCCCGTTCACGGTTGATTCCGGGAATTTCGTTGACTTGGCTTGTGGGAATAGGCAATACCAACCGGTAGGAAACCACCGGATCTTCCCAACATACCTAAAAAGGACTTTGAATCCATTCCCAAGTGGGCCAGAGATTATTTTGCTGTTCTTCGCGCCACTTGCGAGATGTGGAGACAATAGCCCTCAGCCAGGAAGCCGAGATCAAGACACTCAATGAATAGAATGCACGATTGCGTGAACGGGTGATCAACTTGATTTAGTTGCCCAACAGAATGGCAACACCGATCTCAAAAGGGACGGGCTGGGAAAAGGAAAGTAGGTCACCCTGGGAACCTCCCCCGCCAATTCCCAAACTGATTCGATCACCTTCAACGATCAGATCCAATCCCTGATCCAAGCAGGTACGGTGTTCCAAACCCAATTTGCCTGGGCCTCGGATGTTCCCACCGGAACTGCGGTATTGGGTCAATCGGCCCAGATCACAAGCAACTCGTTGGATAATCGGGCATTTGTATCCAACCTTGGCAAGGATCATGCCCAATATGGTGCCAACGATGGTGGCCAAATTAGGGTTACCGACCAGATCATGAGTACGATCGCCGGAGATCTGGTAACCACCACCGCCTCTACCGGAAATTCCATCAACTATGCCGACCAATCACAACTCATTGCCGATGGGAAACTGGATGTGGCCGAGACAGGCCAAACCGGGGAGTTCCACCTGGAAGATCGGAACCGCTACCGGATCCAGGATTCCGAGTCGATTCAATCCCTCTGGTCAAACGATGCCTGGACCGAAACCGGTCACAACTTTACGGTTGACCATGAAGGGCATGATACTTGGGTTTTCAACCAAACGGTCAACCTCCCGAAAAATTCCGAACCGATCGTTACCGATAATGGCGATGGAACCTCAACCTCCCGTGTGATTCAACTGGGTCAGGATCAATCGATCCTAACCTCTGCGGGTGGATACGGTTACCACCTGACCCAATTGGGGTCGCCTTTGGACTTTGGGTTTGCACTCAATCACACCAGCCAATCGCAATCTGGCAAGCAGGAAACAGGAACCTGGCGGGCGGTGGATGGAACCAGTGGTGCCACCTATGACAATCTGGGAAGCGAAACAAAGAACTCCCGAGCCACTCTGTCGGGCCGGGTGCAAAACGGTTCGGTCTATTATGATGGAATTGATGTCTACCAGACCAAAAACACAGGCACCAACAATACGGGCTCGGGTTTTGCTTTAGGTTCCACGACGAGTTCGCATACGGTGGGTTCGACTCAGACCACCGAAAGCCGGGGAGGAAATTCGGGATCGTGGTACGGTAGCAAGCTGGAATCAGGCAACAGCACCACCAACCACACCACGGTTTCGGGGACCATGGGACAGCCTTTTTCAGGGATGACCCAAACCGGGTTCAACACGACGATGCTGTATGGAACAGCGGCACAAACCGGAATTTCCGGGTCGTATGGGAGTTACGTACAGACAGGAACGGGAGGAACAAATAACACTTTGCAATCCGGTGGAAATACTTCACCCCTTGATCCTTGGAATTTGCCCCCAATTAATTTCAAAAAACCAGCACAAATAATAGATTTAGAGGCGTTTAGTTCCGAGATTATTATCAGGCAAATAACAAATGAGGAAAAGGAAAAAATAAGAATTAGAAATATTAATATAAGAATGGCAGATGCCAAAAATCAAAATGATTTTTTCCTTCGAAATTATCGAAGCCCGGATGAAAAACAACGGGATGAGATTTTAGGTACTTTAAATTTGGAATACATTCAAACGGGCTTGGATATTGCCGGGATGGCGCCAATTGTTGGTGAAATAGCTGACGGATTAAATGCAGCAATTTATCTAGTCCAAGGAAAATATGTCGAAGCAGGATTGAGTTTTGCCGCAATGATTCCTGGTTTTGGCATTTTTTCCGTAAGTAGTCGGTTAGGAAAAAGATTACTGAATATTGAAGAGTCCGGTTTAGCAGATACAAAACAAATAGAAAGATTGGCAGAATTAGGTGATATTATAACTGACGCAAATGGTGTGATTAAACACACTATCGATCCGGTTGGGGCAGGTCAAAGGAGTTTAAAGAAATTTGCTGAAAATCGCACACAAAACAGTGCGGCAAGTCGCGGGCTGAAGAAGGCTTTTGAACACCTCGATGATGTTGGAGATTCGCTGACGGCCCGTCGGCGAGCTGCAGAGCTTGCTGGCTTGGGAGACGATAAGATCCCGTTCATTTCTGACTTTGGCCCACAAATGGGCTGAATCGTCGGAAGACAGTCTAAAGATGGCCTCCGGGGTTGGCGAATGGACTGGGACCCAAGTAAGGGGTACCATGTGAATTGGTGGGACAAGACTGGCGGGGCGAAGCGTAAAGATTGGCTGTACGGAGCAATTAGGATTGATGGCGGAAAATGGGACGATCACATCGAATTGCTTAGGCATGGATTCGGGAATTAGGAGCACCATGAACGACTATGTCGATGACGAGCTTGTTCGGCAATTGATGGCCGACGGTAACATTAGGAAACTCCCAGCCATGGTGTCAGCCGAAGCGGAGGAGTATCTGAGATCTAACTTTCCATTGAATACAAAAATGACGACCTGGATTGTAGATTGGAATTCGATTCCATTCAAATTCCTTCATTGGGCCGAGGCAAACGACGACGAGACTTTAACATGGATCGATGAGGTCCCGGGAGACCGCAGTTTGTTGGGTTTGTTGTACTTCAATTCCGAACAACCGTGCTTGGTAGGTAGCCTGGAATTCTTGATTAAGCACCTTGATGAACTTGTTTGGAAGGCTCCCGGAAATCGATTGCTCTTCGGTGTTGAGCGGAAAAGTGATGGAGGAATTGTGTTCAAGCCAAGAGTTATTGAATTTAACGGAAGAGGTGAATTGCGGGGATCGATATGAAATAAGAATCCGGGAAAGGTGGACCCAAAATGCTGGACAAAAAACGGGGTCAACTAAGCTATGAAATTCCCCCCTGTGGATTCTTTCAATCCGTTAACCAAGTGATTAGCGACAATTATCTTTCCTCACTCGTGTTGCCTCAACCAAGAATGTTACCGAAACAAATATACCTTTACGACCCGAATTTGGAATCTGGATCCTCATTTTTTGAATAATGGATATTTGGGCCCTAAGACACCCAAACCTGACCGAAGGATTGAGCCACGGTGGGAACCGACCTGAGGGCCGATTCTTGCGACCACCCCCTCTGAAACCCCCCATATCCCATCAACAGGTTAGGGAACCGATAAAAAACCTTGTACTTTGGAAAAAATGGTTTCAAAGTTGTTGACACAGAACGACTCTCGCAAAAATCAATAGAACGATTGGGGAAAAATTATGGATGGAAGTAACATCGAGACCGCCGCCTGTTGCATTTGTGGCGTGGCTTGTAACTTTCGATCCTCAGTCAGTTAATCGCTCAAGCCATTGTTTGATTCGGATGAAATCCAGCATTTATGGGCCCACCGATCTTGCGTTAGAAAAGTAATCCAAAAAACTGTCCCGCTTCACTCAGACATTTATGACCAGGATGAAATAATGGAGGACTGTTGATGGCAGGCGGTTCGATCCGTTGCCAAGGGTGTTGGTTCCGGCACAGGGGCGATTCTTGTTAATGTAGTCGTCCCTGAAAAACCCTGCAAATATCTTAAAAATGAGGTCGAAAAGGGGGTAATGGTGTGGCAAATCAGGCAAGGAATCACGATGGACCCTTACGGAAAGTGGGCAAACAGAGGCGGCAAAACGAACGGATGGGAAACCCTGCCTGCTTGGTTTTTCGCTGGTCCATGGGGTTTGGCTGGACCATCCTTTTGTCAGGTTGGCCCCAATCCGATGGGGAAGGAATTCTTGATATATCGAACTTATAGGCCATTTATTTAATCTAATTTATCCGTACTACATTTATTTAGTCATCCCCGAAAAAACATAAATCCCATCCTTTTGATGGTAGATTAACGGTATCATTTGTAGTAAAATATGTAAATGGTTTGTCCGCTTTGCGCTTTTGGGCCAAATGTTATTTGCGCACAATCCTGGCCTCCGGATCCATAAAAAGTGCACCACCCTTGCAGCGCATTTCGCAAACAAGGATGACATCCTTGGCGGGTTCCTTGACCTCGAAATCAAGCGTACGCACTGTCCAATCGGTATTTCCGGAAAGCCCGGGGCGACCCTTTTCCCCCGAAATCCTCAAATCCGCCCCACTCCCCTTGAGGTCCATTTGCGCCACCATTCCCGTGGTTTTCATCCTCACTTCCAACCGGTAATTCCCCTTGGCCAGGGTGGCCCTGGTCCGCCAACCGCCTATTGCGGGGGCGTTGGCCGGTGCGGTCATCGAAAGGACCTTTCGGCCCCCCTGATCCGTTTCAACATATTTGGGCTGACCCTGCTCGGGTTGGGGTAGCCAATCCCTTATCGGTTCAAAACCCTCCGGGCCGAAAACAATAGGCCCGGGATCCCGCCGTTTAACGGACTCCACCAGGGCCAAATAGCGTCCCTTGATCTGTTCCTTAAGCCCATTGACGGCTTGGGTGTGTCGATTGGCAAAGTCCTTGCCCAAGGAATCCACCACGGGCTTTAGTCTTTTAAGGACCGGGTCGATCACCTGTTCCATGGCCTTGGGCTCAAACAAAGGCAGGAGAGCCTCAACGCGGCGACGGTACAATCTGCGCAATTGGGGATCGTTCATAACCGCTGCGGCCACGATCGCCCCCGGCGGCTCCATGGCCGAGAAATCGGCAAACAGCTGGTCCATCCCGTGAGGCAAGAAAATCGCCTTTTGGGATTTGGGATCAAAATAGACCCGGTAGTTGTTGCGATTGCGGGCATATCCATCCCAGTGGCCTGACATCAGTTCCATGGCGATAAAGGAGATCATTTCATCTATATTAAGTGCTTTATCGAGTGCAATTCTCCGTTTTATCAGGTCCTCTTCCCGGCAGGCCGCCACAAGGGCCTTCAGGTCCCGCCGATCTTCCGGGCCGGGCCCGCTATCCAATTGAAGGTTGGCGTCAATGTCCTGGAGAAACCCCCCATCGTAGAGATTCCCCTTGTTGTCGGGGTAAAAGTTCTTCAAAAAGGTGGTGTCAAACCCTTCTTTAAGGACAAAAAGCCCCAGGTCGCGATTGTTGATCCGGACCCGGGCATGCGTTACCCGGGAAGCAGGAATCTTTGCGGCGGTGGAAAGGGCATAGCCAATCTTTTCATGCAGGTAGGTTTCATCCTGGACCGAGTTGTTCAGGTGAAACTTGTCCATCCCGTGGAAAGCCTGCTCCCGATGATACCTGTCCATGTTAATGGTTAATGCGGGTTTGTCGTCATAGGGACGGGTGCTTCCGGCCGCTCCCTTGATTTTTAAACCGACCTCCACCGGCTTGCCTGCATTTTCGATGAATTGGGCCCGGACATATTTGCGGGGCTCCCTTCGCAAAGAAGCCTCCTCCCCGGGAGCGATAACAAACTTCAATTCGGGAATCGGCCCCACAAAGAAGGGATCATGGGGATTGGCCTGGCCGGGGAGCCAACTTAATAAAACCAGCCCAATGAAAGTCATAGAGGTAGTTCCGGGGGACAATAGGGGCTTGCATTACGATAGAGCGTTTTGGCCATGGTAGGAAGAAACGGAGAAAATTACAGCTGCAAGGCCAAACCCACCTCGCAAGGTTGTCTTGGGAAATAATCAGGAAAAGGGAACAAAAATCGAAACGGACCATGGGAATGGGAGGTGAGGTGACGATTTGGGTCGGAAACGGGTTGAAAAGGGTGAAATGGCAGGGCCGTTGGGCGGGGTTTTGGGAAAATTGTATCCGGGTTAGGGACAAAACCAATAATGTGTCGTATGCTAAGGAAATGATCGGGGTTTACAGGGCCAAATGGCCGATGAAACAACCGGTGCCGGGTGCCGTAATCTCTTGACAGGCCAGTTTGGTCCGGGATAGGATGGTAACTTCCCGAACAGGCGATCAGCAAGTGCATTTGAGGAGTAGGAAGTGGCGGGCGCTGGCAACGAAAAAATGCGTATCCGAATCCGAATGGAATCCTACGACCACGAAATACTTGACCGAACGGCCAAGGAAATCGTGCAAACCGCAGAGCAAACCGAGGCCCTTGTCCACGGTCCGATTCCGCTTCCAACAAGGGTTGAACGCTATACGGTCCTGAGAAGTCCGTTTATTGACCGAAAATCACGCGAGCAGTTTGAGATCCGTACGCACAAGCGTGTGATCGACATTCTCCGCCCAACCGGAAAGACGGTAGAAGCCTTGAACAAGGGCTTGAGCCTTCCTCCTGGAGTGGATATCAAAATCAGGGTCCTTGCAGCAGGGATCTAACGAGTTTGAGGCGCTTTTTGCGCCTTTTTCCAAGTCCGGCCATGCCGGGCTTTGCTGCTATTGACGGGTCGAACCCGTTTCCTGTGCTGGTCCTTTGCCCGGCATATGCCTCCGGCTCTTTTGACCTGTGTGGCATTGGGTGAGGGACTTCGGTGCACCAAAGCACCGGGGAACACAGAAAAAACATGGCTTAAGCTGGCAATTCCGCTGGTTTGGTCCGCATTATTGGGGTTGGGATATGTTGAGTTTGAAGGTTTATAACCGGCAAGGTCAAGAAGCCGGCCAAGTCGAGGTTGATCCCTCTGATTTTGGGGGACGGGTTAACCGCCAACTTCTTCACGATGCCGTTATCCAGTACCTTGCCAACCAACGGACCGGTACCCATTCGACCCTTCGCCGGGGTGAAGTTGCTGGTAGTACCAAAAAGCTGTTCAAGCAAAAAGGCACGGGCAACGCCCGGGTGGGTAACAAGCGCACCAACAAACGCCGGGGTGGTGGTACAGCAAAGGGCCCCAAGCCCCGTGACTACTCCTACTATATGCCCCGAAAAGCCCAACGGGCTGCCATTCGAATGGCCATCCTTTCCAAATTCCAGGACAATCAGGCCATTATCATCGAAGACCTTGTCCTCCAAGCCCCCAAAACCAGTGAAGTCCGGGGCGTTTTGACCTCCCTGAAACTTCTTGGGGCCAAAGAATCCGCCGAAACCGAAGGATTTGACCCCAACCTCAAAGGGGTTAGTTGTCTCATCGGGGTTGCCAAAGGCGAAACCGAGGAAGCCAAAACCAACCACAAAAACATTTACCTCTCGGCAAGAAACCTGCCCACCGTTCGGGTTGCTCCTGCCGACGAAATGAATGTTTACCAAATCCTTCGCCAAAAACGCCTGGTCTTAACCCGATCCGCCCTCAATGTTATCACTGCCAAAGCCCGCAATGAACAGGCTGTTGCCAGGAAAGAAGTCCAATCATGACCCAAAAAGATCAAAAATTCGGCTATTACGGCCACCTGAGCAATGCGGTTCGTCCCCAGGGCCCTGTCCTTGAACCTCACCAGGTCATTTTGCGACCCTTGGTCACAGAGAAGTCGACGGAACTAAGCCAAGCTCGGACCTATGCCTTTGAAGTCAGCACTTGGGCCAACAAACAAGACATTAAAGCGGCCGCCGAGTTCCTTTTCTCGGTCAAGGTAGAAAAGGTGCGCACCATGAATCGTGCGGGCAAAGTACGCCGTTTCAAAAACGGCTTGGGTCGCCTGCCGCATTGGAAAAAAGCCTATGTTACGCTCCATCCCGATAGCAACCCGCTTGACCTTTTCTAATTAAGGTAAGGGTTAACAGAACCGGATTGGGCAAAACAAAAAATAGATACGATCCCAAGCGAATGGCCGGGTCGTCCAGGATGAGGAAAGGGAATCTATGGGTATTAGACACTACAAACCGACAACGCCAGGACGCCGTGGTGCTTCGGTTAGCGATTTTTCCGAAATCACGGACAAGAGCAGGAAACCCGAAAAATCCCTTTTGAAACCCAAGCCCAAGTCGGGTGGCCGGAACAACCAGGGGGTCATTACCCGGCGGTTTCGTGGTGGTGGCAACAAAGTCCGTTACCGCGTTATTGACTTCCGCCGTCGCCGGGACGGTGTTCTTGCTACTGTAATTGCCATTGAATACGATCCCAACCGCTCCTCGCGTATTGCCCTGATTCAGTATCCCGATAATCAGAAAGCCTACATCCTTGCCCCGGAAGGATTGAAGGCAGGGGATGTGATTGGAAGCGGTCCGGACGCTGAACCCAAGCTAGGCTATTGCCTGCCCCTTCGCAAAATTCCATTGGGTATGTCGATCCACAATGTGGAACTTCAACCCGGCCGTGGTGGCCAAATGTCCCGCAGTGCCGGTACGGGGGCAACCCTCACCGCCCGTGAAGGAGACTGGGCCCAGGTCACCTTGCCCTCGGGTGAAATGCGCCGCTTGAACAGCGATTGCCGGGCCACGATCGGCATGATTGGTAATGCCGACCACATGAATGTAAATCTTGGCAAGGCAGGTCGTAACCGTTGGAAGGGCCGAAAGCCTCACAACCGCGGTACCTCGATGAACCCGACCGACCATCCCATGGGTGGTGGTGAAGGTCGAACCGGCGGTGGCCGTCACCCCTGCTCACCAACAGGTGTGTTGGCCAAGGGTGGCAAGACAAGGAAAAATGGCAAGGCATCCAACAAGTCCATTGTTCGCCGTCGCCGAGCAGGCGCGCGAGGCAATGTTTAACATTTCAGAGAGGCATAGATGAGCCGTTCACAGAAAAAAGGCCCGTATGTAGATGAGCGCCTCTATCAAAAAATAGAGAAAAGCCGCAAGTCAGGGAATCGGGAACCGATTAAAACTTGGTCGCGTGATTGCACCATCATTCCTGATTTTGTGGGGATCAATTTTCTGGTCCACACCGGCAACAAGTTTGCCAAGGTATACATCTCGGAAGAGATGGTAGGCCACAAGTTGGGAGAGTTTGCCCCAACACGAACATTCAAGGGACATTCGGGTAGGTCCAAGGCCGCCCCGGCGAAATAATGCCTTGGTCGTTTCCAGGTTGCTGAAACCTGGAAACCGGGCTTGGGAGGAAGTTGAGAAACATGGTTGCTTTATACAACGCAAAACACAGGTTTGTGCGGATGGCTCCCCGGAAAATCCGGCTGTGGGCGGATTTGATCCGTGGCAAATATGTGGATGAGGCCCTCGAATTGTTGCGCTATTCCCCCAACCGGGGAGCGAGGCTTTTGCGCAAAGTGGTCAAAAGTGCGGTGGACAACGCCCGCGATCTCGAAGCCGAGGATCTTGGTGACCTGCGCGTAACCGAATCCCGGATCGATGGGGGCCCGATCCTCAAAAGGTCGCAATGCCGGGCCCGAGGTATGTCCTATCCCATCCTGAAATACATGTCCCATATCGTTGTGGGCCTTGGCTATGGGGACGATCGGGATGATGTTGAAACAAAAGAAACCGAAGGCAACCAGGAATAATTCCGCGCCGCAATCCATCGGAGGCAGTAGATAATGGGTCAAAAAGTTAGGCCAACCGGTTTTCGGACGGGCATCATGCTCGACTGGAAAAGCAACTGGTGTGCAAGCAAGCGCGATTTTCCGGAACTCCTCGTTGAGGATCAGAAGATCCGGAAGCATATTCTTGCCAAGTTCAAAAATGCGGGCATCAGCAAGGTAATCATTGACCGCACCCGTGAAAAAGTGGTCGTTCGCATTTTTGCGGGCAAGGTTGGCCTGATCATTGGCAAAAAGGGTGCGGAAGTGGACACCCTTACCAAGGAGCTGGAGGACTTGTTCCATCGGCTCATCGAGGTAAAGACTTTTGAAGTATCCAATCCCCTGGCGGATGCCCAGCTTGTTTCCCAGGCGATTGCCGAGGAAATCGAAAAGCGGGGCAGCTTCCGCCGAACCCTCAAAAAGGGACTGGAACAGTCTATGGATGCGGGTGTAAAAGGCATTCGTATTCAAATGTCCGGCCGGTTGGGTGGGGCAGAAATGGCTCGTTGTGAAAGCGGTATGAAGGGGTCCATTCCCCTGACTACGCTTAGGGCCATGATTGATTACGGGTTTTCCGAAGCGATGACTCCACAAGGTCACATCGGCATCAAGGTATGGATCAATAACGGCGATTTCTTGGCTGAGGAGTCCAAAAATGGCACTAATGCCCAAACGAGTAAAGTTTCGAAAAAGCCAGCGCGGCAAAATAAAAGGTAATGCTTCCCGGGGCAACACGGTTGCCTACGGAGAGTATGGCCTTCAATCGCTGGATGGTGGTTGGCTTTCCGCGGAAGTGATCGAGGCTGGCCGTATTACGGCAAGTCACGCCACCCGTGGCGAGGGGAAGCTGTTTATCCGGATTTTTCCGCATAAATCCGTTACCTCAATCCCCCTGGAAACCCGTATGGGCAAGGGGAAAGGCGAACCGGAATTTTGGGCGGCCGTGGTGAAACCAGGTATGCTCCTTTATGAATTGGGTGGGGTGTCCGAGGCAGCAGCCAAGGATGCACTTGCCAAGGTTGCGTACAAGATGCCGTTTCGGTGCCGGTTTGTTACCCGGTTACCAGCGGTAGGGTAAGGCTTTTGAATTCTCGTCCATCGGGAAAGGCAGGCAGGTAATGAAGGCTTCGGAAATAAGGACAATGAACAGCGACCAAAAGGCGCTGGCCCTTTCCGATCTGTCCAAACAGGTAGTTCAGCTTCGCATTCAAGCGGCCACCGAACGACTTCAGTCCGTTGGACAGATCCGCGAAGCCCGCAAGGACATCGCCCGGGTCAAAACCATTCTTCGCGAGGAAGCACTGAAAAGTGTTCGTGCAGAAGCGGAAAAGGCAGAAACGGTTGCTGCCCAGGATCGCAAAAAAGCGTTCCTTGCCGCCGTGGCCCGCCGCAAGGATTTGAAACGCCTTCACGAAGAAGGTATCAAGAGGGCCAAGGAAGCCCCCAAAGGCAAGGCCAAGGGCAAAGGGAAAAGTGCCAAACCTAAAGCCGTAGCCAAACCAGTTAAAACCGCCTCTGAAAAGAGCAAGGGGAAGTAAAGAATGTCTGAGCAAGCCAGTCAACCCGTGAATGTGGGAACAAGGCGGGTAGTTACCGGGGTGGTAACCAGTGACAAGATGAACAAGACCCGCCGGGTCGAAATCGGTCGCATGGTCAGGCATCCCCGTTATGGCAAGATCCTTCATCGCCGGACGATTTGTATTATCCATGATGAGAACAATACTTGCCATCGCGGAGATACGGTGGACATTGTTGAATCCAGGCCCCTTTCCAAAAGGAAACGATGGGAATTGGTCCGGATTGTAAAAAAGGCGGACGGAACACAAGCCTGATTCAAAGGATGGGCCTTTTCCTTCAGGAAATTTGGCCTCTGGTAAAAGAGTAACAGTGTTCGGCTCCTGCGGGTCCTTGGGGATCGTGGATCGAACCAAAAAGTTGGAAGTTCAAAGGGTGCCTCAATGATCCAGATGTACACTTATCTTGATGTGGCCGATAACACCGGCGGCAAAGAATGTATGTGTATCAAAGTGCTTGGTGGCAACCAGCGCCGCTATGCCGGCGTGGGCGATGTCATCATTGCCAGCGTGAAAAAAGCCAATCCCGGCGGGGAAGTCAAGCCCGGTGATGTAATCCGGGCCGTGGTTGTCCGAACCAGGAAAGCCACCCGTCGTGATGATGGGACCTATATCCGCTTCGACCGTAATGCGCTGGTCATCATTGACAAAGAGGATAATCCCCGGGGAACCCGCATTTTTGGTGCGGTCGCCAGGGAACTCCGGGACAAGAAATTTGCCAAAATCACCAACCTCGCCGAGGAAGTGATATAAGCTCTGCTTTTCCAAGGGAAAGGCAAGTAAAATACAGTGGTCCTGCCGGACGATGGACGGGGCCTTCGGGAGTGATTTCTGATGAAGATTCGAAAAAACGATCTGGTTGCGGTGATAACCGGCAACGATGCTGACTTGAACAAGTCCCGCCGGGTGCTTCGGACGCTTCCCTCCAAGGACAAAGTGGTGGTTGAGGGCGTTAACCGGGTGTACAAGCATGTACGGCCCAGCAAGCGCAACATGCAGGGCGGTCGTCTCTCCAAGGAGATGCCTATCCAGCAGAGTAATGTATTGCTTTTCTGTCCCAGCTGCCGACGGGGTGTTCGTACAGCGGTAAAGGTTGAGCAGGACGGATCCAAGTTTCTTGCCTGCAAGAAATGTTCAGGTCAATTAAGGTTAATTGCCCGACCCAAAGCGGTAAGGATCCAGGGATAAAGGGATCCTTAAAGGGCCAGGATTCAAAGAATAATAGAGGTGGGACATGGCGCGGTTATTGGAACGGTACAAAGCGGAGATTGTCAACGGCCTCAAGGAAAAATTGGGCCGGGTCAATGTCAACAGTATCCCAAAGTTGCAAAAGATCGTAATCAACATGGGTGTTGGCAAGGCTTTGACGGACAAAAACCGGATGAAGGAAGCCGCTGACCAGCTCGGTATGATTGCCGGTCAACGGGCCCAAATCCGCAAGGCCAAGGTCGCCGTGAGCGGTTTTCGCCTGCGCGAAAACAATGAAATTGGCGCAAGGGTCACCCTTCGCGGCAAGCTCATGTACGAGTTCATGGACCGGCTGATAAGTGTTGCCCTTCCCCGTATCCGTGACTTTCGGGGTATCAGCCCCAAGAGCTTTGATGGCAACGGCAACTATTCCATGGGACTTTCAGAACAAAGCGTGTTTCCCGAGGTGGATCCCGACAAGATGAACTTCACCCAGGGTATGGATATTACCTTTGTCACCTCGTCGCGAAACGATGGGGAAGCCAGGGAACTGCTTCGGGCGTTTGGAATGCCCTTCCGCGAAAACTAAACTGGGACAGATAACAAGTTTCCAAAGGGACGACTAGACTATGGCAACATCAGGTAAGGTGAGCCGCTTCCAAATTCAGATTGCCAAGCTTGACGCATGGCGAAGGGAGCCGGACAAGGTAAAAATGGAACCTCGCGAGAGGATCCGCCTCAGGCTTCGATGCCGCCTGTGTGGTCGTCCCCGTGCGGTATACCGCAAATTCGGCATTTGTCGTATTTGCTTCAGGAACATGGCCCATGAGGGAATCATCCCCGGACTTATGAAGGCGAGCTGGTAACCCCCAGCACGGAGTGAACACACCATGATGACAGACCCTTTGGCGGATATGCTTACCCGCATCCGCAATGCGAACCGGATCGAACGGCCAACCGTCGATATGCCCGCAACCACCCTCAAGGCAGAAGTGGCCAGAGTCCTCCGTGAGGAGGGATTCATTGTCGACTTCCAGGTTGGCATGACCCAATTGGACGAACATGGTGTCAGCCACCTTGTCGCCGAGACCGACCTTTCCAAGGCGGGTGTGATTTTGCGATTGCATCTGAAATATGGCCCTGAAGGTGAAAAGGTCATTCGCAATATCCGCCGCATAAGCAAACCCGGCCAAAGGCACTATGTGCGCAGTACCGAACTTAAACCGGTTCTGGGTGGATTGGGAATTGGCATTCTGACAACAAGTTGCGGGGTCCTGAGTGATCGTCAGGCACGAACGCGGAAAGTGGGCGGGGAACTGCTCTGTACCGTTTATTGATCAGCCATGCGATAAATCTTTCCCCAACCTTTTGAACAGGCGGGAAGGCAACAATTTTTCGCATTCAGATAGTGGGCAGGAGGACGATAAAGTGTCTCGAATTGGAAAACAACCTGTTGCGGTTCCCCAAGGTGTGAATGTAACCCTGGGTGATAGCAAGGTTAGTGTGAAGGGTCCCAAAGGCGAACTGAGCCTTTCACCCCATGCGAAGGTGAAGGTTAGCTATGACAGTGCCACCCGCAACATTGTTGTGGAAAGGCCCCAGGAAGACCGTTTGAGCCGTTCGGTTCACGGTTTGACCCGAACCCTTTTGGCCAATATGGTCGAAGGAGTCACCAAGGGTTACGAGCGGAAATTGGTGGTGATCGGCCTCGGTTACAAAGCCGAGATCGACAAAAAGAACAAACAAAAGGTGATCCTGAAATTGGGATTCGCCAACGCCATAGAGGTTGTTGCGCCGACAGGTGTGACCGTGGAAGTAACCCAAATCGACTACCGCATGGAAGGTAAAAAGGATGTCGACAAGGTAACAGCGGTGGTGGTTCGCGGAGCGGACAAGCAAATGGTTGGCCAGTATGCGGCAGATGTCCGCGCGGCCCAGCCAAGCGAACCCTATCAGGGCAAGGGTATCCGTTACGACAACGAAGTCGTTCGGCGCAAGGAAGGCAAGTCCAAGGCAGGATAATAAAGGGTCTGGGTGAACCGGGCCTGGACGAAGAGTACATTGTGGCTGGTACAGTGAGGACTGTGGCCGGCGGGAGACTAAGGAAGATGAATACCCACAAGCATACGCAAAAAAAGCAGGTTCGCAGGCGGAACCATGTTCGCCGGATCATTCGCGGGACGGCGGATCGACCCCGGTTGAGCGTTTTTCGCAGCTCCAAGCACATTTATGCCCAATTGATCAACGATGATGCCGGCGAAACCCTGGCGTCCGCGAGTTCAAGGGCGGGAGCGGATGGTTCGGTATACGGAGGCAATGTCCAGGCGGCCCAGGTGGTCGGAACTGCGCTTGCCAAAGTGGCAACGGAAAAAGGCATCGCTCTGGTTTGCTTTGACCGTGGCCACTATCGGTACCATGGCCGGATCAAGGCATTGGCGGATGCGGCACGGGCGGGCGGCCTCAAGTTCTAGTTCAAGACACAAACCCGGTCCAAGCCTGTTTTGGCAAGACCGGGGACAATGGCATCTTTTTGGGAGATTAGGTTATGGCGCGTGAGCGTGACCGGGAGCGTAGGGATAATTCCGATTCCGGAACAGAGGATCGTGTTATCAAAATTCGCCGTTGCTCGGCGACGGTAAAAGGTGGACGCCGCTTTACCTTCAATGCCCTCGTGGTGGTTGGAGACAAAAAGGGGAAGGTTTCCCTGGGTTATTCCAAGGCCAACGAAGTTCCTCCCGCCGTGGAAAAAGCCACCAAAGATGCCGAGAATGGGCTTCGTCGCAGCATTCGCGTCAGCCTTAAGGGCGATACCATTCCCCACCGGGTTGTTGGCAAGTTTGGAGCAAGCAAGGTCATCATGGTTCCCGCTGGCCCCGGTACTGGCGTAAAAGCTGGTCCCAGTGTGCGTGCGGTTCTTGAACTTGCCGGCGTTCGGAACATTTTGACCAAAACCCATGGAAGCACCAATTCCATGAATCTGGTTCGGGCAACGCTTGCCGGGCTTCAGGAACTGCGGACCCGCGAAGATGTGGCCCGTTTGCGTGGAGTAACCCTCTAATGAATATCAGCGATATCAATCAGGGTATTGTCACCCACCAAAAGCTCAAGCGAGTTGGTCGGGGTATCGGTTCGGGCCATGGCAAAACGGCAGGGCGTGGTTCCAAAGGCCAATACGCTTCCGCCGGTGCAAGGTTTCCCCGGTTCTTCTTTGAAGGTGGACAAATGCCCCTGTTCCGGAGAATCCCCAAAAGAGGGTTTTCCCACGGATCTTGGGACAAAGCCTTTCATGTTGTAAACATTGGCGACATCGATACCTGTTTTGCGGAGGGTGCTTTGGTTGACCAGGCAACCCTGAAGGCGGTGGGATTGGCCCGTGGCCCGGCGGATGGTATTCGGATTTTGGGCGAAGGGGAAATCACCAAAAAGATTTCCGTTCGTGTCCATCATGTAACCAAATCCGCCACCGAAAAGATCATTGCCGCAGGTGGTACAGTGGAAATCATTCCCCCTGCCCCCAAACCTGTTCGCAACAAGATGAAAGTCAAGCCACCCAAAAAATCCAAGGGTAAATAGGCCTAACCGGCGCCCCGGGTTACCGATTGCGGTTCCCGGGGTCACTTGGTTTTTTGACTTGCCGGATTGAAGGTCCGGTTAGTTCCTGTGAATTTGGGGTTTCGATTTTCGCAAAAAGGGTCCGGTTTCAAGCCAGCCAGGAAGCGAGTATGTCCAACCTGATTAACATCTTTCGCATCCCGGAATTGCGCTGGAAAATCGGCATCACCCTGATGTTCCTGGCGATTTACCGGGTCGGATACAGTATTCCCCTTCCCTTCATTGATCAGGACCTCCTCAGCAAAAATCTTGGTGGTGGCGGCCTCAACAGTATTTTTAGCTATGTCTCGATGTTCTCGGGCGGAAACCTGAGCAATGCAACCGTATTTGGTTTGGGTATCATGCCCTACATTTCGGCGAGCATTATCTTTCAGCTGCTGGGAGCAATGGTTCCCGCCATTGAACGCCTTCAAAAAGAAGGCGAGGCTGGCCGGAAGATACTAAACAATTACACCCGGCTTGCCACCGTTCCCATCTGCCTGTTCCAGGCGATCATGTATGTCAACTTCATGACCGACCCGGTTCAGGGCCAGGGGCTTGGCCTGGCTGGATATTCCGGTTTCTTCTGGTACTTTTCCATGGTCCTGACCATGGTTATAGGAACCCTCTTTCTCATGTGGATGGGGGAGCAGATCGACGAATACGGCATTGGCAACGGCATTAGCATCATCATCATGGCAGGTATTGTCGCCCGCCTTCCCGCCGCCACGGTCTCCCTCCTTTTTGAGCAAACCGGTGGGGTTTGGAAACTCAAGGAATCGGTTCTGACCCTTGGTGGGAGCGGTGGCGCTGATATGTCCTTTGAAAAACTCATCGTCCTGATGGGGCTTTTCATCATCGTCATCATGGCGGTTGTGGCGATGACCAAGGCCCAAAGACGCATTCCCACCCAGTCGGCCCGCCATGTTCGCGGTCGCAGGGTCTATGGTGGAACCAAACAGTATTTGCCGCTCAAGGTCAATCAGGCCGGTGTGATGCCTGTTATCTTTGCCAGCAGTCTGTTGATTCTTCCCTATTTTGTGTTTTCCGCGATGGCCAATGCCACGGGATCGGATTTTTTACGGACGATTGCCAATGTTTTTGAAAGGCAAGGCTGGGTCTACACGATTACATTTGTCGTGCTGATTTATGTTTTTTGCTATTTCTGGACGGCGATCATCTTTAATCCCAAGGATGTTGCAAACAACCTTCGTGATCATGGAAGTTTTATCCCAGGATACCGGCCGGGCAAGCGCACTGCGGATTACCTGGAAAAAGTAATGCTACGCCTGACCTATGTGGGTGCTGCCTTTTTGGCGATCATTGCCGTGATCCCAACCATGGTCACCTCCACGATGGAAGTTTCCCAGGAAGTGGCGCAGTTTTACGGGGGTACCAGTCTGCTCATCGTGGTTAGCGTGGCCCTGGATTTGGTCCAAAAAGTGAATAGCCACCTGGTCATGCGAAACTATCCCGGGTTGACGGAAGACTAGTCCCTTTTTCAGATTGCTTGGGCCTTGGCAACAAGACTGGGCGGTGCTCTCCCCACAGGCGGTTTTTCGGGAACATGAGGCAATGCGAATCCTGCTGTTGGGACCGCCCGGTTGCGGGAAGGGAACACAGGCCAAGCTCCTATGCAAGAAGCATGGATGGGAGCATATAGGCACAGGTGACCTGTTGCGTGAGGCAATGCGATGGCAAACGCCCGTTGGACTGAGGGCGCAACCATTTGTGGACAAGGGAAACCTGGTTCCGGATGAATTGGTTAACGATCTGATTGCGGAACGATTCGCCCGGAGCGATCGCCCCAAGTCTTTCGTTATGGATGGTTACCCAAGGACCTTGGCCCAGGCCCAGGCTTTCGACGGGATACTTGCCCAGGTCGGCATGAAGCTTGACCTTGCGATTCTGATTGATGTGCCTGATGGCGACATCGTCAAGCGGGTATGCAGGCGCTGGAGCTGCCCCAAGTTGGGCTGCAAAGCGACCTATCACGCTCATAACAACCCCCCCATTGTGGCTGGGGTTTGCAATGATTGCGGGATTGCCCTGGTGCAAAGGGCAGACGATTCCGCCGAGACCGTCAAGGCCCGGCTGGTGGTCTATCACAAGGACACGGAAAGGATGATCCCTTATTACCGCGATCAACGGAACTTTGTCCGGATCGAGGGAAACGGGGAAGTAAAGGGCGTTTTTGGGTGCATTGAAAAAGCACGAGAAGCGATTGGCACATGATTCACAGGGGCCAGAAAGACGGAGCAACCTTGGCTAGGACGATGGGAAATGCAAACCGGGTCAAGCAGCTGAAGACAGTCCGGGATGTGGAGATGATGCGGGTGGCGGGCAAAATCGTTGCCCGGGCCTTGGATCTCTGCCGCGAAATGGTTCGTCCCGGAATCAGGACGATGGAAATAGACAGGGCAGTGGAAAACCTATACCTTCAGGAAAAAGCAACCAGCCTGTTCAAGGGATATCCCGGTCGGGTTCCGTTTCCGGCCGTGACTTGCATCTCCGTGAACGAACAGGTGGTTCACGGGATTCCCGGCAACCGGGCCCTTGCCGAGGGAGAGGTGGTCAAGATTGACACCGCCTGTTCCGTGGATGGCTGGTGTGCGGATGCCGCAGTGAGTCTTCCCGTGGGGGAGGTTTCGTCTGAAAAGGCGAGGTTAATCCGGGAAGGCGAAGAAATTTTGCAGCTGGCAATGGAAGAAATGGTCCAAGCCAGTTGTTGGTCGGAAGTGGCCCAGGCGATGCAGGCGAAAGCCAAGCGGGCTGGGTTCACCATGGTAACCCAGTATGTGGGTCATGGGATCGGCCGAACGATGCATGAGGCTCCCCAGGTGCCTAACTATTGGGATAACTCCATGAAGAGAACAGACTTCCGGCTAGAGCCAGGGGTTGTGTTGGCGGTGGAGCCAATGGTTAACATGGGGGGATTTTACTGCGAAACCTTGCGGGACCACTGGACAGTGGTGACGCGGGATGGACTTCCGAGTGTTCATGTAGAGCATACGGTGGCCCTCATGGAGCAGGGAGTCTATGTGTTAACAGCCCGTGAAGAGACCTGGATTCCGGGTCCTTGCGGAAAAACCCTTGCTGGAACATGAATTTTGGGGTATCCTGATAAGTTCCCGAACCTTTCCAGGCAAATAGGCATGGGAAAGGGTGGGAGAGGTGAAATATGAAAGTCCGTTCGAGCGTGAAACGAATTTGTGAGAAGTGCAAGCTGGTAAAACGGCACGGCAAACTTTTGATTATTTGCGATAACCCAAGGCACAAGCAGCGTCAGGGTTAATCGCCTGTCTTTAGCCGAGCCGAAAAGGAGCTTTGAAGATGCCTCGTATTCTGGGTGTGGACCTTCCAAACGATAAACCCACCCACATTTCCCTGCGTTACATTTATGGGATTGGTCCAACGACCTCCCTAAGGCTTTGCGAAGAGGCCAAGGTGGATCCCCAGAGACGGGCCCGGGACCTCTCCGATGATGAAATCAGCCGCATCGCCGGGATTCTTGACCGTGAATTCACGGTCGAGGGACCGCTTCGCCGCCAGATCCAGCAGAACATTGCCCGTTTGCGCGAGATCAGTTCGTATCGCGGATCCCGGCATCGCCGGGGTTTGCCTGTTCGTGGACAGCGGACCAAAACCAACGCCCGGACCCGCAAGGGGCCGCGCAAGACGGTAGCCGGGAAAAAAGGCGTCAAGGACAAATAAGAGCGGGTTTCGGGGTTTTTCCCCGGTCCGGTATACAAAGGCAGGACCGCAAAATTGCGGTTCAAGAAGGGGGCTTAAACGGTGTCGAAGAAGGGCAAGAAGAAAGTTCGCCGCAATGTCAGTGCCGGCGTGGCGCACATCAAGGCGACTTTCAACAATACAATTGTTACCATTACCGACAAACAGGGGGATACCCTTTGTTTTGCTTCGGGCGGCGGTGTAGGCTTCAAGGGAAGCCGGAAAAGCACCCCGTTTGCTGCCCAGCGCGCCGCCGAGGTCGCTGCCGAAAAGGCCAGCAAGTTCGGCGTCCGGGAGATCGATGTCATGGTGCAGGGGCCCGGCTCGGGCCGCGAATCCGCAGTGACTGCCCTCCAGGCGTCTGGCCTTACCGTTCGGTCGATTGAGGATGTGACCCCGCTTCCGCACAACGGTTGCCGTCCACCCAAGCGTCGCCGCGTCTAATACCTGTTCAGGATCCACCACCTCATTATTTGGAAGCTTAGAATCGAACCATGGCAAGATTCACCGACTCTGTTTGCAAACTTTGCCGCCGCGAAGGCCGCAAGCTGTTCCTCAAGGGAACCCGCTGCGAAAGCGACAAATGTTCCCTGAAGAAGCGCAATTACGCTCCGGGTATGCACGGTCAACGCCGTGGTAAACTTTCCGAATACGGAACCCGCCTCCGTGAAAAGCAGAAGCTTCGCCGCTTCTATGGCGTCATGCAAAGGCAATTCGACCGCTATTTCGATATTGCCTCCCGTGCCAAGGAAAGCACCGGTGAAGCTCTTTTGTCGCTTATGGAACGCAGACTCGACAATGTGGTTTACCGCCTTGGTTGGGCTTCCAGCCGCTCCAATGCCAGGCAACTCATTGCCCACGGCCACATTTTCATGCGTGCCCAACGCTGCACCATTCCAAGCCTGATCCTTCGGGCGGGGGATGTTGTTACGGTCCGCAATCACGAAACCTCGCTCAAGGCAATTCGCAACGGCCTGGCTGAAAATGACCGTCGTCCCGTTCCCGCATTCCTTGAGCGCACCAACAACGAAAGCGAACCGCCCACAGGCGTCATGCCCCGAAACCCAGGAAGGTCCGATGTAGACCCCAACCTTGAGGATCTCCGCGAGCAACTCATCATCGAGCTTTGCTCCCGGTAATCCAGCAGTAACCCAACAGGTATCCCTTTCAATCGGAGATTTTTTCAAATGCGTATTCGCTGGCGTGGCCTTGAACTTCCCAATCGTCTTTCCGCAGACCGTTCGACCCTTTCCGACACCTATGGCAGGTTTTCGGTCGAGCCTTTCGAACGGGGATTTGGCGTGTCCGTGGGCAACAGCCTGCGCCGTGTGCTCCTCTCAAGCCTTGAGGGAAGTGCGGTTACCCAGGTCAAGATTCAAGGGGTCCAACACGAAGTCACCTCCATTCCCGGTGTGGTGGAAGATGTCACCGACATCATCCTGAACATCAAAAGCCTGGTGGTGAAAAGCACTTCGGAATACGGCAAAACCATTCGCATCGAGCGACATGAGCGGGGCGTTGTCAAGGCGTCCGACATCATTGCTGATGCCACCGTGAGCATCATCAACCCGGATCATGTGATTGCCACCCTTACGGATGATGTTCCTTTCGTTGTCGAGATGAAGGTGGAAAACGGCCGGGGTTACCACACTGCCGAAGAGAATGTGATTGGTGACCGCGAGATCGGTGTCATCCCGGTTGACTCGAGTTTCTCTCCGGTGGTGAAGGTCAAGTACGAGATCGAAGATACGAGGGTCGGTCAAAAAACCAACTACGACAAGCTGGCCCTTGAGATCTGGACCAACGGGACAATTGCCCCGCAATTCGCCCTTGTGGAAGCCGCCAAGATCCTTCGCAAGCACCTTAACCCGTTTGTCCAATATGCGGATCTTGGGCCTGAAATTGGCTACGATGATCGTGCCGATGTGGATATCAACATCAGTGACGATCCCGACCTTGAACGCAACCTGGCGTTGAGTTTGGCGGAACTTGAGTTGTCCGTTCGGGCCACGAACTGCCTCGAATCCGAGGGAATCACCATGGTGAGGGACCTCGTCAGCCGGAGTGAGGACGAACTTCTTGAGGTTCGCAACTTTGGTGACAACACCCTCAAGGAAGTCAAAGCCAAGCTTTCCGAGCGTGGAATGCATCTGGGTATGAGGCTTCCCGCCTCCAACCGGTAGGCAAATCTGGAACATTAAAGACTTAACGGATAGACAAGGAATTAAATCATGCGTCACCTAAAGGCGGGCCGCAAGCTCAATCGGAACTCTTCCCATCGGCTTGCCCTCAATCGGAACCTCTCCTGTGCCCTGATCGAGCACGGCCGGATCACCACCACCGTGGCCAAGGCCAAGGAATTGCGGCCTTTCATCGAGCGATTGATTACCATTGCCAGGGCCGGGGACCTTCACGCCAGGCGCGAGGCCGTTACCGTTTTGGGGCCCATGTCAACCCGCGGCATCGACTCAAAGTCCGAAGCGGCGAAAAACCCCAAAACCTGGCTCAGGCCAAATGTTTACAAGAAGCTTTTTAACGAGGTGGCTCCCAAATTTGTCGGCCACCCAGGCGGTTACACCCGCATCCTGAAGATCCACCAGCGCCGGATTGGTGATGGCAGCGAGCTTGCCATCATTGAATTCATCAATCCCGAGTTGATTGCTCCCAAACCGGCTCCCGCTCCCAAGGTTACGGCTCCCGCAAACGCCTAAATCCCTTCGGGGTACATAAACCATTCAAGCCGTGCGGTTCTCCCGTGCGGCTTTTTTTTGCAAACCACCCTGTATCAAGAACCATTGGGTATGGCGGAATCCACCGAATCCCGGCAACTTTTGGAGGCCCTCACCCGATGGGTTGGTTCCTCTTGTCCGGCCTGTTCGGAATCCCTTTGTGATCATGCTGTTCTTTGTGCCGTTGCTCTTGGGTTGAAAGACTGCCCAAGGTGTTTAGCCTGTGCTGCCAAGGGGCTTAAGCGTGACCTGGTTACCACCCAAAACCACCTTGCACGATGGCTAAAGGGAAAGGACTGTTACCTTCGGGCGTGGGCCAAGGCAGATTCCAACCGGTGTAAACTTCCCTGTCACCTGGGTGGGTTATTGGCGGAGGCTGTAATCCCAGCTGGAGCGGAGGTACCGGAGGAAGGTACCAACGGGCAAAAAAGGGTTACACCCTTGGTGGTTTACGATTTTGGCGACTTGGGCTGTGGCGACCTTGTCCTTGCATTGAGGCAAAAGCTGAAAGAGCTTCCTCCCGGGACCCAAGTCCGGGTAATTGCCACAGATCCCGGGGCACCAGAGGACATTCCTGCCTGGCTCAGGATGGTGGGCCATACCCTGCTTGATGCCTCGCCACCTTGTTATGACCTGAGGAAACGATCTGATCCCTAATCGGTTTTGACAATTTGTTTTTCAACCAAGCAAGGAGTGAATAATGCCCGGCAGATTTGTAATCAGCCTCACTGTTGGTCCGGAACAACCCGATCGGGCCACCGTGGCCTTTGTGGTTGCCAATGCGGCGGTCGGTTCCGAACGCGAAACGGTAGTGTTCCTTTCGACCGAAGGGGTCCGACTTGCCGTTGTGGGGGGTGCGGAGGGGATCCATGAAGAGGGATTTGCCTCCTTGCGGGACCTGATGGCCTCCTTTGCCCGGGAAGGGGGCAAGATCTATGTTTGTTCTCCCTGTTTCAAGCGTCGAAAGCTCAACGAGACAGAACTGATTGCCGGAGCCATGATCGTGGGTGGTGCCAAACTGGTTGAATTTATGGACCAGGGTGTCCCAAGTATCAGTTACTAGAAAGGATTATCCATGACCTCTCCAAAATCCTATCTGGTTTCCCTTTACGGCCAATTTATACCCATATCAGCTCTTTAAATGGATTAAAATTGGGTTGAAACCTCTTCGATGTCCAAAACTCCCCCTTGCCCCCAGAATGTTTTTCAGGGAGGAATCGGGATATCGGATTGATTCAAGTTAGCCAAACGAAAATATCGACCGGGAGATCTTTTGGAACAATTCCAGGTACGGCCAATTCGCAGTCATCCGGATCACGATCCTCCGATTTGAGGATACCACTTCCACGGCTACCTTGATAAACTTGTCCCTCCTTGTTTGGGGATGCGCCCTTCCAAGGGGATCCCGCTTTCGCCTATCCCTTTGAAACCGCATACGGTCCGGGCCCGGCAGGGATTCCTGCGGGATTGGACCCGGTTCGGTTTCCCGGTCCGGAATCTGAATCCGGTTCCTCATCCGGACCAAAAGATTGTGGGACAACAGCGACATCAACAACCGGAAAAAGTTGGCAATGAACCGGCAATCACTCAACCGATCCATCCCAAGTCCGTTCTTGATCTCCTTGTTCCGGTTTTCCGCATCCCCACGCATTGCGTAATCATCGTAAATCGCATATGGGCCAGATCATCTCCCGCTCCCGAAGAGGCGGGTACAACTCCAGCCCTCAACCAGCCCGACACGAATATTTTCGTTTCCGCATGCGAAATAAAAAGCGGGAGGTATGGGTATTGTTCCTAGCCCAAGTTACGCAGGTGGAGTGATTTTTTACGATTTATTGGTCCATTTTGGGACCAGGATTGTGGTTTTTCCCGGGAATTTGGAGTATGTCGAGTTCAAAACGGCCCGTAGTCCCGACCAACCTCCTTGATTTTGGCAAGTACTTGTGCGATTTTTACAAGGGAGTTTGCTATTGTTCGAAGGATCCCTGGTGAGGATTAGCAGTTCCGAATTTTGCAGGCTGATTTGACTTTTTCCCGGGAAATCCTGTGTTTTCAGGGTCCCAACTGCGTAACCTGGTTTAATTCCCCTCTTTGGAGGGGTGGCAGGCGAAGCCTGACGGGGTGGTGCCTTTGAGAAACCCAAAATGGGGAGGGAGGGCCACTTTAAGACCCACCCCGCCCTGACGGGCACCCCTCCATGGAGGGGAATAACGGATCATCCCTGGAGGGGATTTGTAGCCCCGACTTTTTAAGGCTGATTTAACTTATTCCCGGGAAAAACCGGGCTTTCATGGTCCTAACTGCGTAACTTGGGCTAGAACCCATGAAACATGCTGAGCGGTTGCTGGCCATGGACCGGGTCATCGACTGCATCAATATCCAATGTGACCCGGGATGGCTGCTCCTGGAAACTTTCCGCCCATTCCCTGGTAATTTCCGCAATAATCGCCTTCAGGTCATCGATTGTCACCTGGTTTTCAAACCGGGATAAACTCGATTGACTTGCCAAAGGGGCATCCTTGGGATCCCTCCCTGCCACGATCTTGAAAACCGGGTCAAACCGCAATTGTTGGTGGTCGTTCTGATCGGTGTATCCACCCAAAAAGCCGTAAATCCGGCTCACAAGCATCTCATGAAGGGTGTGCCTGGACTTCCCTCGACGCTTATCACAAAGCCTTTTGGAAAACCGATTGGTGAAACCGATCTGGTTATCAAACTCCCAGATGGCAATCAACCCGCCATCGCTGGACAACTGCTTATCGCTTACCTCGACAACAACATCCTTCCGGGGATGAAAACCAAAAGAAATCGGATTCCATTCCGTTTGGCTTTTTCCAGTTACACGCTGCTGGATCATAACAGGCCTCGTTGTTTTACTTAAGTTGTTTTATATCGACATATTAGATACAATATATTAGATACATTTAAGGACCAAATTAATCCAAAATCCATGAATAATCCGGGCTAGACAAAACCAAGCACCAGGTGCCCATAAGCTGACATTGGCCCCTGTTCGATATTCATCTGCAAATACAAGAAAAATCCAAAAAATATAGCCAATGGGTGCTGGACAATTGCCAAAGATGGAGTTATCATGCAGATTGGTAGGAGGTGGGCGATGACCTATCGAATTGCTCGGCTTGGTTCCCAATTTGTGGGTTTGGTCTTGCTGTTTTCTGCGTTGTCAAAAATTTCTGACAGTGCCCCATCCGACATTTACCTATTTTACAGTAATCCAAATTTAAAATATTTTATAGCGGCAATCGAGTTGGTGTTTGGTTTTTTGCTTGTAATCCGATACCAATTGTTTTTTGTAGAAAGGGCATCCACTGCCCTGTTCCTGGTTTTTGGCTTTGTCAGTTTGTTTTTTGCCTTTAATGGCGAAAGTTCCTGTGGCTGCTTTGGCAGAATAAAGGTCAGTCCATGGGCAACCATGATTTTTGATTTTTCCGCAACATTGTTTTTGATGGTTAAAGTCAAAATGTTTGCAAACCAAAATACTTCAAAAACAACACAAGTTATCGAAATCACAAAAAAACCTGTAGTAATTGGATTTTTATTGTTTGTTACCTTTGTTATTGGACAAATGATCTACCTTCAAAGGGGCTTCGAATCTACAATTTTGACCTTACGGGGTAGGCCCATTTCCATTCATCCCCAATACACGGCAATTGGCGGGGGAAGCCTGAATGAGGGGAATACCTTTCGGGTAAAAATATCGAATAATTCGTTAAAAATCGCCAGGGTAATCGGGGTTAGCGCATCCTGCGGCTGTGTTTTTCCGATGGAGGATTTTCCTATTGAATTAAACCCTGGAGATCAAAAAGAGATAGAAATACATACGAAGTTCAAAGGATCCCCTGGAGCGTTCCTGCAGCAGTATACCCTCTATTGTGAATCCCCTGGCTTTAGCCCGATCGTTGGGTATTTTTTTGGTTCAATCACAACCCTTAATGAGGAGTTTTGAAATGGCGAAATTCGTATGCCATGCTTTCGGCGGGCTCTTTTTCGCAAGCCTGTTTTTTGTGTTTGCGACGCATCCCGTTTTTGGGGCGATCCATGTAATGGCAGATGTGATCCTCAACGAGTGCTACCCGCAGCAGAATAACAATGTCGGACCGGATCATCCCAATTTTTGTAGTTGCACGGGTCGGTGTGTGGACACCGCTCCGGACCCGGATTTAGTTTTTGCCTGCATCAAGGGAACGAAGTCAATCAACAGGGATGATGAGATCATTATCGTTTGCGCTTGTAAGTGCAACTAGGGGAATGGCCAGGGTTTGCCGGTTGGGAGGGATTGGCATGGTTGGCATTTTACTTTTGGTGTCCTTGCAAATGGTGCCCTTGCAAGGGTCGGATGAAAAAATTAACCGGCAAAAATGGGATGTGGCCATCGCGGCGGTGAAACAAAAACAGGAAAAATTCGCATCTGCCAAGTTTTTAAAAAGGCAAGAAAAAAAAGAATATTTTAATTTAATAGAGAGTGGTGATGAACCTGTTTGGAGTATTTTAAATACAATAAAAACAAATAAAGAATTAGATTGTTATTTCTATACAAGTGAAAGAATTGGGAAAAATTCAACCAACGCCCCAAGTAGCTATGGAATCATCATTAACGACAAGTATTGTTTTGAAATCGCGAAAAAAATAGGAAAGCCCTGGTTTATCACCGGATTGGCGCATTCTTCCGCCTCCGATCTGGACACAAAGGATGTCGGTTTTTCCGTCTCTTATCGTAGGCCCTCCCAGCAGAAAACAAGCGGTTATGGAACTATTCCGGGGTTGTTTCAAACCTATTTTTCAATTACCGATAAAGAGACCCACCCCGATTGTGTTATCCTGAAGGTCACCGAAACCGATAGCCGACAGTTTTTCACCCTTTCCCACAAGGCACCAGCCGATAAGGTTAATGGAACGATTCAGACCGAATTGGAACTGGACAAAACAAACGGTTTTATTCCTGTAAGAATGAAACAGACTTGTAACATCGATAATGTCAAGCACTTTTTCACTGCTATCAAAAAAATATCATTCGATAATGACTTGCCTGTCAATATTGAATTAGAAACAATTTGGAAGATAACAAAACAAGAAGGCGTAGATCAAAATGCGTTATCTAAAACAAATATTAAATATTCT
The DNA here is from genome assembly GCA_005808665.1 of Planctomycetia bacterium. Classification (GTDB taxonomy): domain Bacteria; phylum Planctomycetota; class Planctomycetia; order Gemmatales; family Gemmataceae; genus SYLG01. The sequence goes on along the minus strand of SYLG01000062.1, from coordinate 16,588 downwards.
TACGATGATATTCCTTTGAATGAATTTCAATTATCCGACTTTGGTTATGCCGAACCTTCGGAACCGGGCGGGTGGAGTGTTCCTCTTTATGCTTGGGGAATTGTTTCGGCTTTATTTTTTGGCGGGATATTTGTGTTTATGAAAAGGCGGGGGTCCGGGTAATCCTGTTTGGGGTATCCCCTGCAGGGATGCCCCTTGCGGATCCTGTTGTTGGTTCAATGGGAGTGTTTTTTTGTGAACAAAAGGATTCGAACCGGATTCACTCTTATCGAACTATTGGTGGTCATTGCCATTGTCGGGGTACTTTTCGGCCTCATTCTTTCGGCGGTTCAGAAAATCCGTGGAGCCGCGGATCGCCTTGGCTGTTTGAACAATATGAAACAAATGGGTCTGGCCCTGCAAGTCCATCATGGCCAATTTGGTCGGTTTCCCATGGGCCGGACCCCTTTGGAGGAGGGTGTGCCTTTGAGGGGTATAAGTTGGATGGGGAGACTTCTGCCTTTTATTGAACAGGAAGCCCTTTGGAAAAGGACTTTGGAGGCGTACGATGCGCGCCCAGCGGTTCCCTACCAACTTCCCCATTTAGGGATAAGCACTCCCCTAAAACTGTATGGCTGTCCGGGGGATTCCCGAGTGAATAGTGTGCAAAAACCAAGAAACCGCGGCGTCTCGGTTGCCCTTACAAGCTATCATGGGGTTTCCGGCAGGAACCACAAAACAAATGATGGCGTTTTGTTTTATGATTCTCAAATCCGAATGGTCGATATTGGCGATGGTTCCTCAAATACCCTAATGGTGGGGGAGCGGCCTCCAAGTGCGGATATGTGGTTTGGTTGGTGGTATTCCGGCGAAGGCCAAGATGGATTTGGATCAATGGATTACTTGCTTGGGGTCAATGAACTCCATGGTCCAAAGGCTTCTTTTTGCGAGTCCTGTCCATCCGGCCCATTTCAATTTGAACGCGGTAAACTATCCAATCAATGCAGTGCATTTCATTTCTGGAGTGTGCATTCCGATGGGGCTCATTTTCTTTTTGCGGACGGCTCGGCCAAATTTCTGAATTATTCCGCCGCCCCAATCATGCAAAGCCTTGCCTCCCGAGCCGGAGGGGAACTTGTTGAGGTTCCCTGAGAATAAAAAGGGGTCCCATTAGATTGTTCGCCAAACCCAAATTTACCCTTTTTTAGTCTTCCTCGTTTTGGGCAAGGACCATTCATGACCTAAATCATAGGCCATTTATTTTTGGCACGATTCCCAGGCGAAGGGGGCCTTCTTTTCTACCACCTTGCGGTTGAAGTAATTTGAATCGTTCAGAATATTGAACCTGACCCCTTTGCAAACAGGCCCTTTGCAAACAGGGAATTCAAGCCAAGGGTAATGCCCACGGTTGCGGTGGTGCCAATCGGGGCATACCAAAGCCAAGCCACCAAGGGGCTTCCCAACCGGATTGGAATATAAACGGCCACGACCGTTAGGAACCCGAAAAGTAAGCCTCAAAGGGCGGCATTCGAGGATATTTTGCGCCTCAGTTTATCCAATAAAAACAAACGCAATACCATGCCCGTTGTTAGTCGTCCCTGAAAAACCATCCCAAACCGAAATGGGATTGGGAAGGTGGTCATGCCCTCCTGATTTGATCATGCCATAGAACCCTGAAAATCCGACTTTAACCCAAGTTACGCAGTTGGGACCATGAAAACCGTGTTTATCCCGGGAAAAAGTTAAATCAGGCTGCAAACGACGGGACTACAAATCCGCCCTGGGAATTAGCCATTATTCCCCTCCTTATTCCCCTCCTTGGAGGGGTGCCCGTCAGGGCGGGGTGGTTCGTAAAGTGGACCACCCCTCCTTCCAAATGTTGTGTTCTTTAAGGCACGACCCCGTCAGGCTTCGCCTGCCACCCCTCCCTAGAGGGAAATTCAATAACCCAGGTTACGCAAATTGACCCATAAAACCCAGGGTTTTCCCGGTAAAAATCAAATCAGCCTGCAAAGATCGGGAGTACCAATGTCCTCAAGAGTACCTGCGAATAGTTCCAAACTCCTTTGTTACATTCGCACAAGTAGCGGACAATATCAAGTAACTTGGTCGGGACTACGGGCCGTTTTGAACTCGACATACTACAAATTCCCGGGAAAAACTACAATCAGGGTCCCAAAAAAGGCCAAAAAATCGTAAAAAATCACTCCAACTGCGTAACTTGGGTTAACCTGAAAAAAGAGGGTCTGGCCAGAACTCAATGACAAGCGGAAAACCAACCAATAGGGATTCGCCTACGGGCATTTTGCCGCCATTTTTTGCCAGCTTTCCGAAATGGTTCCCCAGAATACCTAGAAATATTTCCACATCAAAAACCATAAATCGACTCCAATTCAAGGTACTTGAAGGGTTTTTCCGGGACGACTAGAATAGTTGGAAAACTCCGGCGTTTTTTCGGAGGGCGACAGGTCACTTTCCATGATTCCCGACGCATCCTTTGACGGGGGTGACCTTGACTGTGGCAATGGTCTGCTCATCCTCATCCGGCAGCAGCTTGGACCTTTGGAACGGGGGCAGCTGCTTCACCTTAGAAGCACGGAAAAATCGGTTGCGGAGGACCTTCCTTCGTGGAGTCGGCTCACGGGAAATGACCTTTTGGAGTATCGTACCGAGGTAACCTCTTTGGAAACGGTCCACCATTTCCTCGTTGTAAAGGGAACCCTTGCCGAACGGCAGGTGTTCCTTGAAGGAAAGGTCGCTCCCAAACGCCAAAAACTGCCCGGGGTAGTCAACCCGGTCGGGGACAGGTTTGTGCCTCTCCCTCGCCGGGATCAGTGGGTTCCCGAATTGCCCAAATTGGCGGTATTTGGCATCGGTTCCATGCCTAGGCCCGCCTGGCTTTTGCGCATGCTTCATGAAAAACTCGAAGGACGGATCACCGAAGAAGAATTTGAGAATGCCGCGGATGATGCGGTGCGCCTGGTGGTATCTTCCCAGGACCGTGCGGGAGTGGATGTTTTAAGTGACGGGGAACAACGCCGCGATACTTACTCGGGTTTTGTGGGGGGAAGGCTTTCCTGTTGTCGGCTTATTCCGGTAAGCGATCTCCTGCCCTATGTGGACGATCCGGACAAGTTCAAGGCGGAACTATCCCAGCTTGATGTGCCTGCGGAAAAGGTGCATCACCCGGCCCTTTTGGGTCCCTTGGTGAGGAATCGGCCTTTGGCATTACAGGAATTGGCCTTTTTGCGTACCGTGACCGACAGGCCCATAAAGGTTGCCTTACCCGGCCCCTATTTGCTTACCCGGACCCTTTTCCTTGAATGCCTTTCGGAAAAGGTATACAAGGAGCGGGAAGCCCTGGCGGCGGATGTAATCCGCCTATTAAGGGCTGAAATAGAGGATTTGCTGGCCCACGGGGCTACCTTGGTCCAGATTGATGAACCCGTCCTCACGGAAGTGGTCCTTGCCCAACCGAAAAAACGCCGAAGTTTCATGTGCGGGGCCCTTTCGGGAAGGCTTCCCAAGGAGGAGGAACTGGAGTTTGCCCGGTCGATTCTGGTTCAAACCCTTGCTGGATTTCCAAGGGAACGATTGGCGATTCATGTTTGTCGCGGAAACTGGTCCCGCGATGAATCCGTAGCTTTATCCGGCGATTATGAACCCTTGGTGGAGCTGTTTTCCAAAGTTCCAGTCGGAATGCTGCTCCTGGAATTTTCGACTCCAAGGGCGGGCGAAATGAAAGTTCTCCGGGATTTGCCCAAGCAGACGAAACTGGGCCTGGGGTTGGTTAACCCCAAAACAATGGAAATCGAATCCGAATCGGCTATCATGAAAAGGGTTGAAGAGGCTTTTGACCTCTTCGGAGCCGACCGGGTGGTCGCCCTTCATCCCGATTGCGGTTTTGCCACTTTTGCGGACAACCCCGTATCCTCTTTGGAGGTTGCAAGGGCGAAACTTGAGGTTCTGGCTTGCGTTGCCAACAGGTTTCGCTAGATTTTCATGGGGACCGGTCCGCTTGCATGGGCGGACCCTTTGGGAAAGGGCCGGGTCAATGAAACAGTTCACCGCCTGGCTACTGGTTCCCGGCAAAGACATCCCCGGTTTTTCCTGATTGTTTTCGCGCTAAGAAACGGCGTGCCCGATTCGAATCCCATCGGAAACCACCTTGGCCTTTCGCCTGGTTGCCATCCGCCGCCGCACCAAATATCCAACAACTTGTCCCCTGTACCCCGTCCCGAGTTTGATTTGCTATAATATTATTCAGAGATTTGGGAGTTTATTCATGAAAAGAGCGAGTAAAGGTTTTACGCTGATCGAGCTTTTAGTGGTGATTGCGATCATAGCCGTTTTGATCGGCCTGCTTTTGCCGGCAGTACAAAAGGTCCGGCAAGCCGCCTATGGCCTCCAAAGCAAGAACAACCTCAAACAGATCGGTTTGGCCATTCACGGTGCCAACGACACTTTTGGCAAAGCCCCCCCCATGTTTGGGAAGTATGCCTCCCAATCGGCGGGATCCATCTGGTATAGCCTGTTGCCCCACCTGGAGCAGGATTCGCTTTTCAAACAAGGCCCTGACCTTGCCAAAGGTGCGGTAGTCAAATCGCTCCAGGCACCTTCTGATATTACCCTTGGAGCAGGAACCTTTGAACTTACCGGTGCCAGTTACAATACCTTCGGGAGCACTCCTGTTCCCGCTTGGGCGACCACGGGAACGACCTGGGGCCTAACCAGCTATGCGGCCAATTGGCTCGTCTTTGGTGACATGGGCATGTCCCTTACCGGGAGCATGACCGATGGACTTTCCAAGACGATGATGGTGAGTGAACACTATGCCGTGTGTCAACGCCCCACGGGCACTCCTGCATCGGGGGCACTGCTTTGGGGCTATGGATGGCAGGTTCCAAACGCCATGACCCACCAATGGGCTCGTCAACCGGCCCAATTGGCGGCGCCAACAACCGTGACGGATTCGCAATACAATTCGCCTTATTGGGCCCGGTCGATTTTTGTGAACAAATCCGCTCCCGCCCCAACGGATTGGACCGGAACCAAGCCTTGGGAATTTCGGTGCCACAAAAAGCCCCAATTTGGTCCACCCGTCACTAACTGCCACCCGTACCTCGAACAGGGATACAACTCCAACGCCATCAACATCCTTTTGGGTGATGGCAGCGTGGTCAGTCTGACCTCGGGAATCTCCGACAAAAACTGGTACTATATCGCAAGTCCCAACGAAGGGGACCTTTCGGATGATCCGCAGGCCCCCTAACGGATAACCGCACCATGGAAACCCCTCCGGCTGTGTCCACCACACAACCCTCCCCAAACCGGGTTTTGGGTTTGGTGTTGGTGGTATTGGTGGTGGGCGCTTCGGTGTTCATGGAGTTTGCTCCTCGGGAGGGGGTTGCAGTCGGCCTGCTTCCCCGTCCGGAGGACGATCTGGTTCCCTTGGTTTGGCCAGTGGGAAACTGGGAACCCGGGTCAAAGGTAGCCATTGGTCTCAAATTTTGGGTCAAGGGGGAAGGGTTGCCCCCGGATCAGATGGTTCGCTTTACCGAGGGCTCGGAAAAGGCCTCGGGAACCGTCGCAATCCTATGGAAAGATGAAAAAGATCTGCCCTTGGGTTTGCCGCAGGAGCTGCATTTCAAAGACGATTGCTGAAAAAGTTACAGTGATCCTTACGGGGCCTCGGTCGAGGTTTCCATACCGGATAAAGCTCGCATGGCCAAGGTAACGATTCAAACGAAATTTGCCGGGTACGCTGCACCCTTGCCTCCAAGGTGCCTGGAGGTGGCCATCAAAAGCCCGGGTGGTTAGGCCCTTTCCATTACCCCGTTTCATGGCGGCCACCCAAGAGCCATGGGCGAAGGCTGTCCTTTATTTGCGTATTCGACAATAGCCATTTCCCTCTACTGATGGTGGCTGTTTCGTATTGGCCAGCAGGTTGTGGTTGCTCACTTTTCACACCAGGACGGTTTGGCTTTAGGCACTTGAGAAAGGGAGAAACCATGGGACAATTTGTAATTGTGGCTTACGGCCCAAAACCGGGTAGGGAGGAACAACTGTTGGCCTTGGTAACAAGGCACCACTCCGTTTTGCGTGGGGAAAACCTGGTAACGGATCGTCCTGCCTATGTTATGCGTGCTTCCGATGGAACCATTGTGGAGGTTTTTGAATGGCAATCCGCCGAGGCCATCGCAAAGGCCCATGCCAATGAAAAGGTCCAGGCCCTGTGGTTGGAGTTTGAGGGCGTATGCAAGTATCTACCCCTGAATGGGTTGGCCGAGTGCCAACATCCCTTTGCAGGATTTGAACCCATTGCTATTTGAACGAATGGCAACCCTTGGTGGAAACAAAATGCTTGACTCCTCCCCTTGCGATGGTCTAGCCTCTTGGGGGGTGGCCAGGTTCGTTGGGATCTTGGGATCCCTTTCTTTGGGGTAGCGTCGATGTTTCCGTCAGACATCATGGAGGAAGTGCGCCAGCTGTCACCGGGGGCCCTCTGGATCGTTGTGGGTATTTCTGCCCTGTTACTACTTTTCGGATTTCAACTTTACAAATTCTGGATCGTCCTGGTCTCCACGGTTTCGGCAGGGTTTCTTGGCCTTAGCCAGGGACCAGTCTGGGGGGTCCACCCGGTGGTAGGGGCCATTATGGTGGGTTTGGCCGGGGGAATTCTATCGCTTTCCCTCTTTCGGCTTTTTGCCTTTTTGTCGGGGGGTGTAACCCTTGCCCTGATTACGGGTTTGGTCGCCCCTGGCCCTGCCGAATTGTTTGTACTTTTTGTGGTGGGTGGCCTCATTGCCCTGCTTTTGGAACGCATTTGGATGGCCCTTGCCAGTAGTTTCCTGGGGGCTTGGCTCTTGGGATTTGGTCTTTTGGGCCTGCTGGATTTGGGAAAAAAGGTCGACTCCCTCCAATGGATTTCGGACAATCATAACCTTTTGCCTGTTTTGGTCGGTGCCGCCACACTTTTGGGTGCAGGGGCTCAATACTGGATCCATCGTTGGTCCGGGAGTGGTCAAAAGCCTTACAATGACTTGGGCCAACCCTTGCAAGGTGTGGGCCAAGGCCGGTACATTCCCCCCAATTCCGGTTCCCGTTGGGGAAATCCCTTCGGACGATGGGGTCATCAGTAGCTAAAATTATTGGATATGAGCAAGTCCATCCGTTTTGTGGTGCGAAAGCTGGCCCCATTGGGGTTCCTGTTGACCCTGTTTTGTTTCCCCGAGCCCACCCTTTTGGGTCAGGGTGGGGTCATGCATGTCGCCCAGCCAGCCGATGCCAAGGCGGCGGGCTCCAAATCCGAACTGGCTCCGGAAACGACGACCACCGAAACTCCCAAAACCTTACGGATTGTGATCGCCCTACTCCTCGGAGCCGCGGTGGTCGCCGTCGTTTGTGTACCATCGCGCAAGGGCGGTGGGGACGAACGCTAAGACTTGGACCGATTCGCCAAGGGTGCCACCATGCACAAACTCGACGAAATCCTCGAGACAGCCGATCCCGGTGCGGTTCTGGTTACCCGAACAGTCCTTGACCGCCTTCTCCTCATCCAATGGAAACAACCGCCCCTTGTCGGCCAGGTCCCCCGGCGGGACTTTGTGGTTATGGACCGCCAAATCCTTGTGAATCGTGTCGATTCCACAGAGTTATTGATCTCTTCGGACAGAAACCTCCCGCACAATGTCCTCGTATTGGAACGGCCAGGCGAGGAAGACCTTGGGCTGTTGCGCAAAAGCGATCCCTTTGGGCCGGGGAGCCTTGGCTCTTCCCATGCCCTGAATACCTTCGATAGTGATGAACACGAAATCAGGCGGCGGCAGCGAACCGTGCTGGTTGAGGTTTGGAAACGACTTTTTTTGGCCATGGTGGATCGGGCCCTTTTGGAGTTTGGTAAAACTTCGGACAAATCAGATAGGAAAATGGCTCGCCCCCTTGTCAGGCTCGGGGTGCTTGTTCCAGAGGGCACCATCGAATTCGACGAGGTATCCCGGGTTCTTTCCCGGGAGAAATGCGTTCTTCCCGATTCTGCTTACCCCATGATCCTGCATGAGTTTGCCTTGGTGTTTTTGGGGCTACGCTGTTTTAGTCCCCAGGCCACAGGCTATTGGTTTCCCACACTTTCCCCCGCCAAACAAGACGAAATCTATGCGGCACTTGGGGATGATCTGCCCGTCAGGGATCTCCTCAACCGTTCAAGGCTTGCTCCATGGTTGGAGGCCGCCTCGGATGAGGATGACCTTCAGTCCGAAGCCAATCAATACTTCATCCGGCTGCAACGGTTGGCGGATCAATCCCTCGAAAAGGGCAACCTGGTGGATGCCGCCATCCTGCGGGTTCGGGCTTCCCGTGTTGCCCCTGCCCATAAAAGTAACCCGGCCAGAATCATGGCATGTTCCCACCTGAGGCAAATGGTTCAGGGGATCCACCAGCGTCTGGGCCTGGAGGAAAATCAAATCGGGGAAGCGACGGCTGTCCTCGATCCGCTTTTGGAGAAGGCCGACCAAGGGTATAAAAACCGGGAAGAAAAACTCCTGCGGGAACTGGAAAACATTTACGAGGATGTGATCAGTCCCCCCCAGACGCTGGACCTCATGGGCTGGATCCTTTCCGGGGGAACGAGCCGCCTCAGGCGGCCGAGGATTCTGGTGGATGTGATCCGGGCCACCCGGTTTTTGCGCCTGGCCCAACAACACCTGACCTTTACCCGCATAGAAAACTCCGCCCGGCAAAGCGTGGAAGGACTTCTGCGGAAGGCCCGCCTGGTCAATGAAACGGAAGTCCGTGTCCAGATTGGACCAGTCCTTTATGAAGCCCTCAAGGATGCCGGATTTGCCCCTCCCAGTCAACTGGGCCAACTTGCCTTGGGACAGATTGTCGAAACGCTCATTGATCGCATTTTGGAACAGGGGTTCCTAACCTTCCAGAACTTGCGCGATTCCCTTGCCGTTAGTCCCGTGAAGATGCCCGACCTGGCAAACTTTGCCCAGTGGGTTCGCGGGGATGAACTGCTTCGCCTGGATCGTCGCCTGGCAACCCTTTTGGAAGGCGTTTACCAACCCAGCGAACTCTATGGGGCCATGCTTGAAAGGGCCACGGCGGCTTCCTTTGGAACGGGGATCGGACGATTTATTTCCCTTTTTGTCCTATTTCCCTACCTTACCGCCTTTGTGGTGGTCGCTTTCATCTATCACTTGTTCAAAACGCTTGAACACCATAACCTCGGCCCCATTACCCCCGACCGGGATATGGCCGAACTTTGGGTCATTTCCGCGGCCGTCGGAACGGTGGTCCTGGTGTTTGTTGCCCGGCCCCGGGTAAGGCTCATGACCGGCCACATCCTGGGCCGCACCCTCGATTTTCTGACTTGGACTTTTTGGGATCTGCCCAGGAAGGTCTCCTCCTCCGAAATGGTCCAAAGCTTGGTGCTTGAGCCTTTGAGTTGGGTCCTGAGCTATGGCGTGAAACCGGTCCTCGCCATCATGGGAATGCGGTATTTTCAACCACTTTGGTTTGAGGAACTGGCCGGTTGGATCCTTTGGTTTGTCATTTTCAATGTCCTGCTCAATATGAGACCGGGCCTTATGGCAGGGGCCCTCATCATACGCTCCCTTAAAAAGGCCTTCTCCCATTTGGGTAATGGCCTTCTTGGCGGGGCCATATTGCTTTGGCAGGGCTTCCTCAAAAAAATGCTGACCGGAATTGATGGCCTGATTCTCCTTGTCGAAGAATGGATTTCCGTCCGGCAAAAAGATGAAGGACTCTGGATCGCCATGCAGGCGTTGCTCCAGTCGCTTTGGTTTCCCCTGGGATATACCCTCCGGTTTTCCTTCATGGTGGTCATCGAACCCTTCCTTAACCCGGTCAAACTGCCCGTTTGCTTTGTTGCCATGAAGATTTTTTACCCGGTCATTGGTCCGCCATTGCACCTGGGTTTGGACGGCACGCTTAACTTTTTTCTCGTGGAAGCCCTGGTTTGGGTGATTGACTTCATCATCCCGGGGGCCTTTGGGTTTTTCTTTTGGGAGTTTCGTGAAAACTGGAGGCTCTATGAGGCCAACAGGCCAAAAAGGATGCCCCCGGCAATGGTGGGGCCTCAAGGCGAAACCCTGCGTGAGCTCCTTGAACCGGGTTTCCATGCCGGCACCATTCCCGCCGTTTACAGGAGGTTGCGAAAGGCCTGCGATTTGCGCACCACCCGGATGGACTTTCGTCTGGAGCGGGCTTGCCTGAGAGAAATCGGCGAGATATGCGAAGACTTGGCCAGACTGACCAGGCGGCAGTTTTGTGATATCCTTGGTCGGTGTGTTGGATGGCAAAATCTCATGACCGAGGTGGCCTTGCCAAAGGATTCATCCTTGGAAGACCCTTTCGGAATTCCTCCTACGGGTTTTTCTGTCCGAACCCCTTTATTGGCAACAAATCGGATCGTCATCCTCCTCGATTGGTTCCATCCGGGGAAAAATCCCGATAACGAACCCCTTGCAATCGACATGGAGTTCATGGGGAGCCGACTTTTTGCCCGGGTCGGTAATCCCGCCTGGTTAGCCCTTCTTCCCCCCGAGGCAAACAGGTCCCTTACTGCCTCTCTTGCCTGGTTTTTCACCCAAATGGGCATTGGGGTTTCCAACGAACATCTGGGAGCCGGGTTGCCCAAAGGGTTCATTCGGGCCTCGGTGGTGGATCGGGCCATCACCCTGTTTCCTGAAGAGGCATCCGACTCCCCTGCCCGGTTGCGCACCGACTGGTCAGGCGAAAGGATCATGTCCATAAGGCGCGATTCCCGCATTCCAAGGCCACTGCCCGCAGCCACCATGATTTTTGGATCGGTCCAAATGGGATGGAAGGATTTTGTCAGTTGGTTTGAAGCCGAGGCGAAAACCCCAAGTTGCGAACCACTTTTTGCAGGGGGTGTTGCCTTGAACCTGCTTCCTTTGGTTCGCCCAAGGCTTGTTTTTCTCCCCATCGCCCACGAAATCCCCAGGGCGTCCTAGTCCAATTCTTTGAGGCCTTCCCTAATGGTTTCGTTTTTGTGTACAGGTTGTGGCAACGCCCTTGATCCAAGCCTTTCCCCCGGCAAGCCAAAGGTTCGATGTGGGGATTGTGGGTCCCTTGTGGACCTTCGGAACCTCCCCGGGTTTGAAGCTTCTGTCCTGGAAAAGCCTTCCCAAGAGCCTTCCGAAAATCCTGTCATTCCCGCAGACAATCCCTTTGAAAATGGGATGGATTCCGGAAAAAAAAAGAAATCCAGGGCGACTTCCAACCGCAAGGTAAAACCTCCTCCGACCATCAACGGGGAAACCGCCCCTCCCCCCTTTGCTCCGATCATTCCGAATATGGAAACCTCCCAGGAGGACGATGGCAAGGCCTATGCCATGCCGGGTGGAATGGATTTTTTGTGCCCTGAATGCACAGGTTCACTCGTTTCAGGCACCCTGGTCTGCACCCGGTGTGGATTTGATTTGCGCACCGGCAAGAAATTGCGGAAAACGGCCAAGCCCGTTCACCTTCATTATGGCCCGCATTTTACCCCAAGGTTACGAAAAGGCATTTGGATTTTTATGCTCGGTCCCCTTGTCCTTCCCTTTGTTTTGGGAACCATGCACCTCTCTGCAAGTTCCCTGATTCTCGTCGTGTTTCTTTGGTCGATTATGGCCTTTATTTTGGGAACATGGGGAGAACTGGATGTGGAACGCAAACCCAATGGAAGAGCCTATTTCACCAAAACGATGCGGATTGGTTTTGTCAAATTTCCCTCGAAACCCATTTCCGCAGAAGACTATATAGGCATCAAGGCGGAATTGCGGGGTGAAGTTTCGCTTCTCGACTACATTGTTTTGGTTGCCCTATTTCCGATGTTTATTATCCCCTCGATCCTCTTTTATTTTGGCGTGATGCAAAGGCCCGAATATGCCCTGCTTCTGACCGGAGAACACGGAATGTCCCTTGAAGTCCTTTACCGAAGCAGAAACTCTCCGAAAATATTCCAGATCAAGGGAGAGATCGTGAAAATTTCAGGACTCCAATCCACCAATTGAGTCCGCAGTGGTTTTTATTCGCCAAACGCCTTTTTGAGGTCTTCAAAGGGAGCTTTCACCGCATCGGCTTTGATCCCCTGCTTTTCCAACAAGGTTGCCGCTTTCAGACAACGGACACCTGCTTTGCAATGCAGGTAGACTATTTTGCCTTCGGGAAAAAGTTCGTTTTTGGGCAGCTTGCCCAAGGACTCCTGGATGGTGCTTAGGGGCAAAGACTTCGCCAGGGCAATATGCCCCATTTCCCATTCCGGTAATTCGCGTACATCCAGGAGGACCGCCTTTCCCTTTTTCACTTCGGCGGCAATTTGAGAGGGCGTTTTCCTGGCATAGTCAGCGGCCATTACCATGCCCACAAGGCTCAAAAGGCCGCCAAAACGCAACATGTCTTTTCGGTACACGAGAGGTTTCCTTTCAAAAGGCATCCCGGTCTCGGGAGGAATGGCGATTTGTCCGTTCAAGCGAAGCAACCTATCTACCAACCTATCCACCAGGAGGAACCCTTGTCAAGCGGGTGGCTTGCCTTTCCTGATGGCAAGATCCCATTCCTCGGCAAGGTTCCATTCCGTGGCACAGGTACCAAAATCGGCAAGCTTGAGATACCCTTTGAGTCGCTCTATCGCCTTGCGAAGGATCCGGTTGTCCCGGCGAAAAACGGGCCCGTGGCTTGGCAACAAAAACTCGGCATCATCCGCCAAAATGCGTTCCAGCGATTTTACAAACGCACTAATGTCCGAGCCATGGTGGGCATCAATGACCCCGACACAGGAGTCTTTGTAAATGTTGTCCCCCACAAACAGGAGATTTGCCATCCTGAAAGCGAGTTGACCAGGTGTATGGCCCGGAGTGTGCCAGGCCTTTAGCACCAAATCCCCAACCCGGATCTCGTCTCCCTCGGCAATGAGTTCGTCGATCTTTACCGGCCGCATGGTCATCTGGATGCCTTGCGCCTTGATGGTCGCATAGGTGGTGATCTCATCACCTGTTTCCAATGGCTCGACCGACGCTTTGTGGGCCAGGATCCTGGTTTTGAGCATCTCCTTGGCCTTGGCCAGACCTTGAACATGATCGGCATCGGCATGAGTGGCGATGATTCCCCGGCAAGTGTTCAGGCTGTAATCCATCGACCGGATCAAATCCACGATTTCAGGGACCGTTTCCTCAAAGCCAATGTCGACAAGGACCCATTGGGTTCCCCCATCGACAAGGTATACATTGACTCCTATGCGCCGACCCACCTGGTGATTAAGCTCGACAACTCTTGGAAAGAGGTAGTTTCTTGGCATCATGAGGCGATTCAACCTTTTTCCAATTCGGCCATGGACTCTGCGGGAATGTGCGCCGTGCTGTATACATGTTGCACATCATCGTGGTCTTCAAGGGTCTCGATGAGTTTGGCGACCTTGATTCCGTTCTCGACAGATAACTCGACCGGCTCACGGGGAATGCGCATCACTTCCGCTTTGACCGGGGAGAGTTTTGCCTTGTTGAGCGCATCGAGTACCTGGTGAAACAGGGCGGGGTCAGTGATAATCTCGTAATGATCCTCCACCCTATTCATGTCATCCGCCCCGGCCTCCAACGCCAGGGTCATCATGGCATCCTCCTCGGCTAATGCCGCCAGGACCACGATCACCCCCTTTCTGTCCAGAAGGTGGGCGGCACAACCGACCGCACCGACATGGCCCCCTCCCTTTTCAAATATCTTCCGGATCTCGCCGTTGGAACGGTTTCTGTTGTCGGTAAGCACTTCCACCAGGATAGCCGATCCCCCTTGGGCAAATCCCTCGTAGCAGATCTCTTCATAGTGGACCCCGTCCAACTCGCCGCAACCTTTTTTGATGGCTCGTTCGATGTTTTCCTTGGGCATGGAGATGGCTCGGGCGGCATCAATGGCATAGCGGAGCCTAAGATTCATCGCAACATCGCCCCCACCGTTCCTGGCGGCGATCATGATGTGCCTGGAAAGTTTGCTCCATATTTTTCCTCGTTTGGAGTCGGCTATCCCCTTTTTGTGTTGAATGTTCGACCAGTGAGAATGCCCCGCCATGGTTGCTCCTTGGTTTGTGGCCTGTTGGGTCAGGAAAGTGAAGGCGGGCAATCAGGAGTCGGAATCTCCGGCGGCCTGCGTCAGTTTGCGCATCACTTCCTCCGGGCGGGATTTCCGCTCGGGCTTTACTCCCTTATCGTATAGTTTGAGAGCCTTTTGCCAGCACCTCCGGGCCTCATCCCCCCGACCAAGGGCACTTTCCACATCGCCAAGGTGATGCCAGATTTCCGGGGAATACTCCCCACCAGGCAGTTCGACCGCCCGACGGAGAGCTTTTCCAGCCTCCCCGATTCGCCCTTGACGAAAATGAGCCCATCCCAGGCTGTCCACATAGGATGCGTTCTCGGGAGAGTCTTCGCCGCGGGCGGTCCGGTCAAGTTCCAGGGCTTTCCGGATCAACCTTTCCCCTTCCGATAGATCCGTTCCCAAATCGACCAAAAAATACCCCATCGAGTTGGCAACGGAGGGATCGTTGGGGTCTTCCCGCAACAACTCCTGATAAAGGGCTTTGACCTCATTGGTTTTACCCAATTGAATCAGGGCCTCCGCCATATGCTTTTTGACCATTTTACGATCGCCCGGAAGCGTCAAAGTCTCCAGTAGGGTTTTGCCTTCGCTTACCACCTGTTCCATCCGGTCGGCCTCGAAAAGCACCTCAAGTTGGCCAACCTGGCAAATAAATTGTTCCCCCACCCCTGCTTCCGCAATGGCCTTTTTCACCTCGCCAAGGGCTTCCGTACCCTCCCCGATCCGGACCATCGACCTTGCCGCCACCAATCGGACTTTGGGGCGCAACCCCGGTTGGATCGCAGGGATTATTTTCCTGGCAACTTCCACCGCTTTTTCATGCTTGCATTGGCCAGACAAAGCAATGATCCAAAGGCCAACCACTTGGGCTCCCGTCGCCTCAGGCAACGGCCCTTTGACACAAAGCGATTCACAAAGGGCCTCGACCACCGGGTAGTCGATTCGTTTGGCGGCTTGCATGATCAGGTAAAAACGGACCGCAAAGGAAGGTGCCGAGGCGGTTCCCAACCGTTCCAAAGCAAGGCCATTGACCTCACGGATTGCTTTGGCATCCCCCTGAAGGGCAGAGGTCAAGGCACGGGTAAGTGTGGGATCTGCAGGTTTGAGGGCAGGGTCCAGGGTGGTGGTATCCCGGGACAAGTTTGCTCCCAGAAAGCCCTGCTCCAAAAGGTCAAGCAGTTTTCCGTACCCCTGTTCCTCCTGGGAACCCAATAGTTTCAAAAGTTCCCTGGCCGCCACGGGGCCCTGGTTTCTAGTCAACTCTTTGACAAGGATTTCTTCCGCCAGATTGGTATCCTTGGCAGCGACCAACTTTCGGGCATACAAAAGGGCCAGGGGGCTGTTGAAACGGTTTTCCGCAACCGCTCCCTCCAGGAAGGGTAGGACCTCTGCGCCTCTTCCAAGGGTTTCCAGGAGCCTTACCTTGAGTTCATAGCCCTCAATACCTGGAGGATTATCGGCAAGGAACTCTCCCACCCGAACCAGGGCCTCCTGGGGTTTGCCCCTATTTTCCATGATTTCGGCCAAATGCAAGGCAAGGCGAGTCATTCGCCCCGGGTCGAGTTTTCCCGATTTGAGGAAATCGTCCATGGCCGGGCCGGGCAGATTCAACTTCATGGCCAACTTGCCCAGTCTTTCGTGAACCTCGGCACTTTGCAAAACGATCTGTTCGGGGGTGTACGGTCCATCGGTGAGACTGCCTGGCTCATCCAATAGGGTGGTGACCTCGACCAGGGCCAATCGGGCCTTGGCCCAATCCTGGGTCGCTTCACAGGCAGCAGCCAATTCAATCAGGATTTGAACACGAAGGGCAGGAAGTTCGCGAAGGGAACTTTGTTTCCGGGCCGTTTCAAGGACCTTGACGGCTTCCTCAGGGAGTTTCATTTGGCGACAAATACGACCTGTAATAAGGGCAAGCTCAAATTCCGCCGGTTTTTTGGCCAAAACCTCAAGGCCCAGTTTGCGGGCATCGTCCCGCCTTTCCAGAGTCAGGTAGATAGGCACCAGGGCCTGCTTGACGGCGAGGCTTCCAGGGTCGGCGGCCAGGGCCATTTCCAATTGTTTGAGGGATTCGATGATTCCGCTTCGTTTCGATGCCTGAAGCCCGCGGATATAGCCGTCGAGGGCATCCTTGCCCGAAGCGGTTGGGAGGCTTGGGGCGAGGACTTTTGGTTTGTCTTCGATGGCTTCCTGGCCCGATGCGATGCCCGAAAAAACAGAGACAACAAGACTTGCCATGAGGCGTTTACAGCGGTTCATTTGGAGGACTCCCTTGCCCCCAAGTTTCCTTGAAATACCCAATCCGATGCAACGCCAATCGGCAAGGAACGAATCGGGCTGTGTCAACAACGCTCCTGGCAGCGTTGGCCAATGCCAGGCTAAAAACAAAAACATGAAATTTGAGGGCAACCCGCCCCAGGGGGAGAGGCTACCCTGATTGCCCCCATCATTCGATGGGAGTTCCCCATTCCCAATTGGTCTCTTTGCCACT
>SYLG01000061.1 GCA_005808665.1 Planctomycetia bacterium | reverse complement strand
ATACATCAGATCATGCATCGAATCCTTCAGGAAAAAGCTTCCCTCACCTCGACTCATCCCACTACAGGGTTGAGAAAATCGGGACCCTGGCTACTATTCCTATACCCGTTTAGCACTAAAACCCGTGAACGCATACTATTTTCGTGTATTAAGGAGTTACCAATGAAAAAATTATCCTATTTTAGTGTCCTATTGGGGTTAGCTTTGATAGGGGGGGGTGCCTGCCTTAAAGCGGATGATGCCCAACCTCCCGAGGATGGAACCCTTGCAACGGGATTAATATGTCCGCTATGTGTGGTGCCAAATTGCGATGGCTGGTGCATGCCATTTTTTAAATGTGGGGTATTTACTATCAATGGCATATCGTATTGCAAATGTCTATTTTAATGAGAAAGGCAATATTTTTTCTGGGCAACCTATTTTTTTGGATCCCTGGATTGGTATTCGGCTCGGATTCTCCGTACGAATTATTGTCTTCCCTTGTTAAAGAAGCCGAAAGTGTGCAAGATAATCTTGTTTTGGGAAAAAAATTTGGCGTTACATTATTAAGAACTGAAAGTCAAAAGGAAACGAAAAAAAAACAATACACAGTAAAAATATATGATAAAAAAAATTGGATTATGACAAAAAAAACCGACCAAGGCGAGTTTGTAATTGGTCAGAACATTCGTTATTTTTTTATTTTAATCAAGAAAACAGATAAGATATATGATTTAATAGCAATAGACCGAGCTACATCTAAAAGCATTTTTGAAACCTTTCTAATTCAAGAATATCCTATCTTCAATCCATTTATTGGGATTGGATGCTTAAAATTGAATGATGTATTTTCAAAAACCAATGAATACACCGACTTAAAGATATTTCGCGATGACTATACCCAAATTACATTTGAATTTTTTGATAGCAAACTGAAAAATTCTGGTTTCGGACCAGTAAAAACAAAAATAATATACAGTAACAAAGTAAAAAAGTTTAGTTATGTAGAAAATATTTACAATAATTATAGACCAGAACTCATTGGAAAATATTCAAAAAGCTATACTGTAGGTGATGATGGAAATCTAACATCAATCAATATCGTAAATGAGATGGTGTTAAAGCAAAACGGTTTAGTTTACGAAAAGGAAGAATATGCGTTTAATAATTTCCAGGATTGTTTGGTAACAAGCGATAATTATTTGGAATTTTACAACCTTCCTAGTCCTTCGCTAATTGAATTCCCCAACCCTCCCTGGCCAACTTCATATTGGTTTTACCTTTCTGGATCGTTTTTAGTAATTGGTGGCGGTGGTACCTATGCATCATATCGATTACTAAAAGGATTAATTAAAAATGCTAATTAACAATAACCTTAAGAAAGGTTTTACAATTATTGAACTATTAGTTGTAATTTGCGTAATTGGCATTCTTGGTGGATTGACTTTGGCAGGTGTACAAAAGGTGAGAGGGTTGGCAAATAATATTTCCTGTCAAAACAAATTGAGACAAATAGGGCTGGCGATTGCAAGTTTTCATGGAACATACGGTGTTTACCCACCCGCTTGGCAATCCGATAGTCGGAAGGGTATTTCCCAGACGGGTTGGAGGGTCAATCTTTTACCTTTATTAGGTGAAGCCAATATGTATCAAAAAATCGTTTCTACCAAATATGACTGGCCAACGGATATTAAATATTTTGCCTTATCATCGAAAATTGATGCCTATATTTGCCCTTCAGATTCGGGAACAGGAATTTTGGCCACAGTCCCAGCGGATTATCTTGGGATGAGTTTTAAATTGTCAATTAGCAATTATTTTGGTATTTCCGGTACAAATCATATAGCTAAAAATGGTGTATTATTTGGTGGTTCAACAGTACGAATTTCTGATATTTTGGATGGAACCTCGAACACTGTATTGGTTGGTGAAAAAGGACTCGGCAAGGAAACCTTTTTTGGTTCCTGGTTTACATCTTTTGGATATGGGAATGGGGAATTTGATGCAACAAATGGTGTGAAAGACTTTCTTCCAAAGGGTTCGGGCGGATTTCCACAATGTCAAAAAGGGCTTCTTTTTCCTTTTCAACAACCATCTCCCTTTGATTCCCCTTGTTCATTCATTCATTTTTGGAGCTTTCACAAGGGTGGTGGTAATTTTTTATTTGCGGATGGAAGCGTGAAATTCATTTCCTATTCAGGTTCCGACAACCTGGTAAACCTGAGTACGCATTCTGGTGGCGAAATAGAAAACATAAACTAGGCCATTACCATTCAGGTAAAGGCAAAATTGCTTTCTCAGGAAAGGGGCAATTCCCCGCCCCCTTGAAAATTACCCATTAGAAACCGTACCTACTTTGTCAGGCCAAAATCTTTTGGCAATGTTCGCAAGGCACTATGAATGTGGTTGGCGGGATTACCCTCGGCGTCTGCCTGCATATTGAGAAACTCGATCTGGAAATCAGTCCTGGCAATCCGGTAGGTCATGGGTGTTCCTGGTTTCTTTTCATCCCGAAAGTAACTGAAATAGATTGGGTCTGGATTTTTTTCGATCCGTTTCCATTCCTTTCCAGCAATGGATTGGGGATATCGGCGCAGGTAAACCTGGATCAACTTATTGAACAAAGGTTTCTGGGTTTCGGAAAGCTGATTTGAGGAAACCCCCACCATGGGAGACTGGACGGGGCCTGAGGTCTTTGCTTCCACCTCCGGATGAGCTTTGGTTTGATTCGCTTGTTCTTTTTGTCCTGGGGTCAACGAGGTAATCAGCTCCAGGGCCAAATCCTGTACCTCGGCAAGCGTTTTTTGTCCTTTTCTCGGACCACTTCGAATCTCAACCGGATTCGATGCAAAAACGGATGGGGTGACACTTACAACCTGATCACCTTGGAGGGTGTAATTGAGCGAAAGGTGGTGGCCTTCAAAACGCCAACCCCAGCGGTCTGCTCCCGGTTCCCCGTAAATCGAGACAAAATACCAATTGGGGTTCCTTACATTTCCCTTGCCACCTTCCATTTGGTGAAGCACGGTTTCGAGCCCCATAATGGTTTCGGCGGTTTTTGCACCTTCGGAGGATGTACCTGTTCGCATTAATACCAGAGCTTTTTCCCGTTGGTTTTCAGTCAACAGTTCGAGTCGAATGCCTTCCCGTGTCGGTTGGCGCTTGTCATCCTGAAGGGGCACAAAATGCCAATTGGTCCTTTTGGGGGAATCAAAGCCAAACAGGGCCTGTTTTTTTTGCCCATCCTCCAGACACGCGGCAAACTCTTTGGCGGCGGTGGTCATGGCGGTTCCGGGACGATCCTCCACCGGTGCCAACCAAGCCACGGCCAGAAATGCCAAAGGTGCAAGAACCGCAGCAAATGGGGAAAATTTCATTGGGTAGTACTCCAAAAAAGGTTGCTGGTTAGGCTTGTAATGGATAAATGGTCCTGCAATAGGAGGTTAAAAACCGTAGCTCCATTGGGTAAAAGGAGCCTTTAGGCCACCTAGTCAGGGAAGGAAATTTCCATGATTTGGTAACGGTGCAAGCCCTTGGGGAGTTGGACTTCCGCAACTTCCCCAATTTTTTTACCCAAAAGGCCCTTTCCTCGCGGGCTTCCGGTAAGGATTTTGTTTTTTTCGTAGTCCTCATCCCCGGGACCCACCAGCTGGTAGGACGATGTTTTGCCTGTTGCCAAATCCTTGATCTTCACCAAGCTTCCAAAGACGACGGTACCATGGGGCAGGGTGCTGACATCAATGATGGCAGCACAGGCCAATTCATCCTTGAGGAGGTCGATTTTCGCCTGAAGGAGCCCTTGGTCCTCACGGGCGGCATGGTATTCCGCATTTTCACTTAAATCACCAAGTGCTCTAGCTTCAGCTATCCGCTTGGTGATTTCAATCATTGCGTGTGTTTCCAGCCGGACCAATTCGGCCCGTTTCTTTTCAAACCCTTCTCGGGTCATTGGCACACGATCGGTGGCCATAAACCCATCCTTCGTTAATATGCGTTTGGTGGATAGGACATTCGGATCGCAAACTGCCACGATCAAAAACAAACACCCCGCCTTCCCAAGTATTATTGGGGAGGAGAGTTGCCCTTTCATCCTTGTTATTATTTTCACCTTCCCAAAGGACTCTGTAAAGGCCCAACCGGTATATCTTCGAAAGGATTTTGTAAAAATGTCCGGTTTTGATCCCGTTTTTGGCCTAAAGTATTAGTTGCCCCCCATGCGAGACCCCCTGATGCGTGCCAAAAAACCGAATCCTGATCAACCCAATGACCAAATAACTCCGAACCCCGACGGGCCCAAACCGAAAAAAACCCCTTCCAAGGCTCCGAAAAAGTCCAAAATGAAATTGGGCGGGATAGTCGGCTTGGGCTTTGATAATGACGATGATCAGGAGCGAATTACCCACTCCAAGCACTTTATGCTCCTTGGTGGTTCGGAGGAAACGCATGAAAGAATGCAGGACACTGCCATCCGATTTGAGGAAAAACTCAAGGATCGGGGAAAGCGACTCCAAGACACTTCCATTAATGAGGTGTTGGACCTGCTTATGGATTCCATGCGGTAAAAGGCTAGTGTTGCTGGGGTGGCTTGCATGCTTTTTCTTTTCCGTTCAGGGAGTTTTGGCTCAGGATCCTACTCCCAATAGGGGTAAAAAGTCCTTGCCAGAGGACAGTTCCAAAGAGGGTTCCACCGACCTTTTGTTGGATCGGCTTTTATCCAGGCAATCCACCTTAAACCTTGCGATTGCCACCCAAAAGCCCTTGGTCTCCAAGGATAAATACCACGATATTGCCATATATGCCCGTGCCCTAAAAATGGGGTTGGACTTAAAAGAATACGAGGTCAAAGGCGGATCCTTGCGCCTGGCCAAGGTCGCTGATTTGGGGATGGCTCGGGCCCAAAGGAAATCTTCTGGTCAATGGGCCCCCCGAGGTCAATTCGAAAACAGGGCCTACCTGAGTAGAGTCGATCAGTCTATCCAACCCTATTCCGTTCGGTTTCCCAAGGAGTATGACCAATCGACCTCTCCCTGGCCGGTGGAGGTGGTTCTTCATGGGCGTAGTGATGGTTTGACGGAGGCACTTTTTTTGATTCAACATGAGGGAGCCAAGCCAGCGGAGGAAAAAGCGGTAATCCTTGAAGTTTTTGGCCGGGGTAACAACGCCTATCGTTTCGCTGGGGAAACCGATGTTTTCGAGGCCTTGGAGGACCTTTTTCGCCGGGAAAACGCCAAGGGGGCCACAAAACTCGATCGCAACCGGGTTTTGCTTCGGGGATTTTCCATGGGAGGAGCCGGAACCTGGCATTTGGGGCTGCATCATGCCGACAGGTTTTACGCCTTGCAACCAGGCGCAGGATTCACCAAAACCATCGGCTATGCCAAGCTGGATCCGGAAACCCTTCCAGAATGGAAAAAGCGGATCCTGGGCCATTACGACGCTTTTGAGGTTGCCAGGAATTTGAACATGGTTCCGGTGGTCGCTTATTCCGGGGGAGCCGATCCCCAAAAGGATGCGGCATTAACCATCGAAAAAGCCCTTGCTCGGGGAGATATTTCCAAAACCCATTTTCAGCACATTATCGCTCCCGGTGTGGGTCATCAAATGCCTGCGGAATGGAAACGCCAGGTTGATTCTGCTCTTTTTCCTTTTTTAAAAATGGGGCGAAAAACAAACCCCGATACCATTGATTGGACCGCCTTAAGTACAAGGCACGGCAAATATGGTTGGCTCTCCATCACGGGCCTTTTGGAAACAGGGAAACCGGGGCGGGTATTCGCAAACCGGAAAGAGGGTCAGCTAGAGGTAGAAAGTGTTGGCGTAACGCATTTCTCCCTTGGCAAAGCCGCCTTTTTGGATTGCAACAGCCTTGTAATCGATGGCAAAACATTGCCAATCCCCCGATTGGATCAGGCCGCTTTTTTCAAAAAGCCCTCCGGGTGGATGATCGATGAAAACCAAAAGGCAAACCGCAAAAGACCGGGACTCCAGGGCCCTATTGACGATGCTTTTATGGACCCCTTCATTGTCACCTTGGGTAAGGGGACCCCGAAAAATGCCCAATCCCAAAAGCATGCTGAAGCCCTGCTGGGACAGTTTCGCACTGAGTGGGTCAAGTTTATGCGCGGAGATTTCCCTTTTGTCGAGGAGGATCAAATTACCCAGGAAACCATGCTGGGGGCTCATTTGGTCGTCTTTGGAGATGCGGGATCCTCCAGCATCCTTGCAAAGTTGCAAAACCAACTTCCTTTTTCCTGGGAAGGGGACCGAATTGTTTGGGGCCGGAAAATTCCTATTCCCAAAGGGGCATCCCTCCCCTCTATGGTGCTACCCAATCCTTTGGCACCTTCGAAATATCTGGTCATTAACTCGGGTCACACCTTTCATGAAAAGGAATTTCATGGAACAAATGCTTTGCTTTTTTCCAAACTTGGTGACTTTGCCCTGTGGCACAACCATGAGGAAACCCAAAAATGGGAGGTGCTGGATTCCGGAATCTTTAATGAACAATGGGCTTTTGACCCTTGAACCAGCTGGATTTGATAGATACGCCCGAAGAACTTGTGGGCCAGGACAAAACCGGTTGCATCTGCGTGGTGGTGGATATCCTTCGGGCAACCACTACGATCCAGGCGGCTTTTGCTGCCGGAGCGGACCAGGTTTGGGCCATGCCTGACCTGGATAGGGCCATTGCCCTCAAAGCGAAACAACCGGAGTTGATCCTTGCCGGGGAACGGGGGGGAATTGCCCCCCAGGGGTTTGATTTGGGAAATTCTCCCCGGGAAATATCGGCCGCCAAAATCCAAGGCAAAACCGTCGTCCTCACCACAACAAATGGCACCAGGGCTTTGGCGGCAACCCGGGGCGCAAAACAGGTGATCACAGGTTGTTTTCTTAATGCAAATGCCGTTCGGGACCACCTTTTAGCCGCAAATAGGCCCTGCATTCTGGCATGTGCAGGTCATTTGGCGATCGGGTCAAATTTGGCTGAACCCTCGGCGGAAGACCGCCTGTTTGCCGGTTTTTTGGCCAATGAACTAGCCAACCATGGTTTTCGACTTGGTGCCAATGCAAAGGGGGCAAGGGAGGAATGGATGGCCAATGGGGACCAATCCTTGGAAAATAGGTTGATTGGATGTCCGCACGGGCAATCTTTAGGGCAACTTGGCTTTGCCTTGGATATTGCCTTTGCTGCACAATGGAACACCTCGGCAAAGGTTGCCCATTTTATACATACCGGTGATCGAAACATTTGGATGGGATTTCAGGTAGAGATACACCCGGCAAAGAAAGGTTTGAAGTTTCCATGAGCATGGACAAAATTGTAGCCCTGTGCAAAAGGCGCGGATTCCTGTTTCCTTCCAGCGAAATCTACGGTGGGCTAAACGGTTTTTGGGATTACGGTCCCCTGGGAGTCGAACTCAAGCGGAATGTGAAAGAGGCTTGGTGGAAGGACATGGTTAGCGGTCATGATGAATTGACCCAAATTGAGGGGACCCCCGCTTCTTTTCAGATGGTTGGTTTGGATTGTTCCATCATCATGCACCCCCAGGTCTGGAAATGTTCCGGCCATTATGACCTTTTCCACGACTATATGGTCGATTGCAAGGAATCCAAAAAGCGGTACCGCCATGATCAACTCCGGGGCCGGTGGCTCAAGGCCAAAGAGCAAAGTGTGTTCATTTCTTCCCAGACAGGAGGAGAGGAAGGCCTTGAGGAAACCCAAACCAGGGCGCTCAAATTCCTGGGCATGCGCAACAAGCAGGTAGGGGACCTTGAATGGGAATCCGGGATGGTGAGCTTGCTTACGGTAAAGGATTTCTCGGTTGTTTTAGCCCCGGATGCCACCCAATTGGGGACACTGACCGAACCGCGCGAATTCAATCTGATGTTCAAAACCTTCGTGGGAGCCCTTGCCGGAGAAGAGGGTGCGGCATTTCTTAGGCCTGAAACGGCCCAGGGGATTTTTGTGAATTTCAAAAATGTTGTGGATTCCACCCGCGTAAAAACCCCTTTTGGCATCGCCCAAATCGGTAAAAGTTTCAGGAACGAAATCACCCCACGCAATTTTACCTTTCGCAGTCGTGAATTTGAACAGATGGAAATCGAATTTTTTTGTCACCCCAACCAGTCCCAGGCATGGTACAAGTGGTGGCGGGATCGACGGTACCAATGGTACACCAACCTGGGTTTGAGCCCGGAAAGGTTAATCCTTCGGGAACACGAACCGTCCGAACTGAGCCACTATTCTTGCGGTACTGCGGATATCGAGTATGCGTTTCCCTTCCTCCCCCAAGGCGAATTTGGGGAACTCGAGGGTATCGCCCATCGGGCCGACTTTGACCTCAGAAGTCACCAGGAGGGAAAGCTGGTCAAGGACGGTGAAACCCTGATAGTGGAAAACGGGGCCGATGGCAAACCTCGTCACAAGGGTTCGGGAAAAGACCTCCAGTACTTCGATGACCGGGTAAGGGAGCGGTATTGGCCCCATGTCATTGAGCCCTCCGCCGGGGCGGATCGGGGCACCTTGGCGTTTTTGTGCGAGGCCTATGCTGAAGAACCTGTCGAGGGGGGCGAAGTACGGACCGTAATGCGCTTTCATCCCAGGATCGCACCGGTAAAAGCGGCGATTTTCCCACTCGTCAATCGTGAAGGAATGCCGGAAAAGGCCAAAGAACTGTATCGGTCACTCAAGGGGGATTTTGGGGTGCAATATGACGATGGCGGCGCCATTGGCAGGCGTTACCGTCGCCAGGACGAGGCCGGAACGCCTGTCTGCATTACCATCGACGGCCAAACCATGACCGACAATACAGTAACATGGCGCGACCGCGATTCCCTTCAACAAATACGGGTTCCCTTTGGTGAAATAGAAACCAGGTTACGCAGCCTCCTCAAACCGTAAACGACCTGATTGTCGAAAGGTTTGGGTTAACCACAAGGAAGCCGGATCACGGGTTGGAAATGTCCTAACCTAAGGGTAGTCCCTGTCTTGATTCCGGGCATGCCTTTGCCTTTTATCCGCCTCCCAATTCTGAGGTTCCTTTGTTTGCAAGTCCATCGCTAACCGATGAAGCCGATTTTACGCCACCGGAACCCTCCAAAATCTGGAACACGCACTTGCTGATTTATGCAGGGGTTGTTCTTTTTGGATTTTTTTTGGCTTCCACCCCCGCACGGAACCTTGACCTTTGGCTTCATATTGCCAAAGGGGCGGATATTGCCACGGGCAAAGAACGACCCGGACCGGGATTTCTTTTTGATCTGCTGGTTTGGGCGGGGACACTTTCCCTTGGACCATTTCTGATGGTCGGGTTGAAGGCCGGAGCGGTTGGTTTTATAGCCTCACGATTGTTGCTGACTTCTGGGTCACAATTTCCTTGGGTTTCCACATTTGGTGTCGGGTTGGCATTGATGGCCATGGCAAACCGCCTCAACCTGGGACCAAATATTGTGTCCTTTGTTTTATTGGCACTCCTCATTCGGCACGGTTGGTCCCAGAACCAAACTTCCAAACCCAAAAAACTATCCCTTTTGGTGTTTTTTATTCTTTGGGCCTGCCTCGACGGTTCCTTTTGGCTAGGTGGCTTGGTGGGTTTACTCCTGGGAATTGGAATGCTTTTCGACCGCCCAACAAGGGAATCAGCGGACAAAAGGGCTTGGTCCCTGATTGGTGCCAGCCTTTTTGGCCTTGGTTTATGGGGCATTCTCGAAGCCCTTTCCGGGGGAGTTTTCCAAATGGATTGGTATCGTCCCGCCTTTGCCCAGGAATACCTGGTTCAGGCATTCGCCACTCCGGCGGGGACGGCCTTTTTTCCCTTGGTACTCATGTGCCTGTTCGCATTCCTTCTCGATTTACCGGGATGGCGATGGGTAAGGATTCTTCCCATGGCGGGCCTGTTGGTGGCGGCGTTGGTTCATGTGCGCTGGATCCCCTGGTTTGCCCTGGTTGCAGGTCCCTATTTGGCGCTTTCGCTTGGCGGGTATTTTTCAAGATCCATGGGAAAGTCACCCTTTCGGGAAAATCATGGTGCCAGAGGATTGATTTCCTTATTTGGCGGATCACTGATTGTTCTCTTTTTGCTTCTTGCCTGGCCAGGTTGGTTACAAATGCCCCCTTTCGGGCCAAGGTCTTGGGGATACGACCCCAATCCTTCATGGTCCCGATCCGGGGCAATGATCCAAGGCTGGGTCAAAGCGGGACAAATCAAAGCATCCCCCACCGTTTCTGTCTCGTCCCAACATTTGGCAACAACGCTCGGATGGTTTCATCCTGGAATTCGATTCGTGGTGGACCCTGCCCTTTCCGGGGAAGAGCCCAAAGCCCTTCCAGGTCGTTTGACCAATACTCAAGGGAGGTCGGACCTGATTCTTGTCTTGGACCTGGATCGGGCCCGTTGGGTCAATACCGCATCGCGGATGATCCTGGCTATGCCCGATTGGAACCTTGTTGGCTGGGAGGGGTCCATGGCCCTATTTGCGCCCATGACCAATAAAAGCCTACCAGCCATTACTCCTGAAACCACCGTTTACCAAATATCCCAAGGGAGGGTGATTGAGGACAATTTTCGCGACTCACCTATCCCCCGTTCCGGCGAGGGCAATTGGTTGAGGACCTATCTTGCCCCCGATGCTTCCTGGACCCCAGACCGGGATTTTGCGGAATTGTGTTTTATTTTTGGGGCCAAAGAAGGTCGCCTTGCTCCCGGTCGTGCCCTACCCGGTTGGGTTGGGGCCCAGGCGAGCGCTACCCTACTGGCAGGGGCTGCCTGGGCCGCAGGGTCCGCTCCCCTTGATGCGACCCTGAGGTTGCAAATGCCCGGGCCGGTTCGTGGTCCGGGTACACCTCCCAACACGCCCCTTAGGCCGGTGGAGGGATGGGTGCTTTCACTTCAGGAACAGTTTGCCTATTCCATGGCAAAACCGTCCCCCGGGCCCCTCTATTTGGCCATTCAATCGCTAAGGATTGCCTCACTTCGGCACCCCGAGGATGCCCAAGCCCGGTTGCTTTTGGGCAAGGCCTATTTGGCATTATCCTCCGATACTATGGAAAGGGGCTGGGGTGCAAAAATGCCAGGGCTAACCCAGCTACGAAAGGTGCAAGCCGCAAGGGCATTTGCCGAGGCGGCCCGCCTTGGTCCCGACCTGGCAGAGGTTCACCTTAGACTTGGCATGCAATATCGCGAATTTGGCTACCTCGACTTTGCCTTGGAACAACTGAGAAAGCACGAAGAAATCATGGTGCAAATGGGGCCCCCGCCACGGGTTGATCCAAGCGAGTATTTTCGTCAAATGCACGAAAATACCAGGCAACTCGATGCCTTGGAGACGGAAGTAAACGACCGTCGGGATAAATGGCAGAAGGAATCCGAAGGCCTTCGGGTTTATGATCGGGTCCGGAGCGCAATGGGATTTGGCCTTGCCCGCGAAGCTCTCATGATACTCCTGGCTAGCGATGTAGCGGCCTTCGGGGCCAATGGCCTACAATTAGAGATCCAATTATTGCTTTTTACCGGGGCAGCGGATCAGGTGGAAAAATGGACAGAGTCCGACATTCTTAATACGGTGGATGCAAACCAATTCCATTGGTCCAGGGTTCAATCCCTTGCTGCCCTTGGGCAATACGGATCAGCCCGCAACGAATGCCATTCTTTGGCCTTTCCTTCGGTAAAGGAGGGAGAGGATCAGTCCCCCCGGGTTTTGGCGGGATTGGTGATCAGTCAGGCGATTCTTGACCGGATGGGCCCGGATTTGGGGTTGGGTGGTTGGGTGAATCAGGGTTTTACCGGGCAACTTTTCCAACGCAAAATCGAAGGCCTTGCCGAAAATTTCCGTACAGAAGCCGACTCCATGGCCCTTAGTGGACTATTGGCCCTGGAAGGGGGCGAAAATGGAATCGCCAGAAACCACCTCATGAAGGTCAATCAACTTTACACAACGGCGTCACAATCAGGTTGGGACTATCCTTCCCGGTCCATGGTCGAATACCTGTTGAGATCGTTGGACCAATCTCCCTGAAAGAATCGCACATTCCAGCCATTCCTTACGAAAAAAAGGAGTTGCGTCCAATGGCTTGACAAAAACCTTTCCGGATAGATTTGTTACGGTTTTTGAACACAATGGTCCCAAGCAAGATAAATTGCTTTTTTCACCAATTTTTTGTTTGCGATGGCAAGTTGGATGATCGTGCAGCCTGATCGGCCCCAAGCCCCATTTGCGGGTTTGTGGGCAACCAGGTCTTCCTTTACGAACACCATCTGGTCCAATGGGTTTAACCGAACCATCGCCCATGTTTCATCCGGACCAAGAGAGGCGAATATTTTTTTGCCGACCCGAAAGTCCGGGTGATTTTGGTGTGACCCCTCCATGGCGCCAGGATGCCCCAAAGCCAAAGTGCGAAATTCCCCTGCGGTCATGGTTCCCTGAAAAGGCGATTAATGCCTAAAAAGGAATTCTTTGGTGTTTATGAGGGCCCATTGAATATCTTCCCACGCTTTACGCTTATCTTTCGCTTTGGCCAGGTGGCCTAAGGCAATGGCCGAATCCTCCTTGGTGGGTGTACGGGAAACCGTTTCGAGGTAAATTTCCTCAAGAATCTGGGAATCCGATTTCTTTTCCTTGATGAGTCGACCAATGCGATTGTCGGGAGCTTTGAGTTTGTCATTGATGGTTGGACCATTGATAAGCTGGAGGGCCTGAGCCAGGTTGGAATCGCTTTCGCGTTCGCATTCACAAGCCAGTTCCCGGGCCGGTTGTCCAAATGTTTTAAGGAATATGTGGTTTACTTCGGTGTCAGGCAATTGGGTGGCCCGGGTCCCTGGAGGCAAACCCTGAAATTTTTCCTGGATTTCCGTTGCTTTACAAATGGCATCCAAAAGTTGCTCGGCGGTTAGGAGCTTGGAAACACCATGGGAGAAGTAGCGACTTTCGTCCTTGTTGGTTTCATTAATGTTGGTGGAAAGTTGATAAGTCGACGAGGCACAAACCACCCGGATCATGTGTTTCAGGTCATAACCGGATTTGATAAAGTCCTGAGCCAAGGCTTCAAGAAGGGGATCGTTGGCGGAAGGATTGGATTCACGGAAATCGTCGACGGGATCAACAATGCCCTTGCCTGCCAAATGAAACCAGATGCGGTTTACCGTGGCTTTGGCAAAGAAAGGGTTTGCTGCAGAGGTGGCCCAATTCGCCAAAGCTTCCCGCCTGTCTTGGCCCGGTTCAATTTTGGCAATGGGGCCCCCCATATATTTGGGAGGCATTACTTTCCCGGTTCGGGGTTGGGTGACTTCGCCCTCTCGACGAACGAAAACGATTTCAGACCCTGGGGTTTCGGGCTTTGGTCCCATTTGATTGGGATCGGGTTTGTTACCTACCTGGGAAAAGAATGCCGCCATACTGTAATAGTCGTCCTGGCTCCATCGTTCAAAAGGATGGTTGTGGCACTTGGCGCATTGCATTCGAATGCCAAAGAAAAGTTGGGCGGTGGTTTCGGCGAGATTCTGGGAATCCTTGGCAATGCGGAAATAATTGGCGGCGGGGTTGGAGAAAGTGCTGCCCGAGGAGGTTAAGAGTTCGCGAACGATTTTGTCGATCCCTGTGTTGGCTTCGATATGTCCGCGAAGCCAATTTTGAAAGACAAAAACGCCTTTGAGCTGCATTGTTTTGCGGCTTGACCGAATCACATCCGACCATTTAAGAGTCCAAAAATCGGCATATTCCGGCCGGTCCAGGAGGGTGTCTACAAGCTTTGCCCGCTTTCCCGGGTCTTTGTCAGAAAGGAAGGCTTTTACCGCAGCACCATCAGGCAAAATCCCGCAAAGATCCAGATGCACCCGCCGAATGAAATCCTCATCGGAGCAGATTTCGCTGGGGAGGATTCCCAAGGTTTTGAGTTTGGCGAAAACGGTTTTGTCGACAAAGTTGGTTTCAGGAGGGGCTTTCCAAACAAAATTGGCCTTGGGTTCAAGGTAACTCAATCGGACAGTCACCAACTCCTCAAGGTAACGAACCAGAATAGCCACCTCACCAGGCTGGCGAAATTCCACCAAACCCGAAAGGGAAACCTCCGCAACAGCCGGGTCACTGGAAGAGAAATTGGAAAACCGGGTAACATCCCGAATGGCTCCATCGGCGAATTGGGCCGAGATGGATAGTTGCTGCCACTTGGAGGGCTTTAAAAGCATGCGTGAACCTGGTTCGATCACTACCTTGGTTAAGGCAGGAAGGGTGGGCTCATCGTTTTTCATTCCCTCGGCCAGCCATTCCCGAATAGCGCGGGTGGTCACGGCAGAAAAGGCAAATCGTTGCCCTCCTTCGTGGGGGACCTGTCCCAATGCCTTCAACAACATGAGGCTTTGCTTGGGATCTTGGGAAACCGTTCTGCGGGCAAGCACATCTCGGGTAAGTTGGGCAAAATCCAGGGAGGGATCGGAGCCTCGCAAGGAAAGCTTGAACCCGTTTTTCCCGGAAGGAGTTCCGTGACAGGCACCCATATTACATCCGCCCACATTGAGAGAGGCGACGACTTCATGCCGAAAGGAAATGGGCCGTGCTTTATCAACCCCTACCGCTTCAACCGGCAGCTGCATGACCTTGCCAGCTACTTTTACCTCAAGGTTTCCGTTTGAGTTAGCCGTCGCTTCCACAAACCCCCCGTCACTTAGCCTGACTTCCAACCCTTTTTGTGCCTCAAATTGGGCAAAAGGCGTAAGGTCCCGAATGGATCCATCGGTATAGGTTCCTTGCACCAAAACCTGTCTGGCGGACCTCGGACCTACCAAAATGAGTTTGGAGGGGGTAATGTCGATCCGGGTGGGCTGGCCTACAACTTTGGCGATTTCCGCAGGGTCGGTTGGAACCCCTGCCCGCAATCCGGTTGTTGCCAATAATACAATTGGCAGGAGACACAATTTTGCTAGCGTTTTCATGGCGTACTCACATGAACCTAAGGCAAGGTGGGTAGATGCCTTTGGAAAGGAGGGAGGGTAACATCAATTCTGTTACCCATTACACAGTATACCGGATTTCCATGGCGAAGCAAAAGGCAAAACCTTGCTTTTACTGTTCATGTGTACATATAAATAGGATGGTTGGGGGTTCAAGGGAGCCACCGAATATTTTTTTTATTCCACCCAGGGAATCGGGGGTTGGAAGGTTGGCCCATGAATGAAGCATTGAACCTTGCGGACCTGCACTCCGCAATCGACCGGGTGGTTGGCACTTTTTTGGAATCCATGAGGCTTTTCCAGCCACCGGTCGACTGGGTAGAACTGGCCGTTTCCATCCCTGGAATCCGGAGAGAAACTGCCCAGGAGGCAACAGGATTGAGTCGGAGACGGGCCGCCTCGAAAGGAAAATTGCTATTCGCCGACTCTTTAAAGGAGGAGAGTCGCCAACGACTTGCTGCCCAGGCCATCTCCCAATTTTTACTACCTAAAGTCGGAGATATATTGGGAATTGAGGATGGGGAAAGGCCGCCGACCTCCTGGGTACGAGCATTGGTCGAAAGGCTTATGGTCCCGCCCTTGTGGTTTCGGGATGTTTGGCGTGATGAAAATGGTGATTTTGTCAAAGTCCTTAACCGGTTTGCGTTTACTCCCTTGGAAATAGTCGCTCAAAGGCTTTTGGATGACTCCGAGCCGACTGTCCTTAGCATTATCGACCATGGATCCCTTACCCACCGGGCTTCAAACGGTCCCCGAGCTGGAAAAGTCCTTTGGCCGTTGGAAAAGGAATGTTTCGAATATATTTCCCATTTCAGCCGGACAAGGCGGCTTAGCCAGGGGGGAATGACGGTCTCGGGTTGGCCCATCCATCAATCGGACTGGAAAAAAGAGGTCCTTCGGACAGTGCTGGCTGAGGATGGGGACCAGATTGGGACCGGAGATTAACCCAAGTTATGCGGTTGGGACCATGAAACCCCTTTTTCCAGGAAAAAGTTAAATCAGCCTGCAAAATTCGGGACTACAAATCGTCTTTACATGTTCTGTTTCAAGGCGTTTGATCCTGATTCCCAATGGCTTTCAACCTTTCATACCGCCGCAGGTGGTTTGAAACATTGCGGGAATCCTGCGAACACTTGCAAACGCCCCTGTTCAATTCGCACAAGGAGCGGGCAATTCAAGTAACTTGGGTCGGGACTTCATGCCGTTTGGAACTCGAAATACTCCAAACCCCGGGAAAAACCACTATCATGGTCCCAATATGGACCAAAAAATCGAAAAAATCACTCCAACCGCGTAACTTGGGTTAAACTCAAAAGGTTTTATTTTGTCGTCAAAGGCTTAACTTTAAAGGCCAGGAAAACCAAGCCAGCATAATAACCAGACAAATGGAGGTCCAATAGCCGCCTTCGCGCAAAATTCCTCGAAAGATCATTGTGGGACCGGGTTTTGCAATATCATACTTCCCAACCAGCTTCAGCCGGGGCATGGCCCATCTAAAATAATCATCCTGAACCAAAATATCGATGATAATTCGTAGTTCTTCTTCGGCAACGAGGCGTACTCTTCCCAGGCCATATTCCAGGCGGCCTTGTCCGTAGGAACTCCAGTATGCCGTACCCTCTTTTGAGAACGGTTCATCCGTTGTAAAGTGCTTGTCGCGGATGAGGCGATCTTGCCATTCACCTCCGGTAACTCGGCCCTGCGCCCGAACCTTGATTCGCAAATCGAATTGATAGGGTTTGGAAGGAATTTCTGGAATTGTGTACAAATTCAGTGACAAAGCCAGATCCGCTTCGCCTTCCTTAATGATCAAGTCCTCTTTGGGTACCACCCATTCGATGGGGTCCTTTTTTACCAGATCGATGGGATCGCTAATGAGTGGGCGCTTCCAAACTGTTTGTAGTTCGATTCGGGAAAACCAATCCGACCACTGGGCGTACAGGTAACTGATAACAAGGAGTGGAGCCAGTAAACAGAAAGCACATCGCATGTTCATTATCTATTTCCTAACTGGTTCAAATGGAAAAATGATAAAAGATATATTTGCCAAGTAAAAACATAGACATATGAATCATTTTTTGGCAAATTTTCGAGCCTAATATATTTTAGGCGCCATTTTTTTGGCTTCATTTCAAACATTTGTAAATCTGTTTTCGAGAAATACATTGACGTACCTGTGTTCTTTTTCATAAAAATTCCTTAATGAATTCTTCGGCGTGAATCTAAACTTTTTCGAATGCCAAACCACTGTCCAAACATATATTCTCATTCTGGTCTTCTGACAAATCGATTCCTGGACAGAAGTTCCCTTCAATATGGTTTAGAGAAACGAGAGTTAATCGAAGCCGCAATACATTCGCAACGAGGTGGCGTCAAGAGATGTGATAAAATAAAGTATCTTATTACAGTCCCCAATTTTTCCACCAAAGCCAATTTTTATAATACTCTTGACCTTTTCCATAAGCGTGGATCTGTTCCGCTGTTTTCCTGACGCTTGTACAGGTTGTCTGACAATTATGACAGCCACATCCTCCGAGAAAATCCGTGCCAATTTTGAAGGTTTTATTTTCATCAAACCACATCTGATCCCCTAAGGCAAACATAACCTCCTCATAGGTCGCATCGATTATTCTTTCAGCCCAATTATCCTTTGCCCAATTTAAGTCATCAGTATTATTTTTAGACCATTTATTTCCGTTAATACCATAACTATATGTTACCAGCTCTCCATTTTTAGGGGAAAGACATGCAATTCCGCAATGCGAAAGAATGCCACTAAATATTCGCTGAAATGTCCAACACTTTCCACTGCGCCTTACATCACCTTGAATCCATGGAGCAATTGGATGGCATGCGGCGCAGTTACGACCTGGTCCTCCTGGGCGTGGAAACCAATCCTGGGGATTGGGCAAAAAATCTATTAATCCAATCGGATCTAAGTTATTCAATGTATTATTTTTTAAGTATCTAAAATTATTCACATCCCCTGCTTCAAATCCCAGCGGATCATTGCTCAACCATCTACCCAAGGTCGGACTATAAATCCGATTCCGAAATTCATAAACCCCTACAGCAATCTTCTCGCCTCCCTGATGGAGGAAGATCCAATCCTTGACACTTGAGCTGATAACTGATCCGGAAGCATCCCGGAAGGTGACCTCCCCAAAGGGTGAGTAGGTGTACCGCTCCACCACGGTGCCGCTTGAGATCAACAGGGCTGTCGTGTTCCAGTTGGCATCCTGTAGCGGATAAATTCTTTCATCCATCGTCCCATTACTGTCCGTATCCCGGTCCCTCAGGACCATCCCATCCACATAGGCTGGGCTCCAAACGAGCCTGGTAACCGTAGTCGATCCGGCCTTGATTTCAAACACCTGCCACTGCAAACCAAAAAATCGATCCTTTAGGGAAGTGCCTTCCGTATCGGTCACATGACGATGGAGGGCATCGCGACCCATTGAAACGATTACCACATTCGATGCGTTCCTGACCTGAACCATCATGT
>SYLG01000060.1 GCA_005808665.1 Planctomycetia bacterium | reverse complement strand
CTTTTCACGGATGACCTCCAAGGCAACCCTGGCCTTGAACGATGCGTCGTATTGCCGCTTCCTGATGACCATGACAAAACCCTCCTTTTACTAGAAAAGAAAAGCTTAGCTGTCTGTCCAGTTTTTGGGGTCCACTACAACCTCTGACCATACTGGCTAAGATCTGGGAGCTCGATACCCACTCCGGGCGACTCAAGGCGCTTATGCAACTGCTCGGCGGTGATCAATGCATTCGGTGACAACTGACGATCGATTGGAGTCAAAGGCAGGGAGGTGAGGAGCGAACGTCCCGCCGCATAATCTTCAATCAGAACCTCACGTGGTTTTGCGGATGAGTTGAGGAGGCTTTCTCGAATCACCGAAAGAACGCACAGAACTCTCTCGACAATCATCATTAGTTCGGGCGGACCGTGCTCTTGAAATCGGTGTCGAAAGTGGCACTTGATG
Source organism: Planctomycetia bacterium (assembly GCA_005808665.1). Lineage (GTDB taxonomy): Bacteria > Planctomycetota > Planctomycetia > Gemmatales > Gemmataceae > SYLG01. Next base: position 56,828 of record SYLG01000060.1, on the reverse strand, counting down.
TCGGGCCTTGTGGGTAAGGAGTCGATTCGTTCGGCTAGTGTTGTGGCGCTCGGGTCGGTTCGATGAACCGCGAATGAGCTTCCGAAACGGCGCAGATCCCGGCCCGTCTGAGTTGTCTGAATCCTCAGGGTGGACGGCACCGGTGGAAGACTGGATGCGAGATCCGAGACTCGCCAAATACTTGGCAATGCCTCGTCACTTTGTAACAACCGCGCCGTGTACTCCGTAATGTCGCGATGAAGTATGCGGTGATTTCCTCGAAGCAATACGACGGAGCATGGGTGCTGGCTTAGTGATTCGTCGGAGTCCCCCTGCCTGGGTCTCGGCGGTTCAATCAAGAACTTCGATCGTTCCAAGGCGCGAAACTCCCGATGAGTATCCACTCTCGCGATGTGGCATGATCGCAGGTCGAGCAGTCGGTTGGCGACATGCAAGTCAACGGTGACGTTGTCGGAAAGAATGTCGAGGTTTATGGGCATCACCATTCGGCCGGCGCAGAGGCTGATGAATTCCATGAATTGAACGACATCCCGTTCGATGCCGACGTACGCGGCAAGGGTATCCGCTACCACTTGGAAAGCCGGGTGTGTCCGCAATGGGGCCAATGAATCACTCATGGCTGGGCCTCCGGATCGACTCGATTGAGGCGGCGCAGGACCTGAGTGACGCGAGCCCGACTGACTCCCAAGTGGCGAGCCAAGGCAGCCCGGTTCTCTACGATCCCGGAATCCAGAACGGACTGGTAGAATCTGGCGAGTGCCAGCGGATCACGCTTCGGTACACTGGGCTTCGACGATTGGAGGGTTTTGTCAGCAGACTGGGTTTCCGGCGGTTTTGGGCGTCCCCACGGGTAAAAGTGCAACCGATCGCGTCGACGTAACCTCTTTATCTGCCAGTACCCTAGCTCTGTAAAAGACCGGTTTGGATTGAGGATGTCGGAGGGAGCTTTTCGGTTCGGCATGAAATCCATGCTGGTTGAATGATTTTGCAGGGTCGGTGCCTAACAGGGCATCGGCCCTGTAGGCTTTCCGGGCCTGAAATTTCGTGGTCAGGGCGCATCTTGGGGCCGAATTCGAAGCCCACGGACTTCCGGGATCAGCCACATGGAATAGCTGGCGGTGCCGAAAAATCATGCTTGGTTAATGGATTGATAGATTCCACCGGGAGGAATTTCATAGCTTGATTGGTCCCCGTTTGTTGTCATGGATCAGGGGTCTTCTTCCCTTTGGGATTGCTGCTGACAAAGCGCAATGCTTCACTCTTGGTTTGACGATGTCACAAGAGGGCACGCACCGAATCCAGGCGACCTTGCACATCGCTCCAGGATGGGAATGCACCGAAGCACAATATGCGGCACTGGGATTCGTATTCCGACGATAGTGCGGTTGCGATGCTTTCCGGCGGGAACAGTGCATCGCTTTGGGAAAATGCCATATCCGGTGGCGGAAGGTAGCTCTTGGGAAAATGCTCCGTGCTGATGCGGTCGTAATCCGCCTTGATCTCGCCATATTCGACGGACGCAAGCATGGCCTGCACTTCCGGCGTGCCTGCGAGGCAATAGAGGTCGTAATAGTGCCTGGCATAGCCACCTATCGGGATGCCGGCCTGCTTGAAGGCATCAACCTTCGCATGAATGGCAAACATCTTTTCGACAAAGGTCCTGCGGAAGTGCAGTAGCCGCATTTCAAAAGGCCCCTCGTCTTCTGCCCCGAGGCTGAAGCCCGTCTCGTTCAGGAATTGCCCGACAAAGGACTGGATGCGAATACGCCCGGTTGGCTCCCGACCGCTGGCCGAGCCAGATTCGACGAAAACGCGGTTGCGGATGTCGCCTGGGCCAGCGAAACGCTGTGGGTATTTGAAACGGTCGTTGCGGCCAAGCCCGCCTATGGTCTGACTCTCGTTCTTGAGAAAGGTAAACCCCGGATGGAGTTCGATGGCATTCTTGAGCCTCTTCAGTTCCCTGTCGATTCCCTTTTTGCCTAGTGCTGGATCGAATGCCGCCGGGTCGAGGAAAATGTCCACATCTTCCGAGAATCGCTCGATCAGTCCCCAGCCTTTGGAAAGGCTGGTACCACCTTTGAAAATGATGAATTTGCCAGCCGTCTGTTCAAGGATGCGTAGTGCTTCAGTAACGAAATAGTCCTTCTCAATGATGGATTCCCGCAGTCCCCGCTCACGGAAATGTTCCGCCGCGCGGATCACAGCCTGCTCGAAATCCGGGTGCTCAAAGAGTTTCATCGGTCGCTGCCCTTCTTTGCCTGCCATGCGGTTGCATAAGCCAATGCGGTGAGGGTGCCAAACTCGAACCGCGACAACCGATTGATGCCGCACCGAAGTTGTTTAAGCCTGCATGCCGGTTTGCCAAGCTGCTCGGCAATGGCACCGAGCATGGCACGCACGCGCGGCGGTTCCGATTCGGCCACCTGGAGCAAGCGATTAATCCGACCCTTCTCCCGTGCCAGGGCTACCAGTTGTGACACGGTCTCTTCAGGAGATAGTTCGCTCGCCGCACCCCGGTTGCGGAGGAAATCGAGGAAAGCAGCATCCTCCTGCGACAGCTTGCGCCAGTTTTCAGGACGCCTCGTATGGATCACCGTTTCTTTTCCGAGGATAAGCCGGGGGAGACTCAGCCCATTCGTGGCCACTTCCCCGCGGCCAGGGTTCTGGGTGGTAAAGCCGAGCAGGTTCGCCGCCGACACACCCGATGGAAACACTCCATTGCGACGGAGTGGCAATGCCTGTATCTGGCTCAGGTTCGGTTTACTCGGCCCAAATGCCGTCGAGCGGGACCGGAAATAAAGCCCTTTACCCAGCCGCTGTACGAGTCCCTTTCGTGCCATGCGCGACAGGGCTTTTGCCCCCGCCGCCGGCGGTAACCCTTCAAAATCGGCAAATCGCCAGACCCGTTCGCCACCCCCTTCGATCATCGAGCGGATGGTGTCTGCCGTGTTCTGGGCAGGCGGTTCAGTAGTTTTTCGTTTCCTAGACATGAGCATAGTATCGCTCCTCCCGCATTTAAGGTCAAGTTTTTTTGCTGTAAAACATGACAATCAGGCTGCCTGCGGATCGGTTCAGACCCTGGGAAATAAGGTTTTGACATTTTAAGAAAGCCTCGGGATGCTTTTCGGCTGACTTGGGGATTGAATAATAAACGGGTTCGGTGCCTAACTGGGCCTCAGCCCCATTGCCGTTTAGGACACCTGGGCCAACGGGCCAGGGTTTTGAATCGGCGTAAACTGAGGGCTGAAAGAGGGACTCATTGCTTTGTACCACGAACCCAAAATGAGCGGGAGATTGAGGCATGGGATAGGTCGGGATTTCAATGGGCACCTGGGGAGTTGTCCTAGGCTGGAATGATGCCTCGCTGTTGGCGTTGAAAACATGGGTGGATGGTGAATCTTTGGGCCAAAGGCACGATCTAAACCAGCCTGGGCCAACGGCCCAGGGTTGTAAAACGGCGTATACCGGGGGCGGAAAGCCTGATTCATTGTTTTGTACAACGAACCGAAGCCCATCGGGAATTTTTGAAATCCTGCCATCTTCAGTTATCCTTAGGGTACAAATTCAGGGTTTTCCATGGTCCCAAAGCGGACGATTTTTGGTAAAATACCCCTATGAGAATGGGCAATTCCGGAATGGGTTGGTGGATTGTTTTGGGGCTAATGCTTGCCTTGGGCCAGGGACCAGGCCGGGCAGAAGGGGAGATTCTCCCATTCAATGGCAAGGATCTTTTGGGATGGGTGGCCGAGGGAGATGCAAAGGTCAAATCGGGCCCTGAGGCGGGGAAAGCGGTCTGGTCGGTCAAAGAGGGCATGATTCGCTGTGAAGGTTTGGGAGGATTTGGCTTCCTTCGGTATACCCCCAAGGAATTTGGTAATTTCGAATGGGAGCTCGAATACCGCTTTGATGCCCCGGTCCTTCCACCCAATGCCAAGGCAGGGAGCAAACCCAAAATGGGAAATAGTGGCCTTGGTATCCGCACTGGACCTTTTAACCCACTTAAATCATGGGAATCCAGACCTTCGGTCGCCTCCTATGAAATTCAGCTTTTGGACGATTCGGGAACTCCCCCTTCGGCCACGGGAAGTCTTTCCCTTTACCGATTTGTGGCCCCCAAGGAAAATGCCGTTAAGCCCTCTCCCGAGTGGAATGCCTTCAAAATTCGCTGCCAAGGCCCCAAAATCGACATTTGGTTGAACAGTAAACATGTCCAGCATTTCGATCAATCGACAGACCCCAAACTCAAGGATAAACCTCTGAAGGGGTTTCTCAGCCTGCAAAACCACTCGTCTGGAATCACTTTCCGCAATTTGCGGGTTCGTGATATAATTCCCTCTTCCCAAGGCGGGAACTGATACGCATTCACTAAGGATGGTTTGATCCATGTCCGAAGAAATCCCAACCAACCCTGTCGTTGATTCAGGCAACGCCCCTGTTCCTGCGAACCCCCTTTTGGAAAAATTACGCTCGAATCAGGGGCCAAGTCGCTACTCGAGCCCTCGTATCGAGATGGGCCAAACGGGAGGCGTGAGCCCTGCCGAGGGGCAAGAAACAAAAGGGTATGCCCCAAGGCCTCAGGCCGACTCGAGGAAAGCGACTTATGGAAATCGACCCCAGGGTGGTCGTAGTGATCGTGGCCAGGGTGGTCCCAAGCAGGGGGGAGCAAGGACCGAAGGGAATCAAAAGCCCTTTACGGGTGGGGCCCTACGATTGGGTGATGTACCTGAAAATTTTGGCGCACCCCCGGCTCCCAAACCTACTCCTGCCAAGGCGGTTGACCTCAAAATTGATCCTCTTGATGCCGAAATGGAAGCCGAGCTCCAGGCGGCTTTTGGCGGGATCGAAGAATCCCTTGATACCTTCAAAACCGAACGACCGGTGCGGGAAGCAGCCACCCCGGGCAAAAAAGGGGTTGTCTTCCGCATTCACAATGGGGATGTTTTTGTGGAACTTCCCGGGGGTCGCACCCAGGGAATTCTCACGAAAGACCAATTCCCGGAAGGGTTGCCCGAGATTGGCACTGAACTTGAAATCAAAATCGAACGCTTTGATAATGCGAATGGCTTGCTTGTCCTAAGCCGATTAGGCAAAGCAGTTGGCGATGCCGACTGGTCCAGCCTTTCTTTGGGAATGGTGGTGGAGGCCAAGGTTACGGGTGTCAAAGCCTCGGGCCTTGAAGTCATGGTCAATTCATGCCGTGGTTGGCTTCCCGCCAGCCAGGTTGACCTCAACCGTACCTTTGACCTTAGTCTTTTTGCGGATCAAAAGCTGACCTGCGAAGTCATCGAGGTCGATGCCCTGGACAAAAACCTCATCGTAAGCCGCCGTGTCCTTCTGGAACGCCAACGGGAAATCGAAGGGGCAAAATTGTGGGGCGACCTGGCGGTGGATCAAATCCGCAAGGGTACGGTCCGGTCCATCCAGAGTTTTGGAGCGTTTGTGGACATCGGAGGAGCGGATGCCCTTTTGCCCATTTCCCAAATCAGCTGGAAACGAATCACCAACATCGCTGATGTCCTGCACCCCGGGCAGTCTGTCGAAGTCAAGATCCTCACCCTTGATCCTGAGACAAAAAAGATATCCGTGGGGCTCAAACAGCTTGTTTCAAGCCCTTGGCAAACATTGTCCGAGCGCTTTCGTCCAGGGACCATTGTCACCGGAAAGGTATCCCGAACCGAGGAATTTGGCGCTTTTGTTGAACTGGAACCCGAAATCGAAGGATTGGTCCACATTTCCGAATTGGCCAAAGGAAAAGTCCGGCGAACCACCGAGGTTGTGAAAACCGGGGACGAAGTCAAAGTAATGATTCTTACCATCGAACCCGAAAGCCGTCGAGTTTCGCTTTCGATCAAAGCGGCCATCGAGGAAGCGGATCCGGTTGAGGTGGAGGAGGTTATCTCCCCTCCGGTTCCCGTCAAGCCGAGCAAGCCAAGAACGACTCCCCTCAGGGGAGGCAACGGTAACTGGTTACCGCTTATCCCCCCGATTGGCTAATCCCTTGGCAACCCAAGTTGCTTGAACGGGGCCACCCAAGGGAAAGCCTGTTTACGAAAAAAAGCCGGGGACAAAAGGCCCCGGCCTAAAGGGAAGGCATTCAAGGCCAAGCGGCCTATTTCTTGTTGGCATCCTTTTTGGCGTCCGTTTTCTTTTCTTCTGCCTTTTTAGCTTCGGCTTTCTTTACATCCGCTTTCTTGACATCATCCTTTTTCTTGGCTTCCTTTTTCATCTCCTTTACCGGAGCTTTGACTTCCACTTTGGGAAGGGGTGGGAGATCATCCAAGCCGCGGTTGACATCAATCTTGCCGATCACTTTTTTCAATTGGACGGCACCTTCCTTGGTAACCTTGGTTTGCCAAACATAAAGCTGGCCTAGCTTTTTGAGACCTTCAAGGTCCTTGAGGCCGGCATCGGTAACGGCGGTGCCATACAGATTCAGGTATTCGAGGTTTTTCAGCCCTTTGACCGATCCCAGGGCTTTGTCGGTAACCTTTGTTTTTTCGAGGTGGAGGTGGGTAAGGTCCGTTAGGGGAGCAAGATGTTTGGCCAAATCGTCCGTAACCGCCTGGCCCCTGAGGTTGAGCCTTACAAGGCCTTTCAGGTCCTTGAGGGGAACCAGGTGGGAATCGCCAAACTTTTCCACCTGTTGAAGGTACGAAACCTCAAGGCGTTGATCCGTTTGGGCCAATTCCAAAACAAGGGCGCCTTGCTTCCGGAGCGAGTCCATGGCGGCAAGTTCCGCAGGTGTCCGAACGAGCTTGGCAGTCTCCTTGGTTACCTCTTTCTCCTGGGGTGCGGAAATCCCTTGGCCAACCAAAGAGAGGGCAATGGCACCCAGGAACCCAAATGCCACCAGGGAACGGACCGATTGAATCTTCATGATCTAACCTTTTGAAAAAATGCCGGGACGGGTGCCTTGGAGGGAGGATCCGTCGCCCTGACACCCTGGGACGGCGGATTTGTTTTGTTGGTTTGGAAGTCAGGCTTTGGCAAGTTCCTCGCGAACGCGCTCCAACAATTTCTTGGTGGCCACGATTCCCTCCTCTTCGCCCAACTTGCTTCCTTCATATTCAATACCCACAAAACCATGGAAATTTGCCTTGAGGACAATTTTCATCATCTTTATGTAGTCCGTGTGAATCTCATCACCCTTTTCATTGAAGTCATGCGATTTGGCACTGACTCCCTTGGCAAAGGGCATCATTTCCGTAACGCCCTTGTACCGGTCGTATTGCTTGTTGTCACCCAGATTGAAATTGCCAAAGTCAGGGAGGGTTCCCACTCGGGGATTGTTGGCTTTTTTCATGACCCCTGCCAGCCATTCCCCATTACTGGAGAGGCCGCCATGGTTTTCAACGATGATGTTGATATCCTGCTTGGCCCCGTATTCGGCCAATTGGTTGAGCCCTTCTGCCGCCCGTTCCTGCTGTTCCTCAAAGGTGCCGGTGGAATAGGCATTGACCCGGATCGAATGACATCCCAGGATCCTGGCGTTGTCCACCCAACGATGGTGGTTTTTGATGGAGGTTTTTCGCTTGGCAGTATCGGCATCCCCCAGGTAGCCCTCGCCATCGCACATAATCAGGAGAGCCTTTGTACCTTCGCTGTCACACTGTTTTTTGAGGGATTCGAAATAGCCATCGTCGTTTTTTTTGTCTTTGTAAAACTGGTTGACAAATTCAATTCCGGTGATGCCAAAACTTTTGGTAATTTTGGGAAAGTTGGTTGGGTCAAGTCTTTTGCCAAAGAACGCTTTGTGGAGGGACCATTGTGCCAAGGAAATATCAAAAAGGGGGTTTTTCAGGGGGCGGGAGATGACCCTCCGTTTTTGGGTAGCCGCTGAAAGAAGGCTGGGCAAGGATCCAGCAGCCAAAAGGCCACCGGAGCAATGGATGAAATTTCGGCGTGTGATCGGGGTAAAAGCGTCCATGGAGGAGTTCCACAAGGAGATTGCAACAATTGGGGAATACAAACCGTTGTTAGCCTAAGAGCAAGGGAACGGGTTGCCTAGGGTCATTTTATGGCAAAAGGGGGGACAAATTTTTGGAAAGGGAGCAAAAAAAGGAGAATTTGGTCATTCAAAAAAGAAATGGGATTTTCCTTTTTTTGGGATTGCAGAAGAGAACGGTTGGTGTTAATTTGTACAGTATACAAACGAACAGATAGAAAATTTAGGAGTTTTTGCATGAATCCATGGATTTTTTCGAACCAAACCGGCACTCTTTGCGAAACAAAGGTATCAGGACAAACAGGATGTCCAATGTGTACGGGGTTGCTAATCCCCATGGGTCGGGAAAACCATTGTCAACGATGCGGTTATATGGTGTGCGAGGGTTGCGGTTTAGGTTTTGGAGAGAATTTGGAAAATTTTTCCCCTTACGGGTGAAAATAAGCTAAAGATCCTCCAATGACCCGTGTCTTAGCCATCGGCACGAGACCTTTAGGAGCATGAGTTTTTCCCCAAAAAACCCAAAGGAAAGGATCATACTCCTAATTAGAACACAGAAAACACTGTTGATTTACATAATTTAGGTGGCTTGGGCGGTTTGGGAAGAAAGTTTTTGAGGAAGGTAAGGCACTTTGCCAAGCCTTGGACAAAACCCCGGCAGGAGCCGGTTTTTCGCAAGGAGGTCGAATATCATGTTGGTACTAAGTCGTAAAGTTGGTGAAAGAATTCAGATTGGTGACGATGTGGTGGTCACCGTGGTAGAGGTCTTGGGAAATCGCGTTCGCTTGGGAATAGAGGCTCCTCGTTCCAAAAAGGTCCTTCGGACTGAAATTAGCGATGTGGCCCACCTGACTCCGCCAAATGTCCCTTTTCGAAGCAACCGAAGCCTTTGCGGTTCCGGGGCCTCCATTCACAACTAGGATTTCCAAATTCGATAGGTAATTCAAAAAAAAGCCCCTATTGGTGGGGCTTCTTTGGTTTGAAAACCTTTTCCCAAACTTTTGCTCCCATCCCCTTGCCAACAAAACCCCCATTGAACCGCCCAATTGGTTGTCATCGTCACTAAGAAAACCACATAGGGAACCGTCGATTCCACGCCTCACCCCCCCCTCGGAGATTCCGCATTATGAGAATTCCTCCCTTTTTGGGTTTTCTGGCTGTTGGCTTGTTTTGGCAATGGGTGTGTTCGGTCCAGGCTACTCCGCCCAATGTGCTTTTCATTGCGGTGGACGATATGAACAATGCGTTGGGTTGCTATGGCCACAAAGTGGTCAAAACGCCCAATATCGATCGACTTGGTCGCATGGGAACCCGGTTTGACCGGGCCTATTGCCAATTTCCCTTGTGCAGTCCGAGTCGGGTATCGGTATTGACGGGTTTGCGTCCGGACACCACCAGGATCTTTGACCTTCAAACCGATTTCCGAAAAAAGACCCTGCCTCATGCGACCACTCTTCCTCAAATGTTTTCCAGGAACGGCTATTTTGTCGCTCGGGTGGGAAAGATTTTTCATTACGGTAACCCCGGGCAAATTGGCACCAACGGGTTGGACGATGCCGATTCGTGGCAAGAGAGATACAACCCCAAGGGCCGAGACAAGGACGAGGAGGCCGAAATCAAAAACCTAACCCCTGGCAGGGGACTTGGTGCCTCGTTTGGAATTATGGCAGCCGGCGGAACGGATGAGGAACAAACCGATGGGCTGGTAGCAACCCAAGTGATTCAACTTTTGGAAAGGAACAAAGACAAGCCTTTTTTCCTGGGAGCTGGATTTTATAGACCTCACTGCCCCTTTGTTTCCCCAAAGAAATATTTTGACATGTATCCGATTGAGACCATCGGTTTTCACGAGGAACCCATGGGGCATCGAGCCTTGTTATTGCCACCGGCAATAGCGTCTACCAGTCCCTGGCCGGATTTTGGTGTTTCACGAACCAGTGCTACGGAGGCAAAGCGGGCCTATTATGCTGCGATTTCCTTTGTTGATGCCCAGGTCGGCAGACTTTTGGATGCGTTGGAACGACTGCATCTTTTGGAAAACACCATCATTGTTTTTTGGAGTGATCATGGTTATTTGACCGGGGAACATGGCCTCTGGATGAAGCAAAGCCTGTTTGAGGAATCGGCCCGGGTCCCGCTTATCCTGTTTGATCCCCGCCAAAAAGCCAGAGGACAATCCAGCAGCAAAACGGTGGAACTTGTTGACCTTTATCCCACCTTGGCAGACCTTTCCGGGTTAAAGGCACCTGACAACCTCCACGGAGCGAGCCTCCGGAAACTCCTTGATAATCCCAAGGCGTCCCATGACCGCCCTGCTTATACCCAGGTTTGGCGAGGTGGCTTTCCTGGTCATTCTGTCCGGACCGAACGGTGGCGGTACACGGAATGGGACAACGGAAAAAAAGGCTTGGAACTATACGATCATGATGCCGACCCAATGGAGTACACCAATTTGGCGAAGGATCCAGTACACGAAGAAGTCCAAAAGGAGATGAAAGCCCTTGTATTGAAGAACTGGCCCAAGGAATCGTTCTCCAATATTGGCGGTCCGAAAATTCTGGCAAACAGGCAAGGAAACAGCAATAAATGAGTGGCAAGGATTGGAATGCACCTTTTGATTTTGATGCGGAATATGGTGAGGGTTATGACCTTTTGATCCGGGCCATTTTGCCCGGTTATGATGACTTTTTTCCAACCAGCGTTGGCTTTTTGACCGTGACCGTGCCTGGTGATGGCCAAGTTTTGGTCGTTGGCTGCGGCACGGGTTCAGAAATAAAGGCACTGCGAAACCTACAGCCAAAATGGCACCTCACCGGGGTGGACCCATCGCCCCGCATGATCAATACTTGTCGCAGGCAATTTGCGGGGCATCCCCATTTAACCCTTCATGAGGGGTATTTGAACACCCTTTCCACCCACAACAAATTTGATGGGTCCACCGCTATCCTGGTGATGCACTTTCTGGAAGACGATGGTTCCAAGCTCTCCTTTTTGCGACAAATCCGGGCAAGGCTTCGTCCGGGGGCCATCCACATTCATCTTGATGCCGTCGCCCATCCAGGGGGGAAAGGCTGGGACACGATGATGGGTTCCTGGAGACGCATCGCGCTGGAAAGGGGTTTGCCGGAAAATCGGTGGGTTTTCTTGCAGGAGCAAATCGCTGTTGGCCTCTTTCGTTCGGGTGAAAAACGGATGGAGGAACTTTTTCGCCTGGCGGGGTTTGTGGAGGTCCAACGGTTTTTCATGTCGCTTCACCACATAGGCTGGTTGATGCGAGCCGATGGATAGGCAATGAAAAAGGCCAACCATGGACCAAATAGTGGATAAAATCAGGCGATTATTCGGGTTTTTCTTTTTGCCAATGGGGCCACATGGCACCTTCGCCGATTTTGAGGTTGGTGACCTGATGTTCTTTTTTTGTGGCCAGATCCATTACAAATAGTTGCCTTACTCCCAATCTTTTGGAACCATATACAAGATGTTTGCCATCAGGTGAAGTTTGGGGGTGATAGTGCAAAACTCCCGCTTCCGATTTGGTAAGAAGTGTCGTGTTCCCTGCCAGGGTTGTTTGACACAATTCCACCCGATCACCCCTTTGTACCGTGTGAAAAATCGATTGGCTGTCCAGGGACCAAATGGGTAAATCACTACTTCCCTCATGAAAATCGAAGACATCCAGAAACGCCATGGAACTTTTATACCCACCAAGGTCCACAACTTTGCGCAACCCTTTCCCATCGGATCCGACGAGAAAGGGATTGCTTGCACCATGTTTTCCCGAAAGGAAAAGAAGTGATTTTCCATCCGGTGACCAAAGCGGACCAAAATTGAAGGGATTGCCCGTTTCCACCATTTTCTTGCTGGATCCGTTGGCATGGGAGATGTAAATCTGGTAGTTTTCGTGGTAACTCAATCGGGTTCCATCCGGAGAAGCACTGTAACCATAGGCGAACCCCCCACCTGATCCGGAAACATCTTTTTTGTTTTTGCCGTCTGGATCCATCACAAACGGCCTGGAAATTCCTTTGATCAAAGGGGTGAAACCCAGCTGCCTGGTTCCCGGTAAAAAGAAAAGGCCGCCATTGTAATGGCTGACCCGGTCAATTCCGGTCACATTCAGCACCGTTTTTTGGAGGGGGTCAAAGAGCAGGGAATCGAGTCGCCATCTGCCCTCTTCCATGCGAAAGGTTTTGTGTTCCTCTTCCCACTTGGCGTTTGCCGGATCCTGCCAGCCAAGGCCAATGATGGCACGCTTGCCATCGGGCGACCAGCCAGCAAACTGGGTCCAGCTATTTTCGTTTTCGATCTGTTGGGCCAGGAGTTCCCTGGCAGATGTCCCATCGGTTCGAACCATCATGGCACGCATGGTTTTGACATTGGCATGCCTTCCACCAGGAAGGTTGGTCCGCAATTGGGTGTAACCAATCCAGGGCAACGGTTTTTCAGCTGGACTACTTTGGCTGGCTATCCCGGAAAAGGTAAAACCAATGGTTGGAAAAAAGGTAACAAAGGCCAGGCAAAGGGTCGACCAAAAACCAAAAAATGACATGAACGATTCCTTAAAGGGAAATAGGGTGAAACAGGCAAGGCTGTTAACCGATGACCTCATTAACAACTTTTCCATGGACATCCGTAAGGCGAAAATCTCTTCCTGCATAGCGGAAAGTAAGCCTTTCATGTTCAATGCCCAGTTGGTGTAAAATGGTAGCGTGAAGGTCGTGCATATGGACCTTGCCCTCCATTGCTGCTGCCCCAAAATCATCGGTTGCCCCGTGGGCAAATCCCGGTTTGAACCCGCCTCCGGCCAACCAAACGGTAAAGCCGCCTGGATTGTGATCACGACCCGTACCGTTTTTCTCGGCGTAGGGAGTGCGGCCAAATTCGCCGCCCCACCAAACAATCGTATCCTCCAATAGCCCCCGTTCCTTCAGGTCCGCCAATAGACCGGCAATCGGCCGGTCCACCGCCCGGGCATGGAAGCCATGTTTGGGCAGATCCGAATGCTGGTCCCAGGCAGGATTGGCTGAATTATCCCCATAGGTGACCTGAATGAAACGGACTCCTTGTTCACAAAGCCTTCGTGCCATGAGGCATTGCCTCCCGAAGGAGTCGGTAGCTTTTTCGCCAATCCCGTAACGGGCCAGGGTGGGCCTGCTTTCACCAGCAAGGTCAAGTGCCCCGGGTGCCCCGGCCTGCATCCGCCACGCCAATTCATACGAGTTGGCTATGGCCTCAAGTTCCGAATCGCCCGGTGTTTCAGACAATCTCTGGGCATGAAGCTCCTTCAAAAGGCCAAAGCGGTCCGCTTGGGCTTTTCCAGAAAGCCGGCTCTGGAGGTTTTTGATGGTCATGTCGCCAGGACTACCCCCGGCTTTGCCAAGGGGAGTCCCCTGATAAATGGCTGGAAGAAAGGCGTTGCCAAAATTGCGGGGACCGCCATTCCCCGAGGAGGGGCCAATGGTGACAAATCCGGGGAGTGTTTCATTGGGAGAGCCCAGTCCGTACAGAACCCAGGACCCCATACTGGGCCGCACGGAGTTTGTCGCTCCACAATGGAGAAAAAGTGTGGCGGGCCCGTGGGCTACACCTTCGGTTTGCATCGAATGGATGAAACACAAATCATCCACAAACCGGTTCATTTCCGGAAAAAGGTCCGAGGCAAAACGACCGCACTGTCCGTGTTGGGCAAATTTCCAGAGCGGTTTCATGATGCGCTGACTGGAACCCCGCATTCCGGTTTTGGCGATTACCCTGGCATCATCGAAAGAGAGCATTTTGCCATCGTCCGCAACCAACCTTGGTTTGTAATCGAAACTATCCACCTGGCTAACGCCACCCTGCATGAAAAGAAAAATGACCCGTTTGGCCTTGGGGGATAGGTGGGGTAATTTGGCCGCCAAAGGGTTAATATTGGCTGGCTTCCCGATGGTTTGGTTCCTTGCCTCAAGGCCGGTTAAAGCCAGGGAACCAAAGCCACAGGAACTCAGGCTAAGCCATTCTCTTCTCGACAAAGTTTGGAGCATAACCAAGGATGTCCCTAGTGAAGAAGCCTGAATTCTGCCGAGGCAAAGAGCGCATGATAGAGTGCCTCCAATGCCTGGGTGGAATCCCCGGAAATTTGGAAATATCGAAGGGCCACCTGGGTTTCCGCCAAAGTGGGGGGGTGCCCCAAGACCCGTACATAGGCGGATTGGATCCGCCTGACCGGGTCCAGGTCAGGTTGTTTCACACGATCAAGCCTTGCGGCAAGGTTAGCTTGCCCTGCCGGGAAAGGTGCATTGAGCATATAGAGAGCCTGGTGGGCGACAATGGTTTGGTTTCGTTTGCCCATGACGACCGAAGTATCGGGAAAATCAAACACTTCGAGAATCTCGGGCAGGGAATTGCGAAAGGCCGGAAGGTAAATACTTCGTCGTTTGGAGTTCGTTAGGAATCCATAATCTGTTTCGAGGTTTTTGGGAAAGCCAGGTCCTCCCCGAGCCGGATCCAGGTTTCCTGCAATCCAAAGCATGGCATCCCGGATTTCCTCCGCGTCAAGTCGTTTGCGCATGGATCGTCCCCAAAGGCGATTTTCGGGATCGGCTTTGGTGAGTTCTTTGGAGGCGACCGAAGAGAGTCGATAGGCTCGCGAAAGGACAATTTGGCGAACCAGCGATTTGAGGGACCAACCCTTGTCGAGAAACTCCATCGAAAGGAAGTCCAGAAGTTCAGGGTGTGTGGGTGGTTCACCCGTTGTGCCAAAATTGTCTACTGTCCGGACAATTCCATGGCCCATGAGCCAGGTCCAAATACGGTTGGCCATCACCCGGCCAGTAAGTGGGTTTTGAGGAGAAACAATCCAATCGGCCAGTTCAAGCCTCCCGCTTTTTTCCTTGGGAAACAGAGGGGCTTTACCATAAAGGGCAACCTGCAACACCCCACGGGGCACGGGCCGCCCCAAATTGGATCCAAGGCCCCTGATATGAATCCGGGCATCCTCGATGGTTTTTTCTTCGACAACCCCCATTGCCATGGGCCGGTCAGGAGCGTTGGCCCTCAAGGATTTGAGTTGTTGTTCCAGATCCTTTATTTGTAGGTTGGCTGTGGTTTTGGCCCGGGTAAGCCCGCCCTGTTTGGGTAGGGGGATAGCATTGTCCCCGACCGGCAAAAACATTACCGCATCGGCTGTTACATGGCCTTTGGAATTTTCATTGGAAAGGAGGACAAAGCTTTGCCCTGATTTTTCAAAGTGATACTCTCCAAGGCTTACAAATAAGCCCCCGATGGGGCCAGGTTTGGTCATGTCAATGGTGTGAACCTTTTCGCCACCCGGGGAAAACACGCTGACTGAAACGGCAGAACTTCGATTGGTTCCTGGAGAATAGGCCAACCGAACCTCATACTTCCCGTTTTCGGGCAGTTCTGCTGTAAAAGAAAGGGTTTTCTTCCCCTTGTCCGCATTTTGATCATGGACATAACCCGATCCGATAAAATTCATGGAGTGGTTGGAGTGTTGCCAAACCCCCACTTTGGTGGCCTTTTCATCGTCGATAACAATGCCAGGCAAGGTGGAAATGGGGACAATCCCTTTTCCCTCTTCTTTGCCTTTAAGGGCCTTGATTTGCCTTTCAAGGTCGGCAACCTGGAAATCGTGTTGCGAAAGTTCCATGGCCTTTGCCGGGTTCATGGGTAGGGGAACTTCAATCCATTTTGAAACATTGTCATGCTCCATGGCCTTGGCATTGCGAAAGATCCCGGCAAGAGCGTAATAGTCGGCGGTTGGGATAGGGTCGAATTTGTGGTCATGGCAACGGGCACAGGTTACCGTCTGACCCAATAGTCCCTTGCAAAGGACATCAAGCATTTCATCGACCACATCCATCCGGAGCTGACCCTTGTCCTGTTCCTCAAGATTGGTGTTGCCAAGGGCCAGGTAAGTGGTGGCAATGAGGTTTTTGGATCGGGTGGCATCCTTCTCAAAGGGCAACAAATCACCCGCAATTTGTTCGCGAATGATTTGATTAATGGGGACATCGTTATGGATCGATTCGATGACATAGTCACGGTAGCGCCAAGCCTGGGGATAGACAAAACCGCGCAGGGTGACTGAATCTCCATATCGGGAAATGTCAAGCCAATGTCTCGCCCACCGCTCGGCAAAAGCGTAATCGCCCAGCAGCTGATCCACCACCGATTCAAATGCCTTGGGATCGGGGTTATTCACGAATTTTTGTAACTGCTCTTTGGTTGGAGGCAGTCCGATGAGATCAAAAGAAACACGCCGTAAAAGGGTCGCCTTATCCGAATCACCAACCGGGGTTAATCCCTTATCCTCAAGGCCTTTGAGCAGAAACCGATCCAAAGTCGTAAGGGCCCAATCCCGGTTTTTCAACACGGGAACCGGTGGTCGCTGAATGGGGCGATAGGACCAGAAGGCTCTCCCTTTTTCGAGGGTCATACCGAGCTGTTTTTTGGCGATTTTTCCTTCCCTGGGATCAGGGGCTCCCATCCTGATCCATGTTTCAAAATCGCGAATTGCCTGGGGAGGAAGTTTGCCCTTGGGGGGCATATTCAATTCCCCTTGATGATATTGCAGGGCTTTAAAAAGAAGGCTTGCCGCGGGGGAACCGGGAATTAGGGAGGGTCCGGAATCACCTCCCCTGGTCCAACCTTCGCGACTATCCAGGAAAAGGCCTCCTTTGAGCTTGTTTTTGGCAAAAGCTTCCGCCGAATGACAGGGCAAACAATGGAGTTCCAGAAGAGGTCGTATTTTGGCCTCAAAAAACACCTTGCCATGGGCCTCGCCTTGGGATGGGGGAATTCCGGAGGCAATCTGGGATCCGGATCTTGCCAACAAAATCAGCAATCCCAAGGCCCACAAAGCCCCTTGTCGGTTTCCAAGCAGATTTGGCATACCCATCTCAAAACCTGATGCAGGGCGATTCTGGTTTGGAAAAGACAATTTGTTGGCGAAAAGTGGTTCCTTTCATTCTAGAAGGGATTCCCAGGAGCATACAGTATCCCCCGAAAGGAATGGCCCAGGGAAATTTGGTAAAATCTGGGCTTCCCTGCGGGAAAAGGTCCCATTTTTGACGGCTCCAAAGGGCGATTTCATCGACGGCAAAGGGACCCTATGCACCGGTCTTATGGGACACCCCATGCCCTTGCTCCCGGATGGGAAGGAATTGTCACCGGCCGCCCTGGATCCGGTCGGCGAACCAACGGACGGTCCGGGTCAAGCCGACGGTCCTGGAAATTTTTGGTTCCCAACCAAGCAGTTTTTTCGCCCGGGAAATGTCCGGGCGGCGAACCCTGGGATCATCCTGGGGAAGGGGTAAGAATTCTATCAGATTGGTGGTCCCGGTAATCGCCAGAATCTCCCTGGCGAATTCAAGGATGGTCACCTCATCCGGATTTCCAAGGTTGACCGGGTTGGAATCATCCACAAAAAGGAGTCGCGAAATCCCTTCGACCAAATCGTCAACATGGCAGAAACTGCGCGTCTGGGAACCATCCCCATACACCGTCAGCGGCTCGCCACGGATCGACTGGCCAATCAGGTTGGGAAGAACCCGTCCGTCGTTTAAGCGCATCCGTGGTCCGTAGGTATTAAAGATCCTTACAATCCGGGTACGGACCCCGTGAACCCGGTGATAAGCCATGGTCATCGCCTCGGCAAAGCGTTTGGCCTCGTCGTAGACACCCCGGACCCCGACCGGGTTGACATGGCCCCAATAGTCTTCCGTCTGGGGATGGACTTCGGGATCCCCGTACACCTCGCTGGTGCTTGCCAAAAGGAACCGCGAACCCTTCAGCCTGGCCAAACCCAGGGCGTTGTGGGTGCCAAGGGACCCGACCTTGAGGGTCTGGATTGGCAGTTGGAGATAATCGACGGGACTGGCGGGCGAAGCGAAGTGGAGGATGTTATCCACAGGCCCGTCAATCTCCAAAGGCATACTGATGTCGTGGTGAAGCAACCTGAAATCCTGGTTGGGATGGAGATGGGCCACATTCTCCCTGGAGCCTGTGACAAAATTGTCAACACAAAGAACCTTGTGGCCAAATCCCAGAATCTTTTCACAAAGGTGGGATCCGATAAATCCACCGCCGCCGGTGATCAGTGTGGTTTGGGACATGAAGAATCATCCTTGTTGGTGATGTCCCCTTTGTAGATATGACAGGGACCCGACTTTTTGCCATTGGATCCCATCTAGCGATATGTGTCAACCATTTTGAGGCAATTTTTTTCCCGGTTTGCAACCTTTGGTGGAAGACTGATGGTTTGCTGGGGGGACTGGACACTTTTTTCCCGAATCAGAATTCCGGCCTTGGAGCCCGAATCCTTTTGACCCGGGGGGGACCTGGTCCGAAAAAGGCAAAAAGGGGTGGCCTGGCCACAAAAGAAAAATTTTCCTTGATTTTGTCGGTTAACTCAGGTTTACCGAGACGGGGGAGAGGTGTACGATGAAAGTGTTGATTGGATGAGTTGGGTTGGGATAAATGGGAAATCAGGTGGCGGCCGGACCGGTTGGACCACAAGTGTGGGTTGTAACACTTCTTTGACATTCTTGCACAGTGGGAAATTCGGCTTCCGGGCAAAGGGATCTTGAAATGGGGGTAGATTCCCCTTGGAGGATGCTCTGTACCTCAAAGATTGTGCTATTGATGCAACTTTGAA
This sequence comes from Planctomycetia bacterium, assembly GCA_005808665.1. Classification (GTDB taxonomy): domain Bacteria; phylum Planctomycetota; class Planctomycetia; order Gemmatales; family Gemmataceae; genus SYLG01. Next base: position 38,226 of record SYLG01000060.1, on the reverse strand, counting down.
GGAAGCCGGAGCCAACCCATAAGGCGAATCACGCAATAATAGGAGGCTGGCCCATGAGTGTGAAGCGGCAGAAAACCAACTATCGCCGTTGGATGGTTTGTGCGGGGATCATGGGTTTTGGCGCCGTCGTGGTGGGGACCCATGTTATTGGGGATTCGCGCAAACCCGAATCCAAATTGCAATTGGGGACAAGCGAGGGACGGGTAGAAACCGCCGCCGAACGCCGGGTCAAGGAGGAGATCGAGCCAAGCCGCTTTGCGGGTAGGCCGGTTATCACCTACAAGACGGTTGGCGGGGAAAACCTGTTCGCCATGCAGCTTCAACCTACCATTGAAGCCGCTCCCCGACCCCGGGACATTCTCATAATGATTGATACCTCGGCAAGCCAAGCCGTGGGCCCCTTAAAGGCATCCGGGGAGTTAGCCATGGCTCTTTCCAAAGCCATGGGACCCAATGACCGGGTTGCGGTTTGGACTGCCAACCTCCAGGGAAAGGCGATTACCAAGGGGTTCATTGAACCCTCCAAAGTCGGCGAATCGCTGAAATCCTTTAATGAGGTCTATGCCTCGGGTGCCACCAGCCTCAAAGGATCCATCACATCCGCTTTGGATAGTTTTGAAGCTGGGAATGGTCGCCAACGAACCTTGGTCTTTTTGGGAGATGGCCTGAGTGTGGCGGATCCCCTGGATGGCGAAGCCCGGAACATTCTGGTTGGGGAAATGGTCCGCCGCGAGGTAGTTTTCCTCCCGGTTCCCATGGGTTTGCGTCTTGACCCGATCAACCTTCATGGATTGGCCACGGGTACGGGTGGTCGGGCGGTACGAATTGAGGCGGGCGAAACCACACCTCAAATGGTCGCCAAGTTAAACGAAGCCCTCAAGGTTCCCGTGCTTTACCCGGAGGCCTCCCAATTTAGCCAAGACCTGGCGGAAGTGCTTCCCGGAAAGTTGCCCCCGCTTAGGACCGATGTCCCGGTTTTGGTGGTGGGAAAAGTCAAAGCAGGGGTCAATCCCAACGAAATTGGGTACAAGATTTCCGGGCGCGTTGCCGGAAAGGTAATCGAGGTTGGCCAATCCTTTGCGTTGCCTGCCGCCGAAGACTCGAATTTCTTCCTGACCCAAGTGGTAGGTCAATGGCGGGATCGAAAGGATCGTCCAGCGATCCTCCAGGGAGACCGTGCCTTGGCGTTTGCATTTGAGCAAAACAGGCTGGCAATGGAAGACACCTTGGCCCGGGGTGAACTTGCCCTTCGCAATGGACGGCCCGATGCTGCTGCCAAACTCTTCCGCCAAGCGTCCCAACTGGACCCGTTAAGCAATGAAGCCAAGGCTGGTATCAAGCTCTCGGATGACCTTACCCAGGGACGCATAAAAGCAGAAGAATTGGCCGTAAAAATGGGCATTCCAGGAATCACCCTGGTTGCGGCCCAGGTCAAGCCCGAAGCGAAACCTGCCCAAGGGAAAGAGGAGGCAAATGACCTCGCTGCCAATGACGCCATTAAAGAGGTCCAGGCTCGGCGGGCTGCTTCCGAACAACAGGTCCAAAAGCGTGTCAATGAAGGGATTAAAGAGGCAGGCCGCCAACTTCGTGAATCCCCAACCGTGGCACTTGAAGACCTCAAAAGGCTCAAAGACGAGGTCGAGGGCAACATTGACATCGGTTTACCCACCCGTAACTCCCTTGTAGGGCGTTTGGTCCGGGAAATTCAGAAAACCGAGCGGGATGGCCGGGAAATTGAGCGCCAACAAAAAGAGTTTGTCGAGGCGTCTGCCAAACTTCAGGCCATGTCCGATGAAGAAAAACGCGTTTCCGTTCAGTCCGAGCGGATCCGTGAACGACTTCGCTTTTATCACGACCTGATTAGCCAAGCCAAAGAGGACGAGGCTCAACGGGTGGCTCAATCCATCAGGCGAGACCTCACCAACCAGGGAATTGAAATTCCTCAAGCGGTTACAGCCGCCTACTACGAAGGGGGCCGCGCTTTCCACCTTCGGGAGCTACGGGATTTGCGGCGTAACCGTGAAGAAAACTTCCTTGCGGTTTTGCTTGAGGTCGAACGCAGCCACATTCCTTTCCCGGATGAACCTCCCATTGTTTGGCCCGGGGACAACAGCCCCCTGTTTCAAAGGCGTTCCTTTGATCGGACATTCCGTTTTCGAAACTGGAAGGAACTTTCGGCCTATCGTCGCGATGCCTACAACGACCCAGGCTATGAACCACCCGTCCCCGAATCGGCAAAAAAAATCCGGGAAGTTTTGGTCAGCCAAATCAACTATGCCGGCCAGGATCTCCCTTCCACCAAGATCAGGGAAGAGCTGGAGCGTATTCTGACGGATCGCTTTGGAGTCGATGTGATCTTCAATACCAAGGCCTTTGCCGCAGATTCCAACGAAAAGGCGGAAGATCAAGAGATCGGCGATCGCAAAATCCGAAAATTCAAGGGCAAACTATCCAACCTATTGCGAATCATTACAGAGGAGCATATCACCGGGGGGACCGGAGCTACTTTCCTCATCCGTGACGATCATATTGAGATTACTACCCAAACGGCAGCACTCAACGAAAAGGTTACCCGCATCTATCCAATTGCGGATCTCGTTTTTCCGGTGCAAAGTGCGGTTAACCCCGCCCAGGTCCAACAGCAAGCAACCCTTTTGGGCTTTGGCGGAAGCTATGGCCTTGCAGGCCAATCCATGATGTCCATGATGGGTATGGGCGGCGGCATGATGGGTATGGGCGGTATGGGCGGCATGAACATGGGCATGGGCGGCATGGGCGGCATGATCCAGGGCATGGGAGGCATGGCCGGCATGGGCGGCATGGGCGGTGGCGGCATGATGGGTATGGGCGGCATGGGCGGTATGGGAGGCATGGGCGGAATGGGCGGTATGGGAGGTGGCATGATGGGAATGGGTGCCGGTGGCGGTATGCAGGGTATGGGCATGGCGGGAGGCATGGGCGGCGGTGCCCTTGGGTTCCAGGGCGGACCAGACTACCAATCCCTTATCTACACCATTCGCTACATGATCGGTTCCACCAAAGACTGGAACTATCAACCCCCGATGCCTGGAATGATGCCAACGGATCCTACCGGAAGTATGTTTTCACAAACCAATCCTGGTAGCCCGGATGGCACCTTCAGTGAAAACGGTGGTGCTTTGGGGCCCTATCCCCCCACCTTCGCTCTCATTGTGCGAAATACCAGCCGCACTCACACGGGCCGCTTCACCCCGCCCTTTACCTTCGGTGCGGTAAACAATCCCAATCCAAACGCCATGGTGGCCAAACCGGGTGAAAAACCCGTCATTGCCGCCAATAACAAACCTGCCAATGCCCAACAGGCGGTGGCTCAGGCTACCACCAACAAAGGAGGCATGGGCGATCCTCGCACGGTTTGGCAAGAAGCCCTTGAACAGGGCCAGGCAAATCCGGCTTTGATTATGGCGACGGCCCACTGGCTCGGCGTTAACGGTCATTGGGAACATGCGGCCGAGTTCCTTAAAGCGAACATTCGCACCGGAATCGTGGTTAAACCGTGGGTTTATGAAGCATTGACCGTCGCCCTTCGGGAATCGGGGGCCTCTCCGGAGGAAATCGAAAAATCCGAGGTGGCGGTGGCTGACCTGGAACCCCTTGATTCCAAGGGTTTTATCCGAGCCGCCAAAGGCATGGCCTCGGCTAAAAATTATGATCGGGCTTTGGCGTTTGCCCGTCAGGCATCCATCCTTGACCCGATCAATTCCCAACCTTTGGTGGATACCCTGGCCTACGCCGAGTTGGCCAACAAGCCGGAACTTCTCACCTGGGCAGCCTCCCGAATTCTTGCCAAGGATTGGGCGGAAAACAACGATGTGGTTCATGATCGTGCCAAGGCCCAACTTGTTAGCACCGCGGCCCGCCTTGAACCCCGTGATCCCGAAGCGGCAAAGCGCCTCAAGGAAATCCTGGGTACTGCAGTCCGGAGAGACCTCGTGGTACACTTGGCCTGGAAGGGCGATGCCGACCTTGACCTGCGGGTCAAAGAACCCACCAACAGCGTCTGCTCGATTCTCCAAAAACAAACCATTGGTGGTGGCGTCCATGTGGGAAATGACATCCTGGCCAAAGGCAGCGAAAGCTATGTTGCCTCCGAGGGCTTCGCTGGAGAGTACGAGATCAAAATTGAAACCGTCTGGGGCAAAACCCTAGGGGAAAAAGCTCAATTGCGAATCATCCGTAATCAGGGAACCCCGGAACAATTCGAAGAGGTGATGCAGATCGACCTCAAGAGTGCCAAGCCGATAAAACTCAAGCTTGAAACCGGGCGACGGGTGGAGTTTGCCTTTGTGGCCCCTCCTGAGCATGTCAGGAAAACCATTACCAAAGGCGAGTTGGGTTCCAAGGTGCAAGACCGCCTTCGCAACATCGCCGATCCGTCCATTACCGGGGTAAATGCCATCCGCACAAGTGTAAGTGGCCCCGGTGTTCAGGCAAACCAACCGGAAGCTCCCCGCACCGAAAAAACCAGTGCGCCAAGTCAGGTTCTCTACCAGACCCGGGTCAATTCTTTCATGAAGAATGCCATGGATGTTACCGCCCAGGTTGTGGCCAGCCCCAACGGCCGGGGCATGCAGGTCCGCTACAACACCGTGGACAACGGCAAGCCCCTTGGAGCACCCGTCGTCAGTAGTTCTGTCATTCCTGGCGACAACTAAGCGGTGTCCCAGTAAACCAAAAAAGGGCGGGGGAATGCTCCCTCGCCCTGATTTTTGGAACCCTGTTTTCAGGTGACGATCATGGAGTTGATTCTCACACTCCTATCTGGCAACCAGTCGGGCCACATGAGCCGGGTCCGTGGGGAACGACTTGTTGTTGGCCGAGCTACAGGGAGCAAAATCCGGATCCCCTCCTCCCAGGTTTCCCGTTCCCATGCCCTGATCACCTGGCAAAAAGCCGAGGGTGGATACTACCTCGTTGAAGACATGGGAAGTACAAATGGTACTTTTATCAACCAGGTTGCCGTAATGAATCCTGTGGCGGTGTTACCTGGTGACGACCTGAATTTCGGAAGCATTGGCTTTCGTATCCACTATCGAATGGAGCCCAAAGCCCTTAAGCGGCTATCCGCCATGCGAATGGAATCAGGCTACCCCTCTCCAGGTGCCACCCCTAAAGCCGCCGTGGCCCTTCCCGTGGAGGACTCCATCCCTATAGCCGAAATAATCGAAGATGTCCCTTCTACCCAAGGAATGGTCTCCGACCTTCCAGGGGTTGGGTTGTTTGATGATGCCCCTATTCCTTTGGCTGGGTTAACAGGGTCGGAACACCTGGATTTGTTCCAGGAACCTCCCGCACCGGTTTCCAACCTACCCGAGGATCCTCCCATTCCCTTGGCAGATGCCCCGATGACTTTGGCTGACGATTTGCAGAACGATTTGGATGATTTCGACCTCGACGACCTGGGCCGTGTTTTCCAGGCCCGGGATTTGCATTTGGCAGATTTGGCCAAGATGTTAGGCGAGGACGATTCGCCACCCACAGATGGGAAAAAGGTCCCTCACTGACTTAAACGCCAAGGGAAGCCCTCCTGATGGTCTCTGATCCCCTCTGGAAATTCCGGGAAAAGGTGGCGGCCCAACCATAGAATCGCTATTTGGCAAAAGGGCTAAATCGACCAAGTGTAGGTGGGATTTTGCTCAGCCGCATTAAAAACACGATTTCTTAGGTGGTTGCCAGATTATGAAAGCAGGGATTGTCGGGTTGCCCAATGTCGGGAAAAGCACACTTTTCAACGCTCTAACCAGCTCCAAGGGGGCTCAGGCCGCAAATTATCCATTTTGTACGATTGAGCCCAACGAAGGCATCGTTCCGGTCCCCGATCCTCGCCTTTCCCGCATCACCAAATACATCGTCCCCCAAAAAATCATTCCTTCCGCCCTTACCTTGGTGGATATTGCCGGAATCGTCAAAGGAGCCAGCGAAGGCGAAGGGCTAGGCAACAAGTTTCTAAGCCACATCCGGGAGGTTGATGCCATTATTCAGGTGGTGCGTTGTTTTTCAGACCCGGATGTGGTTCATGTGTCGGGCAAGGTCGATCCACTCATGGATATGGAAACGATCGACATTGAATTGATGCTTGCGGATATGCAGACTTTGGAGAATGCCCTTCCCAGGGCGGAAAGGGCGGCAAAGGGTGGGGACAAGGAGGCCAAGGAACGGGTTGAGGGAATCAAAAAGAGCCTGGCTCATCTCAAAACCGATAAGCCCTTGCGCACCTTGACGCTGGATGAAAATGAAAAATTGGCGATGTCAAGTTTCGGTTTGATGACTGCCAAACAGATCCTTTATGTTGCCAATGTGGATGAGGATGACCTTTCCGGTGTGGGACCGTTGGTGATGCAAGTTCGGGATTTTGCGGCCAAATTGGGGGCGGAAGTGGTTCCCGTTTGTGCCAAGCTGGAAGCCGAAATTGCCGAACTGGACGAGGCCGATCGTGGGGAAATGTTAGCCTCCGCCGGAATCACCGAACCTGCATTGGCCATGCTTGCAAGGGCGGCGTACAAGGCATTGGGTTTTCAAAGCTACTTTACCGCAGGTGAAAAAGAGGTTCGCGCCTGGCCCGTTCCCATAGGGTCAACAGCTCCTCAAGCGGCCGGGGTCATCCACACAGACTTTGAAAGGGGTTTCATCCGGGCGGAGGTTTATACCCTTGAAGATCTCGAACAGTATAAATCCGAAAAAGAAATCCGGGCTGCGGGCAAACTAAGGCTGGTGGGAAGAGACTATATCATGCAGGATGGCGACATTTGCCACTTTCTTTTCAATGTTTAAGGGCACTTACAATCCCCCTGGAGAAACTTGGGTTTTCCCCTTTACGACCACAGTTTCTTATTCATCCACAACATCCGCCAAGGCACCGATAGCCACCATTTCATGGCGGGCAAGGTAGACCTTTTTCCGGTTTCTTTTGACACCCGTCATGGCACTTGCCGCGACATAGTTTTCACGGGTGGTTTCGGTGTCCCGAAGGTCGTGGAGGTCGGCGTTTTTCAGTTCGAGAAAATAGTCGTTGTACCCGGTGAATTCGCCCAATACCACATATTGGCTGCTCACATCCACCACCACACGCTGATCGAGTAAGGCGTCCAGGTATTTGTCTTGGCTCATGAAGGAAACTTCCGGATGACTTGGCAAGAGTCCGACTCGTAGCTTGCTTTGAAAATAGGGCTTTGGTGTATGGGTTGGATTCCTAGGATAATCCTAGGAATCATTAACCGGCTTGGCCCCTAGCGGATTCGTCGGTTCATTTGTTTGGGAGACTAAAGACTATGGATGCCCGGCCCGAACGCATCGTGGTGAATGACCATGACTTCCGGGGTGCGTGTATGCACATTGCAAAGCACAATCTTGTTGCTTTGGACACGGAATTCGTTGGTGAAGATACCTACAAACCCGAAATCTGTCTGGTTCAGATCGCAACCCCGGACGAATTGATCCTCATTGACACGATCAAAGTCAAAAACATCGAACCGCTATGGAAACTTTTGGTGGAACCCAACCGGGAAGTGGTGGTTCATGCCGGGCGGGAAGAGATTCGCCTCTGCCAGCTTGCCATTGGTATGGCCCCGGCAAAACTGTTCGACATCCAAATTGCCGCAGGGTTGGTCGGATTTGGTTTTCCCGTGGGTATGGCCCAGTTGCTCCAGCAAATCCTCAATAAACGAATCAATAAAGCTGAAACACTTACCGATTGGCGCATCCGACCCCTCACATCAGCCCAAGTCCGTTATGCTTTTGATGATGTCCGCTACCTGTTGGCCGCTCATGCCGGGTTGGTTGCCCGTTTGAAGCAGATGGACCGGGCCGAGGCCGCTCAGGAAGAGTTTTCGCGACTGATTCACTGGAGTCCGGACGAGGAAGGTGAGGTTGGTCCTGAGAAGTGGCGCCGAATCAAGGGTGCCGGACAACTCGACCGCAAGAAACTGGCCCTTTTGAAAATGATTTTTGATTGGAGGGAAAAAAGGGCCAGCAAGCTCAATCGCCCGGCCCGGACCCTATTGCGGGATGACCTTGTGATCGAGGTGGCCAAACGGATGCCAACCACCGAAAGGGACCTAAACCTTATCCGGGGGCTACAAGCCCGCGACATTCCCGATTTGGTTGACATGGCCAATCAGGCCAGAAAGTTGCCTCCTGAAAAATGCCCTGAACCCCCGGAAAAGGAAATCGAAACCCCTGCCATGGTTATTGCCTCCAGTGTTCTCGGGGCGGTGTTGGGCGATATTTGCATTCGCCAAAAATTGGCCCAAACGCTGGTGGCTTCCCTGAGCGAAATCCGGGCGGTAGTCCGGGCCAAGGGGCAAAACAAGGCCATTCCCGAAGGCCTTTCGCTTCGGGAGGGTTGGCGTCGCAAGCTGGTTTGGCCGCTGATTGAGGCGGTTTTGGACGGCAAACGCCTCATTCGGCTAAAGGACTTGGCCCTTGAAAGTCCCATCGAGTATCAGCTTTTCGAGTCGGACAAGTCGGCCGGATAGGCCCTAGATGGGATGTATCCTGAACGATTTTTTACCATTCAAACCATTTTTAGGCGCTTAAGAGAGGTTGATTGGGATAGAAATCGGCGGCGGGGATACCTCCGAACCGGGCCTTGGCTCAATCAATGATTTTTGAAATGGGATACTCGACAATGCCACGGGCACCCGCCGCACGAAGGGCTGGTACGATCCGGCGAACCAGCGATTCATCAAGTATGGTGTTTACATCGACCCATTCCGCGTCCGAAAGGGAAGCGATGGTTGGCGTTTGAAGGGCTGGCAATACCTGGAGGACCTGCCCCAAATCGGACCGCCTGACATTCATCATCATGCCGACTTTGCCCTCTGCCGCCAGGGCACCCTTGAGCATCAAAAGCAGGTCTTCCATTTTGGCTTTCTTCCAGGGATCGCCTTGGGCACTTTCCGAGCAAATAAAGCGGGTGGTCGATTCAAGGATTTCCGCCACAATACGCAGGTTGTTCGCCCGAAGCGAGCTGCCCGTTTCGGTAACATCAACGATGGCATCGGCTAAAAGGGGAGGCTTCACCTCTGTCGCGCCCCAGGAAAACTCTACCTGAGCCGTAACACCGTGGCTTGCCAGCCAGCGGGTTGTAAGCCCGACAACCTCCGTTGCTATGCGCTTCCCTTCGAGGTCCTTTGGCTCCCGGATAGGAGAATTCTCAGGGACAGCAAGGACCCACCGAACAGGTCGGCGGCTAACCTTGGAGAAGATTAGCTCGGACAGTTCGAGGACCTTGGCTTGGTTCTCCATTACCCAATCGTGGCCGGTTAACCCACAGTCGAGCTTGCCGTCCTGGACATACCGGGGAATTTCCTGGGCCCGAATGAGGGTGCAATGTATCTCGGGGTCGTCAATCGTGGGAAAATAGCTCCGGGCCGAAAACTGGATCCTGTACCCGGCTTTTTGAAACAGGTCTGCAGTTGCGGACTGGAGGCTACCCGCCGGGATTCCCAATCTCAACACTTTGTTTTCGGTCATGGCTATAGGTCCCGGTCCGGTGGCATTACTTCTTGTAGACGATTGTGGGGTCGAACAGTCTTTCACCGACGACCTCATGAGATTTTCCCGAATCGGTCATACGGCGAAAAAAACAGGAAGAATAGCCTTCATGGCAGGCAGCTTTGCCGATTTGGTTGACCAATAAAAGGACTGCATCCCTATCGCAATCCACCCGAATCTCGTCGACAATCTGTTGATTTCCCGATTCTTCGCCTTTGCGCCAAAGCCTTTTGCGGCTGCGGGAATAGTAGACTGCCTTTCCCGTGGCGACCGTTTCGTTGAAGGCTTCTTCATTCATCCATGCCAACATCAGCACCTCTCTGGTTGTGGTGCATTGGGCAATGGCGGCAATAAGGCCATCCTGTTTGTTGAAATCCGGGCGAAGAATAAGGTCGGCAGTATTCATGGATATTGTCAAAAGGGTCCTATAGTTGGCCGGGTTAAATTGTAATAAGGCTATAGGTCGGAACAGGGAGGAGGTTTTTCTTGCCCCCAAGGAACCCAAGCTCCAGAATAAAAAGCGCACCAACCGAGGTTGCCCCAACCTGGCGGACCAGATCATCCGCAGCCCTCATGGTACCCCCCGTGGCAAGGACATCATCCACCAACAAGGCCTTCTGGCCGGGTTGGAGGGCATCATGGTGCATTTGTAACTCGGCACTGCCGTATTCCAGATCGTATTTTTGGTTTACGGTTTTCCAGGGAAGCTTGCCCGGCTTACGAAGGGGGATCAACGGCTTTTTCATGACAAGGGCCATGGGTGCCCCAAAGAGAAAACCCCTGGATTCGGCAGCAAGAATGGCGTCAAATTCCAATGAACTGGCGATTTCAATGAGGCGACGGATGGTCTCTGCCAACACTTCCGGATTGGCCAAAAGGGGAGTAATGTCCTTGAACATGATCCCTGGCTTGGGAAAATCGGGTACCTCCCGAAGATATTTCATTAGGTCCATGCTGCTTACTCCAGATAGGTTATCTTCCCGATTGAGGGGAGGTTAGGCCAGTCCCCTGTCCCCTGTTTAGGGCCTTTGACGGTCCAAACGCCCCGGTTTTACCCTCAGAAGGTTCCCAAACCTAACCCCAAGGCCAATCCGGTTCCGTCTTCCCCCCATTGGATGTTGAGAAAACGAGGCTTGAATGGGTACAATGCCCCTTTGGAATGGAAAAAGGGATGTGTTGGCCATGTCGGACGCTGGTTTAGCGAGTTTGCGAAGGATTCGGTGTTCTGCCGAAAAAGGTTTCCAGGCACTGGCAGGATTGCGTCAGCTGTTGAGTTCACAAGGGCAGGTTATCTCTCTCAAAAGCCACGCCCTTACCCAACGGGTTTTTGGCGAATCCCTTTCGGTTCAACAGGTCGTTGACCGGGTTTGTGCAGATGTTATGGCTTTTGGCCTCGAAAAAGTCCTGCACTACACGGAACAGTTCGATGGGGTCCGTCTCTGCCCAAAAACCGTCCGGGTGGATCCTGCCGATTTGGCCAAAGCTCATGCTGAAGTATCGCCTGAGCTTCTTGGTATTGTCGGCAAAATCCGAGCCAATATCCTTGAGTTTCAAAAACTCTGTTTGCCCGTGGATCCCACCCTTTTGCGGCCCGATGGAAGTGCCTTAACCTTAAGGCACACACCCATCCAACGAGTAGGCGTCCATATTCCTGGAGGTGCAGCGGCCTATCCCTCGACCCTTTTGATGACAGTGGTTCCCGCCCAGGCGGCAGGGGTTGAGGAAATCGTTGTGGTAATGCCCCCCACGGGAGGGGGCGCCAACAACCAAACCATGCTGGCTGTCTGCCATGAATTGGGGATTACGGAGGTTTATCGTGTGGGAGGTGCCCAATCCATTGCCGGCCTGGCCTATGGGTGTTTGGGAAAGCCTGTGGACATGATCGTTGGACCAGGCAACCAGTTTGTCGCTCTTGCAAAAAAATGCGTTTATGGGAAGGTCAAAATAGATTGCATTGCTGGACCCAGCGAGGTGATTGTTTTGGCGGATAATAGTGCCCGTCCGGATTGGGTAGCCATGGAAATGTTGGCACAGGCGGAGCATTCTCCAGGGTCCGCCATTCTTGTCACTTGGGAAGAATCTGTATGGGAAAATGTTGCCAGGGAGCTTCTTGGCCAGTTGAAAAACATCGAAAGGGGAGATCTGGCCAGGGCTTGTATTGAGCAATTTGGTGCCTTTGTGCTGGCTCGAAGCGAGGATGAAGCCATCGAAATCACCAACAGTTTTGCCCCGGAACACCTCCAGATTTCAAGCGACGATGCGAAAAGGCTTGGAGACCGCATTTCCAACGCTGGGGCTATTTTTTTGGGTCACTATTCTCCAGTGGCATTGGGTGATTATGCCGCCGGGCCCAGTCATGTCCTTCCCACCGGAGGGACAGGTCGCCATGCCAGTGGCTTGGCAGCGATCGACTTTCTCAAACGCACCAGCATAATAAGTTATCCTGAAGGGGCCCTGGAAAAGATCGCCCCGCTGGTGGTTGAGCTGGCCAAGGAAGAAGGACTAACGGCTCATGCCAGGTCGGTCACCTTGCGCCTTTCCCGTCCAATTCACAAGACAAAACAAGCCTTGAAATGAGCGATTCCAAAACAAATAATGCTTTGCCTCCTGACCTTGCCCGGTTTGTGCGAGGTGATATTTTGGGCATGAAGGGTTATGTTCCAGGCGAGCAACCCCAGAGTGGCAAGGTCCTCAAATTAAATACCAACGAAAACCCCTATGGACCCTCTCCCAAGGTGCTTGAAGCAATCCGGGAGGCCGCCAATGATGAAAGACTTCGCAAATATCCTGATCCGATGGGAAACAGCTTCCGGGAGGCGGCTGCCAAGGTGTATGGGGTCAAGCCCACCAATATCCTCTGTGGCAACGGTTCCGATGATATCCTGACCATATTGACCAGGACCTTTGTTCCCCAGGGTGGGATTGTATCGTCTCCCTATCCGAGTTATCTTTTATATGAAACCCTGGCCCAGTTGCAGGGGGCCCTATTTCATCGCTTTTCTTTTGCGGGAAACGGCTGGGAGCTGCCCGAGCGATGGGAAGGGCCAAAGCCCAACCTGATTTGCCTTGCCAACCCCAACTCTCCGTCGGGAACACAGGTCGGTTCCCTTGCCATGGCGGATTTCGTGCGGCTTGTGCGGGTTCCGGTAGTATTTGACGAAGCCTATGCCGACTTCGCTCCCGAAAACGCCATTGGCCTGGTCAAGGAACAGCATACCCTTCCCGCCCCTGTGATTGTTTCCAGGACGCTTAGCAAAAGCTATTCCCTTGCCGGTATTCGATTTGGATTTGCCCTGGCGGATGAGACCCTCATTGAAGAAATGGTCAAAGTCAAAGACAGCTACAATTGCGATGCGGTGGCCCTAGCGGCGGCAACGGCTGCGATTGGCGATCAAGCCTATTTTGAATCGATTAAAGCAAAAATTATTGCCACCCGGCAGGCTGCCATTCCGAAACTCGACAGGCTTGGCTTTTCTGTCATCCCAAGCCATGCCAACTTTCTCTGGTGTGACCATGTCACCCACGACCCAACCACTCTTTTCCAGGGACTCCGGGAAGCGAATATCCTTGTCCGGTTGATCCATTATCCCGCATGGCGATCGGGACTAAGGATTTCCATTGGTACCGATGCCGAAATGGATCACCTGTTTGATGTCATGACAAAACTCGTCTGAAACCCAGATAACCCCACCGGAAATCCTTCATGAACCGTACAGCAAAGATCGAACGAAACACTCTCGAAACCAAAATCCAACTATCGATTAACCTCGATGGGTCGGGCCTTGGAAGCATTCGCACGGGGGTGGGTTTTTTCGACCATATGTTGACCCTATTTGCGAAACATTCGCTCCTGGACATTGAGCTTTTGGTGGATGGTGACATTCATATTGATGCCCACCACACGGTAGAAGACACAGGGATTGCGTTGGGGAAAGCTCTCGTTTTGGCACTTGGGGACAAGGCTGGTATTCGTCGCTATGGCCATGCGGTGGTTCCCATGGATGAGAGTTTGGCCTCGGCTGCCATTGACCTGTCGGGGCGTCCCTTTTTGGTGTTTAGGGGCCAACTTCCCCAAGTGATGATTGGCCAATTCCCGGCAGAACTGGCAGAGGAATTTTTCCGCGGATTTTCCTCCGCTGGCCTCTTCAACCTGCACCTTGATCCTGTCTATGGCACAAACTCCCACCATTTGGTTGAAGCCCTTTTCAAGGCCACTGGCAGGGCGTTGCGGCAAGCAGTAGAAAGCGATCCCCGGGTAAAAGGTATTCCTTCAACCAAGGGCATTCTTTAGGATTACCCAAAGGGTTGGTTAGGGGCCTTTTCCAGTCTGGGGATTAAGCTTTTAGGCCGGGAAGCGATTGCCTGACTCCAAAAGCTGCCATGATCATGCCTACCAGTGTGATTAAGGAAAAGAACGCTGCCAAAATGAGCAAAGGTGCAAAATAGGAACGGCTTTCGGAAAACATGGTGACAATAAAAAAGGTTACCCAAAAAAGATCCGCAATACCTTGAATCATTTGCATTACAGCCCCTACCTGGGCCCAAAGGAGCACTCCTGTCCCACGAGCCATTTGGGAAAGTAAAACCAGCAAGGTATGAATGTGAATACTGAACAGGAAAGTCGTTCCTGCAAATCCACCCCGCCGAATTTGTTCGGATAGCAGTTCTTTTTCCAGGTATTGGCAAAGGAAATAGCCTCCCACAGTGAAAAAAAATACCATGGTGGCAATCAGCAAAAACAAGAGAGCGAATCGGGCAATACCCTTTGAGGAACCCCCTAGCCCCATCAGGGTTCCCAGACCCCAGGGACCGATCAGGGGATAAAGCGGGGGCAGACAAAGTCCGATACCCAACAGGAATAAGCCATGTTGGGCACGGGGACCCATGGCAGGGTCAAAAAAAGCGGTTTCCTTGGCGGGTCGCGAGATACGCTTTGGCGGTTTCCGGATGATTCCAAAGTGAGATTCCGCATCCACCCAGACGGCCATTCCTGAGGTCCAGATTCGGGTGGATGATGCGATTTCACCCGATTGAATGAGGTTTCTCAATTGGGATTCGGGAACCGGCCCCATTTGGTTCCCATTTCCGTCAAGGAAGAGGTATTCCGTTTCCGGGGCCGGATTCTGCCCGGAAATGGCTTTATCCTGAGGGGAATTTTTTGCTGGCTGGTATTGGTCCAATGGGACGGATATCGCTTGTCCGAACAATTCCGGAAACAGGTCTATCCCCGGTTTCCAGATAACCTTGTTGGGCGAAAGCTCGTGAAAGGGCATGAACCTTGAAAGCTGCCTTAAATCAACCAGGTCGCTACGGGTATAGGGGCCGGTGATCCGACCTGCGGCCCGCAAGAACCAATGGGAAGGGTTATCTGTCATGCCATGCACCGGCAACAGGATCTGGCAAATAACCACAATAAACCGGGTTCCTCATGGCAGGTTGACATCCTTCAGAATTTTAAGGATCTGTTTAGAGGTAATACAGAGCGGATCATTTGCCGGAATGGGAGACGCTACCATACCCACAATCGTCCCCTTGCCATTGAAAACCGGCGCCCCAGCTTTGGCAGGTTTGGTTTTTCCCCCAACCCGATGATATTCCAGCTCTTTTTTCTGGGTAGTGGTAACATAGCTGGCATTGGTTGCTTCAATGGCCAAGGGAGTTTTGGGATCGGAAAACCCGGGACTTGCCAATAAAACCAAATCCTCATTGGCTTTCAGCAACCCCTCACCGGAAAAGGGAATCGGTCCCTGGGGGGCATCCAGACGAAGGATGGCCAGGCCCTGGTCCAGGTGGTGGATTCTGGCCTGATGGGGACCTCGTTCATCTCCATTTCCCTCTGGAAAAGTGACGGAAATCAGGATACCACGATCCTCCCCAGCCACCTCCAAAGTGGTCATCAAATATCCCCAATTAAAGAGGAATCCCGAACCCACAACCTCACCCTTGTCAGTAATTCGCCGGACAAGGGCAACCGATTTTCCATGCTTTTCAAGGAGCTCTTTCCTGTTGAGAGGCCCGGCCCCTTTGGCAGGAAGATTGTTCGCCCCTGCCCCGGGGATTTGACCACCCTGGTCCGGGTTCTCCCTACCTTGCGGTTCCACCACCGGTTTGCTTCGTAAAAAAAAGAATCCAACAAGAATTAGTAAAAAAAAGGCTATTAGCCCCCCCCCAAGTTTAATTCCAAAGTCCTTGATAGGTCGTTTTTGAATCAAGGGAATCGGATCCAAAGCCTTGATTTTCTCGGGCAATGGTTCAAATCGCCCCGGTTCGGGGTGGATGGAAAAAGGAACTTTTTCTTCCGGGGCTCCAGCAAGGGAGTTGATGGATTGCCAAACCATCCCATCTTTGCTCCATTGGTCGGTTGGATTGAATTGGCCAAGTTCGACAATTTTGCGAATCTTTGCGATCGCAAGGGGTCCGTGAATGCGGCCATCATGTTTGTAATAGATCAAATCGGTCAAGCAAGGGCTCCTTAGCGGGACCTTTTAATAATGATCACCAGGAAAATAACGATAATCAAGGCACCAATGATAAAAGCCCCTGCCATGATGAGCATTTCACGGGATTTGTCCCTTCGCTGGAAGCGTTCAATCCGGATATCCAACTCCTGGGCAAGGGTTGGGTCCATGGGACAGGTTGTTCCCTCGTGGCGGTTGTAATTATCCTGAAGCTTGAGAAGCTCGCTTTCGGTGGATGATTTGTCCCTCAAAACCAGCCGTATTTGTTCCTGTGCCCTCTCGCTTTGCATGATTTTTTCACGCCTGTTTTGTACCTCAATTAGCCAAATACGAACCTTTTGCAATACCCGGAACATTTCATCGCTGGGAGGAATACCGGCCTCCGCACATTTTTCCTGGAACTCTGCCCATAGCTTCAGTACGCGGGATTCGGCCTTCTGGTTGAATCCATCGAGGATTTGCCGAAGAATCACCTGGGCTTCCTTGCGGCCGATTTGTCCAATGGAGGCGTGTCCCAGTTCACGAATCTCACGGGCAATATCCTCATTGGGGTCGTTGGTCCAGTTTTCCGGTTTGTCCAGTTCGGTTATCAAATCACGAAGGGCCAAATGGTCCCCTTCCAGGGAAGCTGTCCGGGCCTCCCCAAGCATCTCTTCAACCCTTTGGTCCTCCAATTCCCCAAGGTTATCCTGAAAGGCAAGGTTATTGGGAGCTAGCCGCTGGAGTTGCCTCAGAACCGAAAGTCGTCTTACCGGGGGGGCTTGGCCAAGGTTCAGCAACCTCCACCTTCCCAAAATGTCACAGAGAATGTGGTGTTCACTATAGGCCCGATTAAGACTAACCGCTTTGAGGTTTGGCACCTCGGGTGGCATGGTGAGCTGATGAAGGTCCATCATTTGTTCCCAGGTGTCTTTCCTGGGAAATTCCAGAAGGGTCAATTCATCAAGGAGGTCAGGTGCCGTCCTGGCAAGCATTATGGATTCGGCAATCAACCCGCGGGACAGAAACTCATCGCAACGGTCCAGGCGATCCACCACTTTGCGGCATTCGTCCGCATATTCCCTGGCCAAATTCTCGATTTCCGGTGTTGCGGAAAGGGTCCCCGTGGAAAGGGCCGCTTGGATTTCCCCAGTTAATCGGGCAAGTTTACTCATGTCGGTTTTTTGATGACCTTTATTCCCAACGCTTTCGTCCTCCTGGAAAGTGCATTGCGAACATTGTTTACATCAAGGGCAAAGTCCAGATTCGTTTTATCCTTCAAGTCGCGTTTTTGTTGTAAAAGGACCTCAAACCGGATAGAAATTTTTTGCGCATTGCCCGTAAGGGAGTCCCGTTCTGAAACCACCCTTTTATCGATGGACTGGACAAGGTCCGCCATGATTTTGCCGTTGGCGGCAAGGCCCAACAGGGTCTCTAGGTGAATGAATTTTCTTTTGGTATCCACAAGCATGAACGCATTGGGAGAAAGGATTGCCGAGGCAAGCCAGTTGCCGAGTTCTTCATCACCCTTGGGACCTGGCAAATTCGCACAACGAAAAAGTCGTTCGGGATTAAGGAGATTATAGGTGTCACGACCAAGGGGGGATTGCCAACTGCTCATACCTAAAAACTCTGCCAAAGTGAGCGTCCTTTTGCCAACCAAACCGGGGTCGGACCGAACAAATTCAAGAAATTCATCCAGGGCTTTTTTGTTGGCCAAATCCCCCTCCAGGGACAATTGGAGCTTAACCGATGCACCAATCGCTCCGTTTTTGTCCAACATGGCTCCCAGTTGGGCAATTTCTGGAAGTTGTATGGAACCGACAGGGATCTCCCTCAATTTTTCCATGGGCTTGTCCTTTTCCACCATGGGAACCATGGGAGGCACCCCGGGAGGTTTGATTGGGACAGGATCTTTGGGTTTCGGGATGGGATCCAATTTGGCTACTGGACCTGGTTCTTTTTTGGCTTGATTGCCTTCCTTAAAGTCGCCTTTTTCGGCCTTTTCTTCCCCAATGTTGCCCGGATTGGCCCCTTCTTTTTCTTTCCGGGCTACTATTAGTTCAATCGGATCCATTGGGTCGGGGTTGCCCCTTGCTACGCCATCATCCTTGTTCATCAGGGCAGGGCCAAAGATTGCCAAAGCCAAAAGCCCGGCGCAAACGGCGAAAATGCCCAACACCAAAGGAAACAATCGGATCCCGGTTGAACTTTCCTGGGGTTCAAAACCCGCCCCTTTCCTTTTGCGTTGGGCACCCGTTTCCGGTTCAACCAAAGGTGGTGGCTCATTAGGGTCCGGGGGTTCGCCAAAAGCTCCCCTTACCCCGGATTTTGACGAAGTTGAAAGATTGATTTTCTGAACCAGGTGCGCCAGGGATTCGATGTTGGGTAGGGGCCTGGCATGGATGCCCCTGGTCAAAAGGAGGCGTTCCCAAACGGTTCGGGAGGGAAACTGCAAGAGACGCAATTCCTCCATCAGATCCGTGGGATGGCGCAAAGCCATTTTTGCCTCGTTTGTTCCTTTCAGGACAAATTGAAACTCGACCACATTGGCCCGATCGGCCAAATCCCCCACCAAAGTAGTGTAATCGTTGGCAATGTTTTGCTGGATGGGGGACCAATGGGTTTTGGGTTGAGACACAATGTCTTCGATTTTTTTTACCAGTTTGCGTGTGGATTGAGACATAGAGTCTTTCTATCAATGATTTTTATAGCTTTCCAAGCTCTCTTTAATCTTTTCAAGGTGAGGGGCCAGGTTTTTGTCGGCAGCTGCCCTTTCGCTAATTTTTTTGATCCGGAGCGAAGCCCGGTCCCAATTCGCAATAAGCGAAAGATACGCCAACGCATGATTCCTGGTGGAAAAAGGTACCATGGCTGCTACCTCCATGATCCAGGCGTCTTCAGCTTCTGAGGTGGTGAGTTTGTTGATTCGGTCATCGGTAAAAGGTTCAGGGAGGGGAGGGATGGCGGCTTGCAAAATTCGAACCAACTCCCAAAAACGATCCGGGCGAATGAGGTCCCTTTCGGCTTGGCTCAACCCCTCCATATTTTTGAATTTGCGAAGCATTCTCGCTTGGGCCTCGATCTCCACCGGATCGGTGGGTTCCCTGATACCGAGACCGATCATCCATTTTGCCGCCTTCAAAGGTGTCAGGAAAAACCCGGGTACGGGGACATGCTGAACCTTTGGTTGGTCCTTTTTTTCTTCGATTGGCTTGAGGTTGCCACCAGGCGGATCGATCCGGGGCTCCCCCTCGGGCAAGTCGCCCATTGCCTTGAAGCTGTAGAAACCAAGGGCCACGAGGGTACCCGTGGTCAATACTCCAAGGAAGAAACCTATACCACCCGGTAAAACCATACGCCACGGATCGGGTGGAGGGGCGGGCAATGATTTTTGGGGGGTTGAAGCGGCCGCTTTTGCCGGTTGTTGCAAGGCATAGGGTGTAATGGTTTCCCTGGATAAGGGCTCGATATTGGGTTGGCTTTCGACAACTTCGGCTTGAAGGATTTCCGGCCGATTGCGAGTCCTTGAAACGATTTTGGGCCGAGGGACATCGGAGGAAAGGGAAACCCGTCCCAATCGGGCTTGAGCTGCCCAAGGTCCAGCCAGAGGGGGTAATACTTTTGGGTTTGGGCTTAGGCAAATCGAGGGCACCTTTTGTGTAAGCAATTGTTCGGCAAAGCGACTGCCAATCACCGCACCGGCAAGGTCGCTTTGCCTGCACTCGGCAAAATCCCCTGCCAAGGTTGCAAATCGAAGTTTCCAGGCATCAGGGTTTGGGGCTTGCGAAAGGGTTTCAACGACCAATTCTTTGAGGGTAGCATCATCAAGCCCCTCGTGAAGGAATGTAAAGGGGCGACCGGTATTCAAAGCGTCCCAAGCCGCCCCGGCATAACCCGCATCCCCCGTAAGTCGCTGCCAATGGCGTGAGGCGGGTTCGATGGCGGCCGTGCCGGAAAGGATCGGAACGGGCAGCAACCTTGCTTCCTCTTTCCAATTGGACATCCAGGGAAAATCGCGCAGGAGCGAACCGGGATGTACAGTGGCTGTTTCCTGGGCATCGAGGATAAGCAAATGGGCAATGTGGTTTTTGCGACCGGAATAATCGTTGATTGTTGGTCCGATGCGGCCCAGGATGCAATACATGCGGGAGGCCACCTCGATCCTGAGGCCAAACCAATTGACGGATCCCTGACCCTGGATTGGGCTTTGGGAAAAGGGTGGCGAGCTGGCACCCTCATAAGAGACAAGGCCCTGCATTCGTGTCCGCAAAACCTCGGGAAAACCTGGGCTCATTCCGGCCACGCCAAAGCCAGGATTCCCGGCCATGGTTTTTTCAAGTGATGTAAAGACAAATTGGTGCGCCATGATTGCTGCCGGATCAAAGCCCGGGTCAATCCTCCTGTTCTTCATCGGAATCGGTTGATTTGGTTCGTGACCTTGTCAAATACCAAATGAGGGGAAGTTCCACCTGAAAGGGATCAATATCCCTTGGACGAACGAGATTGGGATCTCCACCCCGTTCGGAGTGCTCTTTGCAAGCAAACCCAAGGGCACTTACAGGAAGGAAAATAACCTGTTCCGCAAAGAATTCTGCGGTTCCCACCATATCCGGGCAGAGCCGAAACAAAAGGGTGCGCAGATTTGCGGACAACCGGTTGATGGCGGAAAGGTTTACCCCCGGAGTGGCTTGGGGATCCGGCGAGTCATTGGTTTTGGCGCGGGAGTTCCTTAGCCAATCGAGGTTTTTGGCCTCGGGAAACAGTTTCCACCAAACATCGTATTTGCCGACCACGACAACCAACGGGTTTTTGTGTTTTTCATCATTTCTCATGGATAAAAATCGCCGGATGCGAACACTCGCCTCGCGAAGGATGATTTCCTGCCGGTGTTGAACTGGAAAGGGAAGGCCAAATCGCGAAGCACCCGGTGCAACCTCTTCAAGTGCATCCGCAAAACGGGCATCCTGAAGGGGGTCAAAGACAAAAAAGAGGGCAGACGAGTTTGCAAGGTGTCTCGTGGTCTCAAAGGCACTGGCATCCTCACTCCCCGCAAGGAACGATTCTCCTGCATTGTCATAAAGGCACATGAGCCTGGTCCTGGTTTTCCCGGCAGGGTCAGGCACACGGTATTCAAACAAAAAGGGTTGAGGCAACCGGACCGGCCTTCCATCCTGGTTGATTTCATTGAAAAGCAGGTTGCCTGTAAACTGGGTTTTGGGAATCAATTCACCTACAGGCAAGCGTTGGTCCCGTTTGGGATTCAGGAATAAGGCATCCTCGTAGGAGATTACCACCTTGTTGAATTGCGGATGGGCATCCGTGAAAGAATAACCGAAATCGCGCAAAAGCACCTTGCGTGTCTGCCAAATCATGGATCCCAAAAAATAGGATTTCCCGCTTGCTGGCGCCCCCAGGATCGAAAGGAACCGGCACTTGTTTTCAATCATCTGTTTCGGAAGCAAAAGATGACAATTTGGACACGCCATGTCGTGACTTACATGGCCAATGGGATCGAGTGGTTGACAGCGCCGATTAAATCGTGTGGGAAGAAACCGGAGCCTTGC
Source organism: Planctomycetia bacterium (assembly GCA_005808665.1). Taxonomy (GTDB): domain Bacteria; phylum Planctomycetota; class Planctomycetia; order Gemmatales; family Gemmataceae; genus SYLG01. Next base: position 16,688 of record SYLG01000060.1, on the reverse strand, counting down.
ATCCTCACCCAGCCGGGCATCCCCCAGCAAGTTGTTGTGGTCGGAAATAAACAACACATCCTGGGGGGAAAACACTTCCCAGCAATGCGGACAAGTCACCTCGGATAACAGGGGAATGGTCAATTCCTCGTTTTTGATCCGGGCCATTTTGTGGATTCCCTTGCCTGTGCCAAGAATACATTCAACGGGTATGGATTGCAAAGGTCATAGACCTGTGGAATCACTACTCTTATCCTATTGAAACCTCACCTTTCAGGGATGATGAGGAAATCGCCTAAAAGGGATTGGCCAAATGTTTTCGACCCTTCCAAAGGGTACTAACCCAAGTTATGCCATGGGAGTTTTTTTCTTTGAATTTTGGCCTATTTTGGAACCCGGTTTGCGGTTTTTTCCCTGTTTTTGGAGTATGTCGAGTTCCAAACGACATGTAGTCCCAACCAGGTTACCTGATATTGGCCCCCCAATTGTGCGATTTTTTCAATGGAGTTTGCGGGTGTTCGCTAATGCTCGGAACGATTCCAAACTACCTCCGGGGTATGAAACGAATGAAAGCCATTGGGAACCAGGCGGCAAAGCGGTGCACCAGAGCCCGGAAAAGGGGATTTGTAGTCCCGATTTTTAAAGGCTGATTAAACTTTTTACCGGGAAAAACCGGGTTTTCATGGTCCGAACGGGATAGTTTGGCTTAGGGGGGAGCCGGTCATGAGGAATGATTTGTCCAAGGGTTGGCAGACTGCAAAGATTCCCCAATGCTTGGTAAATTCCAATGGTCGGAGTGTTTGGTTCGGGTCGACCCCACAATAGGAAATGATACAATCGTGTCGATTCCGGGCAGGTTCTTTCCTCCGGTTGGGTAAAGGCGTGGTAATCCCCAGCCAAAACATTGCGTTGGCCTTTTTGGGATTCACCCAACCGCGTTGCTTTTGACCCTTTAGAAAATGGGTTCAAACCTTGCCTGGAAAAAGCGGAGGTATTTTGGCTCATAAACCATGCGAAGGCCCCTCGCTTTTTCCCGATTGTCAAAGGCTGCCTTGACCGCCTCGGCCGTCATATCCATATGGGCCTGGGTATACACCCGCCTTGGAAGGGTGAGCCGAACCAGTTCAAGCTCGGGGTGGCGATTTTCGCCTGAGGCTGGGTCCCGGCCCGCGCTGACGATTCCCCGCTCCATGGCCCGTACCCCGGAATCCAGATAGAGCTCTGCCGCCAACATTTGGGCGGGAAAGTGTTCCTGAGGTAATTGAGGATAGATTCGCCTGGCATCCAAAAAGACGGCATGGCCACCAATCGGCTTGACAATGGGGATTTGCCAACTGTCCAAAAGGTCGCCCAAATAGCGAACCTGACCGATGCGGGCATGGATATAATCATCCTCGATGGACTCGCGAATCCCAATGGCCATTGCCTCCATATCTCTCCCAGCCATGCCCCCATAGGTGTGGAGACCCTCATAAATGACCACAAGGTTCCGTGCCTCGTGGTAAAGGGCCTCATCATTTAGGGCAAACCAGCCCCCGATATTGACCAGATGGTCTTTTTTGCCACTCATCCAGGCCCCATCGGTGTAAGAGCAGAACTCCTGGAGAATTCTGGCAATGGGTGTTTCCTGATAGCCTGGTTCCCGTTCCTGGATAAAGAAGGCGTTTTCGACCATCCGTGTGGCATCAAGGAAGAGGCGAATGCGATGTTGGTTACATAATGCCCTGACGGCTTTGACATTGTCCATGCTGACCGGTTGGCCTCCGGCCATATTTACCGTTCCAGCCAAACTGACAAAGGCAATGTTTTCGGCACCGACCCTTTGGATCAAGGCATTGAGTTTCCCGAGATCCATATTTCCTTTGAAAGGGTCCAAACTTTGGGGGTCATGCGCCTCGTCGATGATAACATCATGAAAAATTCCACCCGCAAGTTCCTGGTGAAGCCTGGTGGTGGTAAAGTACATATTTCCCGGAACATATTGCCCCGGTTGGATCAGGATTTTACAGGCAAGGTGTTCGGCACCTCGCCCCTGGTGGGTGGGAACGATGTGTTTGTAACCATACACTTCGCGAATCACAGCCTCGAGGTGATAAAAGTTTTTGCTGCCTGCATATGCCTCATCACCAATCATGATTCCAGCCCACTGGCGGTCACTCAGGGCGTTGGTGCCGCTGTCGGTGAGCAGGTCAATATGGACATCTTCTGACCGAAGAAGAAAGGTGTTGTATCCAGCCTCAACCAGAGCAGTTTCCCGCTGTTCCCTTGTGAGGACACGAATGGGCTCCACCATCTTGATCTTCCACGGCTCGGCCCAGGAGCGTCGCCCGAATTGTTGCCCCATCGTTTTCGGCACGGTCATCCGTTAAACTCCTATATACGATTGGGGAAAGGGCGGTGGCACCTAAACCCATTCCACCGTGTGAAACCCTTAGCCCTTCCGGAAAACCACATTACCCATCAATAAGGACTTTGTTCCCGCAAGCGGTCATTCCCCTGATTTATTTATGGCCGGGTTAGCCATTGGGCAGAAAACGCAATGCACCCGAATTCATGCAATAGCGAAGCCGGGTGGGGGCTGGCCCATCCTCAAAAACATGGCCCAAATGGGCATCACACTTGCTGCAGACGGCTTCAATGCGTTCCATGTCATGGCTGCAATCCCGGTTACTCTCCAGGGCATCCGGGGTGATGGTTTGGAAAAAACTGGGCCACCCTGTCCCAGAGTCAAATTTGGTTTCGGAGGAAAAAAGGGGTTGGCCACAGCAAACACAAACATAAGTACCCTGGGCATGATTGTCCCAGTAGGCGCCGGAAAAGGCCCGTTCGGTTCCCTGCTTTCGGGCGATGCGAAAAGCCTCGGGGGAAAGCTCCCGTTGCCACTGGGCCTCGGATTTGATGATTTTTTCGACCAACATGGCGGCTCCAATCATGAGAGAATGAAAGGGTATCCAAAGACTATTGATAGGGTGTACATCAAGTTTGGGAATCAGGGTAACCCAAGTTAGGAAGTTGTGACCATGAAAACAGAGGATTTTCCGGGAAAAAAGACATATCCGCCTGCAAAAATCGGGACTACAAATCCCTTCCAGTGTACCTGCGAACAGCAAACCCCTTTGTTAAAACTGCACAAGTAACGGGCAATATCAGGTAAATTGGTTGGGACTACGAGCCTTTTTGAACTCGATATCCTCCAAAACCACGGGAAAAACCACAATCTGGGCCCCATAATTAGCCAAAAATCGTGAAAAATCACTCCACCTGCGAAACTTGGGGTAAAACAAATCAGGGACCAAGGGTCGATCGGGAACAAGGGGATTCATGCGGTCCACCTTCAATTGGTCAGAAATCTTCAACCCGCCCCCACCCTTTCGGCCATTTACCCACAAACCCCCTCCATCCACCTTTGGCCCTACGATTTCACTTTTCAAGGGGGATCAGCCACCTGCTGCCTGTTGGAAAAGGAGATTAACGGAGACCGCCATCCTCACGAATAGACAATTTTGGAGACATCCCCCCCTTAATGGTCGCTTCGTAACGGTCCTTAAATGCCCAAAGGGTAATGTCTCCTGGCGAAAAGGGGGTTGGATCGAATTGCAGTTGGCCAAGGGTCGGGGCGAAGGCCCCGGTTTTTCCCCGGTATGCCTGTTGTGCCTGATGGAGGCGGCCCAACAGGAGCCGGGCCAAGGCCACATCATCGGAAGGAAGGGCCTTAGCCCCATCCTCTGGACCCACGAAAACGACAGAGCCCCATCGTTCGGGCAGGTGCATGTTGATTTCCCCCTGGGGGGACCAGACCCAGTTTCGTTCTGGCCTCCCTGGTTTTTTAACATATTTCCTATCTTTAATATCCCACTCCCACTCCACCCGTGAAAAATTGATCCTCCACCTTTCACCCAATTTTGGTGGGACCCCCTGGCCAACCTCGGCAAGGCTTTTCCAGGGGAGAAACATTTCCACGGTCCAACCACGGTCGATATCGGATGGATCATTGATGGTTCCATCCAGGAAAACCGCGGTTTGAACCCCTTTCATTTCAAAGCTGTCAAGAGCCCGGCCTCCATCCCGATAGGGCCTGGTCAGAAGCAAATCCCAGGTGGTGTTTTTGGCATTCATTTCCAATTCGACATAGTTTTGGCAGTCACCATCCGAATCAATAAAAACCTCAAAATCATTATCGAGATGAAAAATGTAGCTATCATGTTCCGTAAAGGACCCTTGCAGATGGGGTTCCTCCATCTCGACGGCGATGTATAATCCCCTGGAATCATGAACCATTTTCATTTTGGTTGCAAGGGGCGGTTTGGGTTTTTTGCTCCCCTCGATATCTTCAAAGAGATCCGACCAGGGTGCCTTTTTCCATGCGGGTTCGTCGATTTTTCCATCGATCAGGAGAGGGGAAGTTATCAAAGGGGCAGCTATGGATTTGGGTAGACCGGTTTTTGCATCCCCCACACCGTTTTGTCCTGAAACCAACAAGACAATTAGCAGTACCACCCCCATCCCCAAACCCATTTGTCGCAACATGGCGGATCTCCTTTGGTCATTCATAAACAGCGAATGAGTCGTTTCATCACGGCATCGGCCACGAACTTTCCCTCATGGCTAAGGCGAAAACCACGATCATCCTGGGCCAGAAAACCTTGGCCAAGGAGGGGATTGAGTTCAGCTTTGAAAAAAGCTTTGGGTTCAAACCCGGTTTGCAAAAAAAACCGGTGGGATTCGATACCTTCCGCTCGCCTCAGGTTCTGGATCATGGTCTCGATAACGCGTTCCCTGGGCCCAAGTGTTTCCGACTGAAACGCCGGGTTGGTTCCTTCGGCGCAAAGCCTGATATAGCGCTCCAAATCGCGGGTATTGAGGTTCCTGGTCAAACCCACGAAGCCTGCCGCTCCCATGCCAAATCCAAGGTGGGCCTCATTGGCCCAATAAACCTCGTTATGTCGGCATCGTTTTTTTTGTTTGGCGAAATTGGAGATCTCATAATGTTCATATCCCGCCTCACCAAGGGTTTCCATGGCCATGGAATACATCCTCCGTTCCAACTCTTCACCCACAGGACGGACCATGCCCAAACGCACCCTCTTTTCCAGGGGCGTCCCCTTTTCGTAGGTCAGGCCATAGGTGCTGATGTGATCCGTTCCAAGGGAAATAGCTTCCCCAAGGTCGGCTTGCCAATCCGCAGGGGATTGACCAGGAGCACCGAAGATAAGGTCAAGGGATACGGCCAGATCTGCCTCTTTCACCAGGGTTACGGCATTGCGGACAGCGGTGGGATCATGCGGACGATCAAGGCTTTTGAGGGTTCCCCTGGAAAAGGATTGGGCCCCAAGGCTGATTCTGGACCAACCGGATTGAGCCAACAATTTCACTTTTTCAGCGGTCAGCGATTCCGGATTCGCTTCCATGGACACCTCGGCCCCAAGCCGGACGGGCAAGGAATGGTGCAAAAGGTCGCAAAGTCTTGCCAATTGGCCTGGATTCAGGTGGCTAGGCGTTCCACCTCCCACAAATAATGTACCAAGAAAGCTTGGTTTTTGTGCCTGTTTCCAACGACTTGTTTCCCATTCCAAAGCTTCCAAATAGGCGGAAATCCGATCATCCTTGCCCGTAGCGATGGCAAAGTCACAGTAGCCGCATTGGTGTGCACAAAAGGGAATATGAACATAGGCCGCCCGGGGATGAATCCAGGGAGGATCGGTTGATTCGGTAGGGGGGAAGTGGGGAATCATCCTCGGTGTCGCGGGTTGTCGTAAGATGTCTTTTGATGAGGATAGGTGTTTGGTGGGGAATGTTCATGCCAAGCACGGACGGAATAGGGGTAGGCAATGAAGCTCGCTGGGAAAGTGGCGTTGGTAACCGGTTCAGGGGGTGGGATTGGCAAGGCATCGGCGATCGCTTTGGCCCAGGAAGGTGCGGATGTAATCCTCAATGACATCCGTTTTCCGGAGGGGGGCAGCGATACTTTAGGCCACATTCTTGCCTTGGGCCGCCGGGCAGTGGAAATCGTCTGTGATGTTTCCGATCAAGCTGCGGTAGAGTCCATGTTTACCGAGGCTCAAGGGCAAATGGGCCTTGTCAACCTGTTTGTCAATAGTGCCATTTACAGCGATCGGGAATATTTCTACAAGGCGGACATGAAAGGCTTTCACAAGACAATCGATGTCAGTATGTGGGGGGCCTTTTATTGCCTTAGGGCGTTTTCCAATCGCCTTCTGGCGGTAGGCCAGCCGGGCAGTGCAGTCCTGATCAGTTCCCCCCATGCCCATGTCGCCACCCCCTCGTGTATGGCCTACAACATGGCCAAAGCGGCCCTGGATCAGATGGGACGAACAGCAGCCATGGAGCTGATCGGTCACGGGATTCGGGTGAACATGGTCTATCCTGGCTGGACGGATACGCCAGGAGAACGGAAGTTTTTCACCGATGAGGTGTTGGACAAGGCTGGCCGTGCCTTGCCAATGGGACGACTCATGCAGCCAGAGGAGTTGGCGCGGGGGGTGGTATTTTTGTGCGATCCTGCCAGCGATTCCATTACCGGTTCAACCCTTTCCATTGACGGTGGGACCCAGCTACCCTGGTGGTCGAAACGCGGAACAGGTGCCTTTTAAGGTCGTTTTAATAGTACAATGAGCAGGCGATTCACTTTTCTTGGAACGGGAACCTCGGTAGGCGTACCCATGCTTGGGTGTACCTGCGGGGTTTGCCGGTCAAAACACCCCAGGAATCAACGCTATCGATGTGCGGCCCTTGTGGAGGTGGAGGGTACCAATTTCCTGATTGATACGCCCCCCGAACTAAGGCTTCAACTTTTGCGTGCTGGCAATAGCCACATCCATGCCTGCCTCATTACCCATTACCATGCCGATCATATTCACGGGCTCGACGACCTGAGACCGGTTCCCAAAATCATTGGAGGACCTGTCCCTATCTGGTGTTCAGGCGAAACGGAACGCCGAATCCGTGAATCTTTCTCCTATGCGTTTAGCCCCGCCTCGAATCAAATGACATCGGGGTTCATTCCCAAATTAACCTTTGGCAGACTCATGCCCGGGCAAAATGAAATCCTCAACGAGAAAATCCTTGCCATCCCCCTGGAACATGCCCATTTTGATGTTTTTGGTTTTCGCTTTGGCAATTTGGCCTATTGCACGGATGTGAACAAAATTCCAAGGTCAAGCATGGAAATGCTAAAAGGACTTGATGTCCTGATTCTCGATGCCTTGAGGCGGGAACCGCATCCTGCCCATTTCAGCCTGGGACAAGCCCTTGAGGTCATTGAAAAACTCGAGCCAAGGCAAGCCTACCTTACCCATATCAGTCATGACCTTGACCATGAAGTGACCAACGCATCGCTTCCGGAAAATATCCGGTTGGCCCACGATGGTTTGAGCTTTGCGTTTTAGGGAGCGGAAATGGAAAACGAGGGATTTCCCGGGGAATTGTTTCAGGAATTGACCAAAAAGGGGCAAGCCCATCTGGTTCAGGGATGGGACAAATTGAGTTTAGATCAAAAAGGATCTCTTGTAAGCCAAATTAAAAAAATCGACTTTGACCTTATCCTCTCGCTTTGGACCAACCGGAACAATACCGCCCCGTCCCTGGCCCCGGTTGATTTGGCGGCCCCGGATTTTTTTGATCCGGAAAAGGAACCGGAAGAGGAGGCCAACTGTCGACAGTTGGGAAACAAGGCACTCTCCCAGGGTAAAGTGGCCTGTGTGTTGGTTGCCGGTGGACAGGGAACCAGGTTCGGTGCTTCCGTCCCCAAGGGTTGTATGGCGGTGGGACCGCTTTCGGGCAAATCGCTCTTTCAGATGCACGCTGAGAGAATCCTGGCGTTGGCCAGACGGTTTGGCCCAAGCATACCGCTTTTGGTGATGACAAGCCCCGCAACCCATGAGGCCACACAAGCCTTTTTTGCCGAACACAGGAATTTTGGTTTGTTTCCCGACCAGGTTCACTTTTTTTGTCAGGGCACCATGCCTGCCCTGGATTGGGATACGGGCAAAGTCCTTTTGGAAGCCCCTGGACTGATCTTTGCAAGCCCGGATGGCCATGGCGGCTGCCTTGCGGCTTTGGCAGAAAAGGGTTGGTTAAAATGGATGGAAACAAAACAGATTGAACAGGTCTTTTATTTCCAGGTGGACAATCCCCTGGTGAAAATAGCAGACCCCCTGTTTTTGGGCCATCATCTCAAGACCAAGGCAGAGGTCTCCTCGCGTTTTGTAACCAAGGAAAGAGCCGGTGAAAAAGTCGGTGTTTTCGCCCAAACAAAGGATGGGGCGGATGGGTCCCGTTGCATTTTGCTGGAGTATTCCGACCTGACAGACGAACAAACCGTTTCCCTGGCACCCGATGGTGAGCTGTTGTTTCGCTGTGGCAGTCCGGCAATTCATATCTTTTCCCGGAGGTTTCTTGAGGATATCGCTCCTGGCCACGCCCGGTTGCCCTATCATCTAGCCAGGAAAAAGGTCTCTTTTATGGATGAAACAGGGAAACTTGTGGTCCCTTTGACCGAGAATGCACTCAAGTTTGAAAAATTTGTTTTTGATGCCCTGCCCTTGGCGAAACGGTGGGCCCTGGTTCGTTCGCTTCGCCACGAAGAATTTGCGCCACTAAAAAACGCTTCGGGAAAAGATTCTCCCGAAACCGTCCGGGCGGGAATCCTTGGTCGTAACCGGGCTTGGCTAGCAAGCGTCTTTTCCGGCAGGGGGATCGCATTTTCCCTGCCTGACGATTGTATCATTGAGCTTTCACCTTTGTTGGCTTTGGATGCGGCGGATCTTGCAAAACAGCTTGAACTTACCGACCTTGATTCCCTTCTGAGTCAAGCCAAAGGCGGTTCCCTGCATCTCATGGCTGCTGGGGAGTAGATTGGGGCATTGCCCATTCGGTGTGGATTTTTTCTTTTTGGGGAGGATCGGTTTTGAAGATTCATGCGATGATTATGGCAGGAGGTGGGGGCACGCGGTTTTGGCCCCGAAGCCGAAAATCCCTACCAAAACAGTTCCTTAGCGTTACCGGGGGACCAACTCTACTTCAGGCAGCGTACGAACGCCTTGAAGGCCTAACGGGATCGGGAAAGGTTTGGATCGTCACGGGTGAAGCTTACCGGCAATCGACCCTTGACCAGCTTTCCGCTGGGGTGGTGGATCGCATTGTAGGTGAGCCCATTGGCCGGGACACCGCTCCCTGTGTTGCCTTGGGTGCTGCCCTGGTTGCCTCCGAGGATCCCAATGGGGTGATGGTTGTTACCCCGGCCGACCATGTCATCGAACCTGTTAGGGAGTTTGTTCGTGCGGTTCGTGCGGCAGCACAACTTGCCACCCAACACCCGGAAGCCCTGATCACCTTCGGTGTCCGGCCCTCCTATCCGGCTACAGGGTATGGGTATATAAAGCGGGGTCAATCCATCGAAGGCCCCCTTGGGGTCAAGGCCTGGTCCGTTGGTGGATTTCGCGAAAAACCGGCTCCCGATGTGGCCGAGCGGTTTTTTACTTCGGGTGATTATTATTGGAATTCGGGCATCTTCGTGTGGCGGGCCCAAACCATCCTCGATGCACTCAAAGCCAACAAACCAGCCATGTTTGATGGAGTAACGGCCATTGCCAAAGCGTGGAATACCCCGCATAGACAAGAAGTGTTGGCAGAGATATTTCCGGCTCTTGAGAAAATCTCCATCGACTATGCCGTTCTGGAAAAACATCCCCAAGTGCTTGTAGTGGAGGCCCCTTTTTCCTGGGATGATGTAGGTAGTTGGCTAGCCCTGGAAAGGCTCAATCCCCAGGACAAAAACGGCAACACCGTCCTTGGCAACCATTCAGGATTGGAAACCACAAATTGCGTGATCATTGGCGAAAAGGACCGACTGATTACCACCATTGGCGTTTCTGACCTGATCATCATTCAAGACAAGAATGCAACCCTGATCGCCCACCGAAAAGAGGAAGCAACGGTCAAACAATTGGTGGACCTCCTCAAAACCCAAAACAATGGAACCTATCTGTGAAAAATGAGCCGGGACTTGATGAGGATTCCTGCCCTAAAAAGGAGGCCTATTGGCCTCAAAAGGGCCGAATCCTTGCCCTCGATCCTGGCACCGTGCGCATCGGTGTCGCCATTTGTGATAAAGACAGGAAGATTTCCTCGCCGTTGGAGGTATGGACTCGCCAGGGAAATGACCCTGATAAGCGTTGGATCAAACGCATCGTCGACAAAGAGGACGCCGTAGCACTAATCGTTGGCCTTCCCATTCGCTCCCAAGGCGAGGAGGGCGAATCCGCCCGTCGGGCCCGGGGTTTTGCCCATTGGGCACACCTGGCCACGGGCCTACCGTATCAAATGGTGGACGAATCCTTTACGACCAGGTTTGCCGAATCAGCCCTTTGGGAGATGCAACTTACGCACCAAAACCGTCGTGCCCGCCGCGATGCTATTGCCGCCCAAATGTTGCTGCAAGGCTATTTGGAGGCTGGCTGCCCCCCGGGAGAAGGCAAAAATCCGGAATGACTCTTTGCCCAAGCCAGGGAATCAGGATTTTTGTGGGCGTTGGAAAAAATGGAAAAGCGGGTTGCCCATGACAGGCGGAAACACCGATCAGGGCTTGGATCCGTTGGATGGGGTGACTATTTTCCCAATACCAGTGTTTCAATAAAAAACTCCATCATCCGGGGCATGGACAAGGCAGCATGGCCAACATCGGGCCCGACCTGGACATCGATACTTTTACCCGCTTTCTGAAACGCCTGAATCAATTGCAGGGCGTTGTTGGGGTGGACATTGTCGTCTGCGGTGCCAAAAAAGATCATGAGGCGGCCTTTGAGTTTGGGTGCCAACGCCATCAGGTTGGTCTTTTCATAGGTTTTGGTTCCGTCCGTTGGCAACCCCAGGTATCGTTCGGTGTAGATGGTATCATAATTCCGAAAATCTGTAACCGCCGAACATGCCACTGCCGCCTGGAACACCTCCGGATGACGCAACAGGCACATGGCGGAGGCAAATCCTCCGTAGGATGTTCCGTAGATTCCCACCCTTTTGGCATCCACATAAGGCCTTTTTGCCAATTCTTTTACACCCTCTGCCTGATCATCTATTTCGGCGATACCAAAGTCCTGATAGATGGCATCAAGGAATTTCTTGCCCCGCCCCTTTGCACTCCTTGAATCCAGGGAAACGACCAGGAAACCAAACTCGGCAAGGGCACTGGGCAGGGTAAAGGTTTCCCTTGCCGCATTGGTTTCAGGGCCGGCGTAAACACTTACCAAAACCGGGTATTTTTTCCTGGGATCAAAGGTCGAAGGCTTGTGGAGGAGGCCATACAGGTCCGTGACCTTGTCGGCGGATTTGAAGGAAAAAAGCTCCACCTTTTTGAGCCCCAGTTTTTCAAATTGGCTGGTGTTGCTTTTGCCCATTTCGGCGACAAATGTACCCTCGATATCCAGAATGTTTGTAGTGGGGGGAGCGTCATGCGTTTGGGTGATGTCGACAAAGTGTCTGAAATCAGGCGCCATGAAAACCTGGTGATGCAGAAGGGGGTTGGTCAATCGGGTATCATTGGTGCCATCGAGATTAACCCGGTGAAGCTGGAGTTTCATCGGGTTTTGACCCGTGCGGGCCATGTAGTAAAGAACCCCTTTGGCCTCGTCGATGTCAATAATGTTGGCAACCTCAACCCCATGGCGTGTCAAGGAAACAAAAGGGTTGCCATCGAGATCATAAAGGTAATAATTCAGGAATCCGGTTCGTTGAGACCCCCAAATAAAGCGCCTGCCATCCTTCAGGAAGCGTTTTTCCGGAAGGTTTTCGACCCAACTTTTTGGCCATTCCTCCCGCACAATCACCCGAACCTTGCCCGATTCCGGGTCGGCGGCCACAAACTCCATCACCTTTTGCAACCGGTTGGTTCGAAAAAACAGGAGTTCCTTGCCGTCATTCGACCAGGAAATGTTATATACATAATGCCCTACAACATCATTGGTGAATGGTTTGCCACTTCGGACATCGACTTTGACGCTTTTATGGGTAAATGTGTCATGGATCACCAATTCAACAATCGGGTTGTCGGTGCCAACCTTGGGATAGGCCTCAGCATCCAGTCTGGTTTGTAGTTTGGTCTGATCCAGAGCGAGGTAAAAATCCTTGACCTTGGACTCGTCAAAGCGGTAGTAGGCAAGTTTTTTGGAATTGGGGGACCACCACAGCGCCGTTTTTTGTTCCAATTCCTCGCCATAGACCCAACTGGCCACGCCGTTTTTGACCCGTGCCTTTTCATTTCCGTCGGTGGTAAGTGGTTTGGGGTTTTCCCCCTTGGGATCACTCAGGGTAATGTTTCGGTCCTTGTAGGTGGCAAGGGTTTTTCCATCCGGGGACAGGGCTTTGTTGGCCTGCCTGCCACGGGCGGGGCCCTTGGTGGGGGCATTCGTTGGCCGACTTTGCCCTTTTTTACCCTCCGTCTCTTTGGGTGGGACTAGTTCCCTTTCTTTCCGGGCGACAATGTCGAAGGCATATTTTTTCGAATCGCGGGTGTATTCCACACTTTTTCCCTGATCTTTCCAGGTGGGCTGAATTGCTCCCGACTGGATCGACTTGCCGATTTCCCTTGATAGTTTTTCGTATTGGGCATTTCCGGGCATGGATTTAAGACGATCTTGCGCCAATGTCTCCCCGCTCGGGGCAAAGGTAATTGCGGCGGTGACGAAAAGGATCACAGCACGATTTGAATTCCAATGCGGGTGAAACAAGGTATTGCCCCTTTCGTTTAAGATCTCAGGATTAGCTTAGCCCAAATTGCTCCGTTTCGACCAGGAAAACCAAGGTTTTCCCGGGGAAAAGTCAATTCAGGCTCCAAAAATCGGGACTACAAATCCCCTTTTTCGGGCTCTGGTGCCCACCGTTGCCTTCTATTTCCAATGGCTTTCATTCGTTTCCTACCGCAAATGTTGTTTGAAACGGTTCCGGGCATCCGCGAACAATTTCAAACTCCATGGTTATACTCGCACAGGAGGCGGCCAATAATCAGGCAGGTTGGTTGGGACTATGGGCCGATTGGAAATCGACATACTCCAAAAACAGGGGAAAAACCGCAATCATGGTTCCAAAATAGGCCAAAAATCTTCGAAAATCAATCCAACGGCGTAACCTGGATTAGGGGTTAAGACCCCACTCCCAGGCACCCAGGACAAAGGCCTAAAAAAAATCCGGGGACTTGCGTCTCCGGACTCGGATATCACCCAATTCTTTGCAAAAAGTGGGGTAGCAATAATCATGGGCCTGCCAGGGGCGAAGCAGGTTTGGCTTTACTAGGCCACAACGGCGAGGACATCTTCCTCGGTCATGATCAGGTATTCTTTACCATCCACGGTAATTTCGCTGCCCGAATAGGAAGAGAAGAGAACCTTGTCGCCCACTTTGACCTGGAATGCGGCGCGCTTGCCACCCTCGAGGGCTTTGCCCTGCCCGGTGCGAAGGACCTTGCCTTGGCGGGGTTTTTCCCGGGCGGCATCGGGAAGCAGGATTCCGCCAGCCGAGGCAGATTCCGCTTCATGGCGCTCCACAAGAATTTTGTCGTTAAGGGGATGGATCTCTGTCTTCATTTTTGAAACTCCGTGCAAGCAAACAAAACCAAACAAAAGGTCAAAATCATGGGCCGGTCACGCAACCGGGGTTTGAGGCTTATCGCCAACGGATCCATAACGCTGGGCCAAGGCACGGGTGATCGTATAGACCACTATGCTTTTGCTGACAGGCTTTGGAATGACGCTGAAAACATCCTCCCTTTGGGCATCACGCATCACCTTCACGGTCGCATCCGCGGTGACGAGAATGGCGGGCAGCCCGGCAATGATTTGCCTGGCCATCCGAAGAACATCCAGTCCACTCATTCGCGGAAGATTCAGGTCCAGCAGGGCGAGATGGATAGACATGGACCGGATGATGTCGATTGCCTGTTCCCCAGTCGGGGCCAGGATCGTTTTAAAGCCCATAGGCTCAACGATTCCTCGCAGGGTTTCCCGACTGCTAGGCTCATCGTCAGCAATAAGGACAGAGATGTCCCGAGCTTCCGGGGCCAGTGCCATCATGGTGCCGTATCCTTCCCGCGATGCCACAACCACTTGGCCGTGAATCCTGTTTACGCGAGACCCAATCAAGAGTTACGGGCAAATAGGATGCCAACCCAACCTGGTTGCTTGGTGCTTTCCTTGCAAAGGTAGGATAAGATTGAACTTAGGTCGTGCAAGTCCAATTGGGGGATTTTTTTTACCTGCCCCAACTGGCGACAGCTGCATTTTGCTTTCCGGTTGGGTCTGTCAGGTTGGCAGAGTCCCGCTTTCAGGACTGTTTTGGTTTCCCATTCGGTTGGGCCCAAAGGACTTCCGGATTGAAATCATCTTCCTCAAGGCCTTTGAAAAAGAAGCGGTCATAGCGGTAATACTCCACCTCCTGCCCTTTGAAGTCAAAGGTTTGCAAAAGCACCGGGTTTCCCAAAACCGGATCAAATCCATAGAGACGGCGCCCCCCCTCGGGAAGGGCATTTTCAGCACCCGGGGCCAAGCGGCATTCCACCAGTTCAATCTCCCCTTCGATATCGGGGCGACGAATTTTGCCCAGATACTGGATGCTTCCCAATTTGGGATTGTTCTCCTTTTGATGCGCAATCATGGTGCCAACCGTAGATAACATAAAGCCAAAACTCGCTTCCCGGACACTGTGACGGCTTGCGTTCTTGACCAGCGGATTGTCGAGGGAAAAGCTCATTCGTTTCCCGGCGGAGACAAAAGGGATGTCCCCTCCGGCCAATTTTGTCTGGATTTTATCCTCATATTTCCCCTCCACATAAACCACCTCGCGCCCCTTCCCCTCCTGACCCAACCATTTGAAATGAATACTGTAAGGGGCCTTGCGATATTGAAACGACATGAGCTCTTCGGGGTGGGGCTTGCCCCGCACGACCTCCCGGCGAAACATCCGGCAAGTGAAACTGTCGGTTCCCTGAAACCACTGGTACCCTCGCCGATAAACCACCAATAAAGGGTCCGTTTCCGAGGGGCCCGCCGGGATGGGAAGGGGTGGGTCAATCGGGGTTACGGCAGCCAACATTCCGCGGGTGGCAAGCAAAAGTTCCGGGTTGGGGCGAATTCCCTCCCTGGCCTGCGTTTTGATGTTGGCAAGGGCCACCGGTAGGAGAACGGCTTCCGGAGAGTGGCTTCCTTTGGCAACCACCGTGACAGGGGTGGCTAGCTTGGAGTTTGGTGGATTCGATTGGGTGGGAGGAGTGTTGGAGGAAGTGGGTGAGCGGTCCTTGGCAAGGGCTTGAGGTACATCCAGGATTTGACACCCCATTAAAGGGGTACTGGTCAAAAAACCAAGGACCATCATTCCCCATCCTGGAATGGAATTCCTTGCAAAAGGGGCCCGAAGCAGACACGGCACAAGGCGAAAATTTGCCATCATGGCCCTTTCCATTGGAAAGCACGGACCTCTCAAAGCAAGGCAACCCGTTCCTATTCATCACGAGGTTCATAGCCTGTGGGTTCCCTCGAAAGAAAGGCCGATTGGGAAAACTTGAGGGAAAGTTTACAAAAATCGGGATCATTCGGAGGATAATTAAGTTTCCTATTTATCCTATTATGTCCATTGTGTTGAAAAATAGGGCTAGGCCGAGGAAAAGGATTGCCCTATCTCAAAAGCCCGTCTTCGTGTAATTTTAGGAATACTGGTCAATTTGATTAAATTGGGCCAATTGGGTAGTCGATGTTTCCCCTGCTGGGTCATTTTTGGCTTGGGCTAAACAGGGCACTTCCGGATCCTTTGCCAATTTTTCAGTTTGAGGACATTATGGGGCAATCGAGTCGTTCGCTTTTGTGGATTGGATTGGTCCTTTTTGGGCTTTTTGCCCTCAGCCAGGGGAGTCAATCGAACTATTTGGAATTGCGCAACCATGCCAGGGGGTTGGAGCGGGAGCTCGATGCTGCTCTTAAAACCAATGGCCATTTGGTAGACAACCAGGCAGACCTTCGCATCAAGTTATTGGAAGTTGAGGAGGTCCGGGATGGTTCCCACCGGGAGGTAACCGAATTGCGGGAAGTGGTTGTGGAACGGGACCAACTCAAAGTCGAGGTGAAAAACCTTTTGGTGGTGGTGGAGGAGCGGGATCGGTTACTTCGGGAGGTTGCCGCTCTTAAAATTGTGGCTTTGGAACGGGACCGGTTGGTGATCGAGCTGAAAGGCAGGACGGTAGAGCGGGATATTTTTGCCAATCGTTGTGACCAGATGAAAAAAGGACTTATGGCCCTTGTGGGTGCGGATGAAGAATCGCATCGGGATATGCTCTCGGCGGGGCTGGGTGGACCCCTGGATACCCCGTTTAAAAATAGCCCAAAAACCAAACCTAAACAGGGTTGGTTGGAAATCGTCCCCGCCAGCCGCATTCGGGAAAATCAAAAACCTTAAGGGTTTTTGTGAAATTGCCATTCAACAAAGGAAACGGGACCAAATAAAAACAGGTGCCGACAAGCGTTTGGCGTCTTCATTAAGTCCTCTAGGGATTGACCCCAATGACCTTTTGGACCCAATTATGGCCTACCGCAAAAGTTCTGCAACACAACACCGGAAATATAAACCCAGGAGAAGGTTCCGATCATCGCTCATGTTTTCCAGTTTCTTTTCGGTTAGATCATAGAGTTCTTGTTTGTTTGTCGCCCTGTGCGCTT
>SYLG01000059.1 GCA_005808665.1 Planctomycetia bacterium | reverse complement strand
CCGTTCCGGACCGCCATAACTGCACGAACACGCACATCAGGTGTAGAATATCCACAACCATCCATGCCCCTTTACCTCCTGCCAAACTTGCAGCTGTCGTCAGCTGCTTATTGTAGCAGAACCTTTGCGGTAGGCCATAGATCGTTGGTACGATGGGGTAAGAAAATCGTCAGGCAGGGAAAAAGTAACATTGCGCCATATTTATGTGGAAAATTTGCTTGTAGACGCCGGTTGCAGGTGATAGGGTGAAAGCAGAAAATGTGTTTCCGAACCAGAAATCATCAACTGATTTTGGAGGTTAAAAATGGTGCTATTAAAAAATATGCAATTAGTGTGTTGGTTTTTATAAAGGCGGCAAGGAATACAACTGCGTTTCTTCCACCCAACCGGGTGCTTGATGGCAGGTATTTTGGAATACGGGTAATTTCATAGTTTCCATTGAATGGGGTGGATCGAACCATGTTCGTGACCGATGCAGGACCTGTCACCCTGGGCAAACGCCTTCTCAAACAGATCACCTGTCCCCATTGCTGGCATGCGTTTGGTTCGGACGAAATCCTTTGGGTTTCCAGCCATACGGACCTACGGGGAGACCCCAGGCTGGATCCCCCCGGATCCCCTGCTTCCGCCCTTCAACGGTTTTTGCCCACCCGGTTTGACCTCAAGGGAAACGCCCTCGACTCAAGAGGCCAATCCTGTCAGGATTTGGCTTGTCCACGATGTCATCTGGTGATCCCCTGGATCCTGCTCGACACCCATTGCCTTTTTTTCTCGGTGCTCGGATCGCCAGGCAGTGGCAAATCCTTTTTGTTGGGCTCGATGGCCTGGACCCTCCGGAAAAGTCTGCTCCGGGATTTTGGTTTGGACTTTGGGGATGCCGACCCGGAATCGAACGCCACGATCAATCAATACGAGGAATCCCTTTTTCTCAGGCCCGATCCGGAAAAACACATTCCGGTTCGCGACATGATCCGGAAAACCCAGTTTACCGAAGAATCCATCTTTAATCGGGTTTATATAGGCTCGCAGGAGCTGAAATTTCCCAAACCCTTTCTTTTCGAAATCAAACCCTCGGTAACCCACCCCGACTACAAAACCATCGGAAGCGGGAGCAAGGTCATTTGCCTTTATGACAGCGCCGGGGAATCGTTCCAGGCGGTCAGCGATGATGCCGACCGCATCCGGACGACTGGCTATATCGCCCGGTCGAGGGCTCTCTTTTTCCTCTTCGATCCGATGCAGGACCCACGGTTCCTTGCGGTTGTCCGGCAAAAAAAGGCGTCCGGGGAGGGAACCGGGGGCCCCTCCTTTGCCAACCGCCAGGAAACCATTTTAAGGGAATGCGCCGCCCGATTGAGAAAACTCCTAGGTCAAAACCAGGGCGAACTCCATAACCGGCCCCTCATTGTCATGGTCAACAAATGGGATGCCTGGAAAGAGCTTTTGCCCATCGACCCAACCAATCGTCCCCTGATCCGCAGAAAGGGAAGGGAGGTATTCAGTCTGGATCTGGATGCGATCAACCAGATTTCCAAAGAGATCAGAACTCTCCTTTTGAACATTTGCCCCGAAATCGTTTCCGCAGCAGAAGCTTTTTGCCGTGAGGTGACCTACTTGCCCTCAAGTCCCCTGGGCCACACCCCCAGGGCCAACCCCGATTTCATGGAACCCAACACCAATAAGCCTCTCCACACCATCCAACCCTCGCAAATCAAACCCATGTGGACCGAGATTCCCTTCCTTTATGCCCTGTCGCGGGAATCCATCAATTTTGTGGAATTGGTCAAACGGCCCAAAACCCAGGCAAACTCCAAGGGGTAACCAAAATGGCTTATCAATTTCTTTTCACATCCTTGCTAACGACTCTAAGAGGGGGCTCCGGGTATGGAATCGTTGCCGAATCACACAGGGTACCCAAAGTATTGTCCGAGGAAATAACAAGGATTGCAGCCTATAAGGAGGTTTATCCAAGCGGGGATCCCAACCATTCGTATAACCCGGTCAATTATTTTTTTTACATATTTAATCCGTGGTGTATTGTTGGCAAAATTGCGCTCAGCAAAAATGATTATACAGGACGATTCAATTATCTGGGAGAGTTTTTTGCCCTCGAACAGTCAGAACTTCCCGATGCTGGACCCGTCTCCCTTTTGGAAGCCCTTCCTTTCCAAAGTGAGTTTCATGGCGAAGCCAGGCTTTTACCCCCCTGCGTACTACCCAATGTACCCTCCGTTGGCTCAAAAGTTTGCCACCAATGGGCTTCCCTGACTGGGGATCCAGGCTGGGGTGGGGTATTGGCGGAAACACTGCATAAGGAACAAAATGCCTGGGTCCTTTATGACAAATCGCTCCATGGAAAAAAATGCCTGTCCTTGATCGGCGAAAGCCTGAATCTTCTCTCGCCTGCCGAACGCTGGAGGATAACCTTCTCAACCCATGTGGAAGGCTTTCCCAAGGGGAATCAGGTTCGGTTGCGGATGCTCCAGCAAGGTGGAGCTCAATCGCTCGATTTTAAGTCGAATCCTGAATGTTTGAACCTGGCCAAGGAAAAATGGCCCGCGGCAGAGGGAGGCGATTGGTTGATCGCAGCCCGAACAGGAATTCAAGTGGAAGCTAAGTCGTACCTGCCCAAAGCCTCCCAGCAAGGCCCAAATCTGACTTTAAATCCAATAGTCCATGTAACCGGTTCCATGGAATCCAAGGGAGTGGGAGTACCCTATGGAATTCCATCCCCACCGCGGTCGGGTCTGCACAAAGTACCGGAAGCGGGGGGCTTTCCGCCCAGTCCGGTTCCTCCGCCTCCGAAGGGATCCTTTGCCAATGAAAAAAAGGGGTTGGACCGGCCATTCCCCGATCATGTACCCCCGATCATAAAAACGCGCGGAGTCTCCTTGTTGTTCTATTTCTTGACCCTTGCGGCAGGAATCGTGAGTGCATTTGGATTGGGAATTTGGTTGGGAATCTTTATGCACCGAACAGGTCTCAAGGAAAAAGCAAATGAAGTTGCTATCCAACGGGGGGAAATGGATGAAATGAAAAAGGACACGGTGGAAGAATCCCAAAAAACAAAGAATATTATAGAAGGGAATAAGGACAAAATAGAAACACTGGAAAAAAATAAAACAGACTTAAATGGTGAAATAGAAAAGCTCAATATTTCAAGGCGTAGGTTTACAGATGCAAAATGGCCTGGGTTAGGAATAATGAATTTCAATACTGAAAAAGAAAATGATGATTATGTTTATAATTATCTGCAACAATCAACAAAATTTAATAAGGAATACGGTTCAAAAGAAAACAAAATTAAGGAATTATTAAAATGGGAGACAACGATGAATTTATCAAAAAAGGAAGAGGATTTGGTAAAAAAAATAAAGGATTGCAACATATTAGATGATGAAATTATCAAGCTATTGAGTTTCGATGTAAAACACAAAGATTTCCTTAATGATTTATTGAAATCTGACAAAAGACCAACAATTATTTACGGTGTAAATGGAGAAATAGAAGAAAGAATAAAGAAACTGGATGAAATATTGATACAAAAAAAATTTCAAATGAAAATAACTAAACAAATATTTGAAAAGGTTGAAAAAGTCATGGAAGATAAAATATTGTTCACTGAACAAATGTCAGTGCCAAATGTTGACTTTAATATTCACAAACTATCAGAGGTGTATTTCAAAGAATTAACTAATAGTAATAAAAAAAATGACAATGGTGGAGACCAAAAGAAACAGGCTAAAGAATTTTCAAAAAATACCAATGTTTCAGATAATGATTGTATTTTTGCATTAACACAATTGAATTTAGGGGCAAAAGGTACCGGATTAATATTTGCGAATGATAAAAATGGTGACAAAAGATGGAAAATATCATACCAAACGACAAGGCACATTTTTAAAAATGGAGAAGCCATTAAGAAATATATAGGCAGTTTAAACCAAGATAAAAACCATGAAAAATTTACGGATTTAATTCTAGCCATTGATAACCTCACGAAACTTAAAGAGATATTAAAATAAATGTCCAATCTGTCCCAAATAACCGAAGACATCCAGACCCTCCTTTCGGTTGGGGACCTGGGCAAAACCACCCAACTGGAGAGACTCGCCCGGGATTTGGCCCTGGAATCCAGACCCATCCTGGACCGCCTCAAACGGTGCGAAGACTTTCTCCAGAAAGGATTGCGTTCCGAAGCCCTCCATTTGGCCAAAACCGAACCCGACCTCCTGGATTCCATCAATCTACTCGATTTTCAGGATCGCAATGTTTGGGACCAGTCGATTGCCCTCTATGGTTTGCCTATCGCTGGCCGTCCTTCGCAGGAATCCGCTGCCGCTCTCAACCAGGCCTATGCCGATGAGGAACCGCTTAAACCCTTGTTGAAAAAGCACAGGATTCTTGCCCTTTCAAGGGCCCCGTACCTGGACCGGATGAATGTCATCCGGGAAATGCTCCAGATCGACCCTAGCAATATCGCCTTTCAGGAGGACCTCGCCACCTTTGAACGATGGCGGATCGAAACCATTCGCACTGAAATGAATGATGCCAAAAAAAATAATAAACCGACCAAAATCCTGGAGCTATTGAAGGAGATTGATGAATCTCCCTGGGTCAATTCCCCTCCTCCCCATATCGCCAACGAGATCCGAACGATTAGTGTGGCTGCCAAAAGGGAAACCCTGTTCCATAAAGCCAACGCCATGCTTCCCCAAATCCTTTTTGCCGCCAAAGCAAAGGATGAAAACCGATGCAGGCAAATGCTGGTGGAAATGGAGCAAATCGCTGCCGAAATGGGTTGGACCTCCTCGGACCATCATATGATCCAGCTCCAAACCATTTACTCCTGGTTGAAATCACTCGATCAAAGGCGCAACACCGAGTTTGAAAAGGAGATCGCCTGTTCGGAACTGGAAGAAATCCTCGCACGCCAAAATGTCACGGAAGAGAGCATCCTGGAAAAACTGACCCAAGTGGAATACCTGGGCCCCCTTCCCAAGGGCCTGGAAAGGCAGGTCAATGAAAAACTGGGGCGGATGCGCTCGGGTAGCGCACGGAAAGAAAATACGATCCTCGCCATTGCTTTGGCCATTGGGGCTATCGCTCTTGTTGTGTTTGTGGTGGTGATCATAAACCGAAGTCGAGGCTAGGATGATTCCCATTTTAAAGATCGCTGAAAGTATGTCCGCCCTGGCCAAGACTAAACAATAGGTCCAAGGGAGAAGATCCAATGGAAACCACCTTTTTCGTGAAAGTTAAGGACCGGGTGCTTGGTCCAATGAACATGAACCATTTGGTCGAGGAAATTCAACTGGGTTCCATTCCCAAAACCGCCCTTTGGAGCGCCAACAAACTTTTATGGTCCCCCCTTGCCACCTTTCCGGACCTATTCCTTCACAAGATCCCTGATAAGGGTACAGACGAGCCCAAACCCGGTGTCTTTCTCTCCACAGAAACCAATCGCCTTTCCCCCGAAGCCCATACTCAAGGCCACACTCCCCTTCAATGGGCCCTAATCCTCGGGGGAAGTGGGGTAATGGCATTGGTTATCCTGATGATTATGGTTGTCTGGCCAACCAAGGCAGGAGATTTGCCCAATAACAACAAAAACGCTCTAAAAAAGAAAGAAAAGCTTAAGGAACAGGCTAAAAAAGGGATCCCAAACAATGTTTTTGTCAAAATTGAGAAGGATAAATTGATCCCCGAGGAAATAGTAGACCTTTGCGCCCCATCCGTGGCGGAAATTGTTCAGGGAGGCAAGACAGGATCGGGATTTTTGGTGGCGAAAGGCCTCCTTGTTACCCATGACAAAGTTGTGAAACCATTAACGGTTGGGGATGAGGTCGAAGTCCAATTTCATTCAGCCAAAGGTTTGGAAACAGAAATAAAAAAGGGCACTATCCTGAAAAGAGTTCCGCATAGGGACTTGGCATTTGTAAAGGTAGACTCCGATTTGCTGGCGCTGGAATTGGCCCCAAGGAGTCATTTCTGGCCATTCAAACAAGTAGTGGCCCTTGCTTCTCCGGGGTTGGGTGTTGTTAATTTCGTATTACCCAACGCCAGAACCTAAGGAGGGATTGGCCTACTATTAGGCCACGGTTTATTTGATATGATTCAATTCAGCATTGCAGGTAATAAAGGAAACTCCGGTGGTCCAGCCATTGATTCGACCGGCAAAGTTGTGGGGTTAGTCATCCATAAAGGGTTAACGATTGACCGTATTGCCATTTGTGTTCCCTCAGAGCAGGTTACCATGGAGTTGAAAGGACTACTCAGAAAATGAACAGGAGGTTTACTTTGGATTTTGTCCGGGTTTTTGGAGCCGAACGGGAAGAATCCCTTGCTCGGCAATATACCTCGGAAGATGGCACCTTGGAAAACGGACCCAGGTTTTTTGGGATCCCTTCCCTAGGGGGTTGTAAAGCTTTCCAAATGAAAAATGGGACAAGGGGAGCGTACGGAGACCAAATTCGATCCTTGCCGTTACGGTGGCCATAGGGACTTTGGCTCGGGTTGTATTGGAAGGGGTAATCCTATCCCCAAGTCGGGGCAAAGGGCCGCCCCCTTTTGACATTTTTGGGTTGACTCTTTCCATGTCAATCCGTTGGACTTCAGGGACAAGGACGATGGATAAAGAAACTACCTATTTTGTTAAGTTCAGGGACCAGGTTCTGGGTCCTATGAACAAAACCACCTTGATCGCGGAAATAAGCCAAGGGTCCATTCCCAAATCCGCTCTCTGGAGTGCCAACCAATTGCTTTGGACCCCCCTTTCCACCGTTCCGGGGCTTTTCGTCCAGAAGATTGTTGTCAAGAGTTTGGAAGAGCCTAAAACCGGGGTCTTTCTATCCACAAAGACCAATTGGCATTCCCCAACCGATGCCCATAATCAAGGCACCACCCCCCTTCAATGGGCCCTAATCCTCGGCGGAGGGGGAGTGGTGGCAATGTTGGTCTTGGTGATAATAGTTGTCTGGTCCACCGATTCCAATAAACGCGATTTGCATGCGCAGGCCAATGGACCGAAAATCAGGGAAATCAATAAACCGGATGTGGAAAAAAAGAAAGCAATCAATCAAAAGGCCAAAGATCCCGTTCAAGCTCAAGTCAAAAAAGGCAACCAAAACAACAATCCGCCCAAAAAGGATGAAGATAATGGTTCTCCTGAAGGCGGGGTTCCGGTTGTTGCTGCCAAAAAAGAAGAAGATAAAGAAATTCCCAAAGAACCGGTACCTATTGCGGCTGCCAAAAAGGAAGAAGGTAAGGTGCTCCCTGAAGGCGGGGTTCCGGTTGTTGCTGCCAAAAAGGAAGAGGCTAAATATACCTCCGAGGAGATTTTTGACCTTCATGCCCCATCCGTGGCGCAAATTTTTGTTGGAAAAGGGGACGGAATAGGGAAAGGCTCGGGTTTTTTGGTGGCGAATGGCCTCCTGGTCACCAATGACCATGTGGTGAATCCGCTCGAGGTCGGGCATCAAGTATGGGCCATATTTCATTCGGCCAAAGGTATGGAAGCCAAAGGCAAAATAGGCACCATCCTGAAAAGGGTTCCCAAGCTAGACTTGGCATTTGTTTCCGTGAACTCTGATTTGCCTTCGTTGGAGTTGGCGCCCAAAAGCCATTTCAAGCCTGGCAGACTAGTTGTTGCCATTGGCTCTCCGGGGATAGAGGGTGATTCACTACCCAACACCATTGCCCAGGGTGTGATTGGCCAAATTATCCACATGGACTTAAAGGCAATGCTTCAAATATCTATCTCCATTAACAAGGGAAATTCAGGGGGACCGGTAATCGATCCCTATGGAAAAGTGGTGGGAGTGATTACATTAAAAGCAATAAAGCAGGAAGGGATTGCCCTTTGTGTCCCCTCCGATCAGGTAACCGATGAGTTGAAAAAACTTAGCAGGAAATAATCATGAGTTCGCCTATGTATTTTGTCAGGCTTCGCGGAAAGGTGATGGGACCCTTTGGAGATGCCCAATTGGTTTCCCTTCGCGATCGGGGGCAACTGAAATCGTTCCATGAGGTTTCCACCGACCGGGTCCTTTGGGTTCCTGCCTCCACCCTGACCACGATTTTCCCACCGAAAGTTGTGGAATCATCGTATGCGGAACCCGCCGCATCCAGCCAAGGCCATTCCAACAATCCCGGTCCGGGGAACGAAGCCTGGTATTGGGCGGATACGGAAGGGAACCGGCATGGGCCCTTCGATCTTTCCGGATTCAAATCTCTCATCGATTCCGGGCTGGTTAAAAATAGCACCATGGTCTGGAAAGCCGGCATGGCCGATTGGATTGAGGCAAGGCAGGCATTACCTAGTATATTTGGGCCAAAACCATCAGGAATAAGATCCAAAAAGGATCAAAAGAAACAGGAACAGCTTCTGGAGGATCTCAAAAAAACAAGGCTTGGAATTCTGCTGCTTTTAATTGGAGGATTGGTCAACCTTCTCTGTTTCCCCTTGGGCCCAGTTGCCTTTGTGTTGTCGGTGATCGGGTTGGGATTTTGTATGGCGGCGCCCGCTCCTGCCAAAGGCCCGGCATCCCTTACCTTTTATTTTTGCTTGGGCACGGGTTTGATGTGGATAGTATGGTTTGTGCTATCCCTCTTTGGCTTTAATCTGCTTTTAGAATTCGTGGATGTAATAGGTGGTGGAATTGGCGGGGGCAGAGATGGAGCGTTTGCGGCCGAGGCTCAGGCCGCCTCCCTGACATTTTTAGGATTTCTTTCGTTGACATTCATGTTGGCATTTGGAATGTTGTTTACCTGTGGTGGCTTTGTGCAACATACCCTCCGGAAATTGGCCCTGGTCACCGGGGAGGGGGCAATCATCAAACTCACAAATGTCAATTTTATCATTTATTGTGTTCTTTCTGGATTGGTTGTCAGTTTTATTTATATTATAATTGTTATTCCACTTTTCGCCATTAATGGTTTAATTTTGTTCAGCCCGATTATTATGCCAAAAGTTATGTTGACCATTGCCATACTTGAATCACTTTTCTGTTTATGTTTTGGTGTTTGCTATATAATAACTTTGATCATAATCATGCAACTTTATGGCAAATTTGGCAAAATGACAGAAACGGAGGAGGACTAATCCAAAGTTTCGCTGTTGGGGTGATTTTTTACGATTTTTCGGCTTGTTATGGATCCCTAATAAGGCCTTTCCCAAGAAATGGGAGTATGTCGGGTAACCTGGGTTAACGAATTCCCCACTTTGGAGGGGTGGCAGGCGAGGCCTGACGGGGTGGTGCTACAAGAATCACAAAATGGGGAAGGAGTGGAGGCACACTCTACGAACCACCCCGCTCTGCCGGGCACCCCTCCAATGGAGTGGAATAAATGCTAATCCTTTGGAGATCCCGACGATCGCATATTGGTTTTCCAGTCTCGTCCACCAAAAGAGGAGAATAACAGCTAATCACTTGTATTGAATTCCCCTCTTTGGAGGGGTGGCAGGCGAAGCCTGACGGGGTGGTGCTACAAGAATCACAAAATGGGGATGGAGTGGTGGCACACTTTACAAACCACCCCGCTCTGCCGGGCACCCCTCCAATGGAGTGGAAATAACGGATCATCCAGGGAGGGAATTTGGAGTCCCGACTTTGGCAGGCGGATTGGAATATTTTCCGGGAAATCATTGGTTTCCATGATCCGAACCGCGAAACCTGGAATATTCAGCCCAAAAAAACATCCTACCAATCCTCGTCTAATCCCGTCTTCGTCCTAGTCTACCCCTACTTGGGAGTGCCAATAACTTCAGAACGGGAACCTATTGGGAGCCTGTCATGCGTATTCATTCCACCGCCTTGTCTCCAAGGCGAAAGTCCACCACCGCCACCGATACGGTTGGCCTTGTTACGGAACAGTTGCACCATTTCGGTATTGATCCCGACACGGACTATGGCCGGGCCCTTGCCAGCATTGCGAGTCGCCTTTACGAAGCAGAAGGCGACATTGCAACCTTGGCCAGGATTACCGCCCAAGCCATCCCTGGCCTGGATCGTACGGACAGGATCGCCTATTTTAATGCGAAAAAGTTCCTTTCTTTTCAGATCGCCAAACTACTGGATCTTTTGCAGGCCCCCTCAAGGTTAAGTTATCAGGCACTTGGGTACAGTCCCACGACGCAATTTGCCAAGGGCCCGTATCCCGTGTTTGACAATGTAACCGCCCTCTTTTCCGCCAATCCGGTGATTGCCCGAACGGCCACCTACATTTACGCCTGTGCCGAGTGGATCGCGGACGCATTTGAAGGAAAGGAATTGTTACTGGAAATTTACTCAAGGTTATTGAATCCCACGGCGATTGCCCTTGCCAATAATATCGTCGATCTGGAGGCGGGGCCTTATGCGGGAGAGTATTTCGCATGGAACTTCAATAGCGGTATGGCGGCGATTGATGCGGTTTTGGCCCATGTCCTGGGCCGGGGAGATGTTCTTGTTTCCAGCCGCAATATCTACGGGGGAGCCCATCAACTCCTTCATGATTGGTATGCCAAGCCTTCGAATTTGGGAATTGTCGTGGAGACATTTGATGGCTGTTTTGTAGAAGAATTTCAAGCGTGCCTTGACCGTGTCATTGTGCTTCATGCCGATCGATTGGCCAACGGGCGTCGTGCTTACCTGTACATGGAATCTCCTTGCAATCCCCATGGTCATGTCCTTGATGTTCCGGGGATCTGCCGGGCGGCCCATTTGGCCGGTCTCAAGGTGATCCTCGATGCCACGATTGGCACTCCTTTTCTTTGCCGACCTCTTCAAACCGCAGACCCGGTCGACAGGCCGGACTTTGTCATTCACAGTTACACAAAGGACCTATCCGGCACCGGAAGCGTCATTGGCGGGGTGGTCATTGGCAAAAACGAAGACATGTTTCTTCCCAAAGGAGGTTCCGCGGGAGGTGTGCAATGGAATGAAACCCTCTTCTGGAATGTCTATTATGTGAAAGGGGCGTTCCTCAATGCGGATGCTGCCTTTGAGGTTCTGCAGGGCATCCGCACTCTGGAAGTGAGGATGATGGCCAAGTGTATCAACACCAAAATTCTGGCCCGTTTTTTGGCATCACACCCAAGGATTACCGTTCATTGCCATGAACTGGCCACCAGCAAAAACGCCTCCCTACGGGAAAAGCTCCTGTTTTTGGGATTGCCTGCACCCCTTTTTACCCTTGATTTTGAACAGGCCCAAATCCCGCACCTTTTATTCCAGCGTTTTTTCGACAATCTTTCCCCCACCTTTGGCCACATGGTAAGCCTTGGCCAATCCAACACCATAGTCAGTTGTCCCGCACTCACCACCCATTCCGAGCTGTCCCCGGAAGCCCTGGATAAAGCTGGCATTCCGTTTACCACCATTCGCATTGCGGTGGGGGATGAAGACCCCATAGACCTGATCGCCCATCTCGTGCATGCGGCCCGCCTTAGTATTGATCCTGAAATGCCCGGGTTTTCCCAAGGGTTCATGTCGGCCACAGCCGCGGATGCATTGGTGCAATCGTGTTACCTGGAGGTCCACCGAAACTACATCGAATCAAAACCATCGTTGGGGTCCATGGTTGGGACCAATGCCCCATTGGGAGATTAACTCCAGGGCCTTAGGGATTGGATAGGCAGTGAGCTTCCCTTTTCCTGGATTCCCTGATGGAAAGGATATAACAACAATGACACCCGCCAATATCTCTATAAAGAATGTCCGGGAAGCGGCGGCGGTCCTTCGTGAGCACCTTGGCCCTGCCCCCTTGGTGAGGTCCTACCCCCTGGAAAAGGAACTTGGTTTGCCCCCTCATCGGCGGGTATGGTTAAAAGACTATGGCTGGACTCCTGTTGGCTCCTTCAAGTTGATGGGGGCACTCAACTGGATGGCCCACAACCTGGAACAGATCGGAAATCGTCCGGTGGTCGCCCATTCCTCGGGAAATTTCGCCTCGGGGATCGCCTTTGCCGGCATGAGGTATGGTAAGCGGGTGATCGTGGTGATGCCAAAATCAGCCCCCAAAGTGAAATGGGAAAGGACCACGGCCTTTGGCGCCCAGGTACGAAACTATGACATCCTTACTGACCATTTGACCGGAGACAGGGAAAGAATGACACGGGAAATTGTCGAAGGGGAACAGGCCCTACGGGCCCACCCCTATGATGATCCCCATGTCATCTCGGGCAACGGGGTGGGAGGTCTTGAAATTGTGGACGACCTTTTGGAACAAGGACGGGTGATCTCCCATTTTTTTTGCCCGGTCAGCGGAGGAGGATTGATGGCGGGACACGCCCTTCCCATTGCGGACGCCTTTCCGAACGCCAAAATCATTGGTGTCGAACCGACCGGGGCGGATGACTTTCGTCAATCGCTTGCCGCTTGCAAACGGGTCCGTCTGGACCGACCCAATAGCATTTGTGATGGGTTGCTTTCCTATGATGTGGGGGAACATAACTGGCCCATTTTACAACGGCTTGTGGGTCAATCGCTTGTCATCGAAGACCTTGCCACCCGCAAAGCGATGCGGTGGATGTATCAACACCACGGGTTACGCTGTGAGCCTTCCGGGGCCATTGGCGTGGCGGCCCTTTTGAGTCAGCAGGGCAATCTCGATGGGGAGGGGGATCTTGTGGTTATTGTCAGCGGACGCAATGTGGACGAGTTGGCGTTTCAAAACTGGATCGAGCTGGACTAACCTATGCTTTGCCGTTTTTATCGGGCAAAGGGTTGGGGCCAATGGCAACCCATTGAAATCGGCTTCAACAAGATGGCAAGGTGCCCTCCCTTGGATTCTCCTTAGAATCTCCGTTTGGCAAAAACAAAAGTGGGTCCGAGTCGTCCGGCAAAACCCGGAGCCTGTTCCACAACCTTCTTTCAAGTGGGATACCATGCGCACCATTTGGTCTTTTGGCTCGGCGAGCCAGGTTTTTTTTGGGCAAAATGCAAGCCTCCGTACGGGGGAAATGGCCCAAAAACATGGACTCCGCAAACTCTTTGTCATCAGCGATCCCATCCTTGACCAAGCGGGAATTGTCAAAAAAGTGGTCGATCCACTTTTTTCGTCAGGGATCGATGTCGCTGTCCATCTGGGGGGAGAACCGGAACCGTCGCTAGCTGCCATTCTCAAAAGCGTCGAGGCAGCCCGGGCCTTTGGCCCCACCGGGTTGGTCGGATTGGGCGGAGGGTCCAATATGGACCTGGCCAAGCTTACCAGCAAGATATTAGCCCATGGTGGCCATCCCAGGGACTACACGGGCGATGATCGTTTGCCTGGCCCCATCGTTCCCCTCATTTGCATTCCGACCACGGCGGGAACCGGGTCGGAGGTTTCCCATGCGGATGTTTATACCGATCCCGATGCGGGTATCAAAATAGGGAGTTTGTCCCCCTTTTTAAGGCCTCTTGTCGCTCTCGTCGATCCTTTGCTCACCCTAAGTTGCCCACCAAAGGTCACTGCGGATTCGGGAATTGACGCCCTGACCCATGCCATCGAAGCTTTTACCGCCATTTCCAACGAACAGTTTCCACTGCCCGAACCGGGGCGATCCCTTTATCAGGGAAAGAACCCGATGGGTGATTTGATGGCCGAAAAAACAATTCGTCTGGTGGGAAAACATCTGGCACAGGCGGTTGAAAAACCTTTATCGATGGCGGATCGCGAAGGAATGGCTCTTGCGGCTACGCTTGGTGGATTGGCTTTTTCCAATGTAGGCGTCGGGGCGGTACACGCTCTTGAATATGCCATCGCCACGGTCGTTCATGTCAGTCACGGAGCGGGAAATGGGCTGCTATTGCCCTTTGTTTTATCCGAATTTGTTGGCGTAAGGGCAGCTGAATTGGGCCAAATCGCCACCTGGTTGGGTGTGGACACGACCCAAATGGACCAGGACATGGCGGCAAAAAAGGCCATCGATGCCATTGTAACGCTCCGGAAACGGATTGGGATTCCCGATCGCTTGAGGGAACTTGGTTTCCCACGGGAAAAGACGGCGGAGGTTGCCGCCAAAGCAGTTGCCGTGGAACGAATCATGCGCGTCACACCCAGGCGATTGGACCTTTCGGATTGTATTCGCATCCTTGAAAATGCATGGTGAACCCATGGGATCCCAAACCCTTGACAGGCCCCGTTTTTGTCAAGCCTTGGGGGCCACCCTAACTTTTCCCCTATGCATTCCAGGCTCCAAGCCGGCCCAACCGGCCAAGTCTTGTTTCAAGGTTTCAAAAATACCGTTTTCACCTATTTAAGAGATCGCCACCATGTTTCATGCCTTAGCCCTTGCCTTGACATTTCTTCAGGTGCACGATGAAAGGTCCCTGGAGGTTGGCAATCGCAAACAGCTTTTCATTGATCACCGCTACATTGCAAAAAGTGAGGGGGTCAATTTACGGACCAATCCGGGCCAGAAACTGGGGCAGATATTAAACGCTAGTGGCAAACCGCTGATGGGCCATGTCAGCAGGGTGATCGAGGATCAAGGCATCATTCGGATGTATGTGGGCCACGATGGCGTTGCCATTTACGAAAGTGTCGATGGCCTGCATTTCAAAGCTACCGGAAGGTCGATTGGCGGGGGCATTTTCTCCACCATTTTTTTGGACTCCCATGATCCTGATCCCGCACGACGCTACAAGCTTTTCCTCCTCAAATCCAAGTCCCCCTTTGACCCTTTGACAGATGGAGTTTATGCCTTTTCCTCCGCCAATGGCCTGGATTTCAAGGAGGTTGGCCGGGTTCTCCCCTACTTCACCGATAATCCAACCATTGTGCTTTGGGATCATCGCCTTGGAAAATATGTTATTTACCTTCGGGCTTTAGCCTATGACAATCCCAATCAGCGGCGCATCGCCCGGATCGAAGTAGAAGACCCGCTTAAGCCTTGGGGGGTGAACCACTTCAAGGGCCCGGGACACTTCTTCAGTACCAAAAACGGAAATGTGGTCCTGGCGGCGGATGAATGGGATGATCCTGATTCGGACATCTACTACAACGCCGCCACCATATACGAGAGTGCCCAGGATACCTACCTGATGTTTACCACCCAGTTTCGACACTTCTCACCCAAGCGGCACCCTTTTGTGATTCCTCCAAGGCCCGGGCAGTGGGAGGATTTTGGACCCCTTGAGGTGCAATTGGCCGTGAGCCGCGATGGAATTCGGTGGCAACGCCCCTCACGGGAGCCATATTTTCCCGCCGGTCTTCCGGAGGAATGGGACCGTTGGTATGCGGTGATGGGGCCTGGAATGGCTCGCCGCGGCAACTACCTGTATCAGTATTACAACTCTACGGGGCGCCTGCACGATGGAGCTATTTTGAGTGCCGAATATGAAAAAGCCGCTCCGCAATTAGGCGGTATTGGGATTGTTCGTCAACGGTTGGATGGATTTGTCTCGGCGGATGCGGATTACAAGGGGGGCTGGTTGCAAACCCCTTTGCTCAGGTTCGTGGGCAATCAATTGCGGTTAAACATTGATACGGGGGCAATGGGTACGGCTTTTGTGGAACTTCGCAATGTCGAAGATCGGCCCATCCCCGGATTCACCCTGAACGAGTGCGATGAGATCGGGGGGAATTTTCCAAACCATTTGGTGTCGTGGAAGGGTAATCCCAACCTTAAATCCCTTGGCGGACAGGAGGTCAGGGTCTATATCAAACTAAAACGAGCCAAATTATACGCGTTTCAGTTCCATGGCAAATGAATTCCGGTTTTCCCGGCACAGGAAAGCTGCTTTCCCACGATTGGTGGGCAATGCCTGACTTGGCGGCTGGGAAATGTTGCCCAAGGTTTTTTGTCCCTACGAACGCCATTTCTCAAGCAGGTTTTTCGTGATCTGTTGCACGCGTTTGTCTGGGCCGTGGGGTCGGCCATTGTGGACGAATGGCAACCAATGCCCCGGGGGAGAACCTAGTCCCTGGGCCCAGAATATGGTTGCGGCATTGAATACCGTATTCCCTTTGGGGCCTGGATAGATTGTCGCTTCATAGTGGGATTCCTCCTCACCACTGTTCCAGGTTTTTCCTGCCGCAACCACCTCGATTCCTGCGATTTCTGCCGGGTTGCCATGATGTTCCCAGCCCACCAGGCCGGGGATCCTGTCCCCCTTTTTCATCCTGGTATGGGCAAAAATCCAATGCTCAGGATTCGTGCAGATCCAATCGCCTGACCCGTTGAACGGTATCACCGTCCGTGCCCCGATCAGTGTGTTCTCATTCGGGGCTGTTTCAAGTTCCGCCATCCATTTTTCTTCCTCGGGGCGCATCCCCCCGTAACGCCCTTTCCGTTCAATGATCCTGTTTTCGGCACCACGGGTGGATGGGGAAAAAGGGGTGACAAAACAGACAGCATTACCACTGAAAAAACCGAAATTGACCCCTGCCTTTACCGCCTCAAGGCATGTGTCAAATTGGGCCCGACTCCAATATTCGTCGTGACCAATGGAAAGAAATCCCTTGGTACGGGTAACAAACGGCAATCCATGTTTGTGAATGTCCTCATTGCTGCAGTAGGTGACATCGTATCCCTGTTGTTCCAACCAATAGGAAAAAGGAAACTCGAACAGGAGAAACTCGCCTGTTCCCAGGGAAAGGGGATTGTCGGTTACCTGGGGATACTTGGCAAAGGGACGATCAAAACTCGCCTGAACATTGGGAACAAGAGGCTTTTGGTCCTTTCGGTCGTTGTCATAAAGCGATGAGGCATCCGGCCATTTGTTGTAAGCCTGCCAAGTGTTGGTGCTACACTGGAATAAAAAATCAGCCGGGCGATTGTCTTTGACAATAAAGATGACATAGCTTTGGTAGCGGTGTTTCGGAGAGGTCAGTTTTCCAAGGTAAACGCCGCTTGGCCAGTGTAAGGGTATCTCAAGGGTGGTGCAAGGTGCCCAATCACACTCGCGAAGGCGTTTGGCTCCAAACTCGGGTACCGTTTGAGCTTTCCCTGGAAAAGGGCCAAACCGACCGAGGTGGCGGCCACCCGTTCCCTGATAATAGCCAAGGCGGTAGATGTCGATGTGAAAGGGGGCCTCGGGTTTGCTACTGACATGGAAGGAAATTTTCTCCCCGGCAAACACGCTCATCCTGTTGGCGTATCCTTCGAGGAGCGATTGACGAAACTTGGCCTTTGGGTCCATTCGAACATTGGTGAGCTGCCAATCTGTGGTTCCCTCCTTTTTGTTTTCGGATGATAGGCGGTCCGACCGTTGCAAAGCCTCCCGGGCAGGGGTTACGCCCTTGCCACCCAGGGCAAGGGTCAAAGCGGCAAGGGCCTCACGACGATCAAAACGATCCATGAAAATACCTCCAGAAGAATATTTTCTAAATGTATAAAGCTCGGAACCAAGGGGTCGATAGTCTTTGTTCTAGCCCACCTTACGGAGTTCGGAACATGGAAACCCGGTTTTCCCGGGAAAAAATCAAATCCGCCTGCAACGACGGGACTACAAATCCCTCCAGGGATGAGCCGTTATTCACAGCCTTTGGATTGATCCCCATTAGGGCGTGGTGGTTCGTAAGGTGCACCACCACCGCTTCCCAATTTTGTGTTTCAAAAGCCACCACCCCGTCAGGTTTCGCCAGCAACTTCACCATTGGAGGGGAATTCATTCTGCGTAACTTTGGACTAAGGCAACACAGGCTGGGTCCAGGCGGTGCAGACCTCACCTTTGAACGAAGGGTTGGGGTGGGCCTGGTTGGAGGTCACCCTGGCCCGGACATACCATTCGTTTCCGCTAATTTTATAGGCGGGCTCCAAACTTTCCGAAGAGCCCACAACCGCACCAATGGCCTCTTCACTTGATTCTTTCAAAGTGGCAATAAACTCCGTCTTGTACGAAACCCCCACCTCACCCTCAATTTTGAGTGATAAAACACCGTTTTTGTAGCCCACATGGCTCAAGGTAACCCCGGTGGAGGAGTAGAAATCCCCACCGTCAATGGCTTCCATGATTTGCCTCGTTTCCAGTTCCCTGGCCCAAACCATGATCCAACCTCGTCCGGGAGTGGGTTTATTCATTGCCTTGACATGGTAATTGTGCGAATCGTCGGTGGCGAGGCCCATAAGGGGAACTCCCCGTGGAAACGAAAGCCTATTCGCCAATACCAGGTCCCAAATTCGTTCCACGGAGGGACGAGTGCCATCCCCTTGCTGATTGGTGCCAGGATGGCCATTGTAGACTTCATAAAACCGCAATTCATCCACCGGAGCCATATCCTTGGCACTAACCCCCCAAACAAAATTGGGGTGATTGAGAAAACTGACAATCGTTTCACCCGATTTTTTGCGCTTTTCCGCCACTTGCCTTTGGTTGACCCGCATCGTTTCGGTCACGCTCGCTCCGTCGACAGGGCGAATGATTTCCTTCAGGTTGATGGCATTCATGTGAACAGGAAGTTTTTGGAAGCTATGGGTGATTTCTTCTCCCGAAATCATCAAGAACTTCCCAGGTTCGTCCAGTTTCGATTGGACCTCGGCAAGTTTTTTAAGCCGGACTTGCTCCTTGCCCTGGTCTTGTTTTCGTTCGACCCAATCGTGGCCAAAGCGGGCGAGGTATTTTTTCACGGCAAGGCGGCGCGTTTCATCCTTTTCTGCATCGACCCACCGGACGGAGTTGGCAATCGTATTGTGTTCGGTAAGGGCTAAAAAATCATACCCCCTGGTTTTGTACCAATCCGCAATCATCTCAGGAAAATCATCCCCATCGCTCCAAAGGGAGTGGGTATGGAGGTTTCCCTTGAAGTAACGAGCCTTGGCAGGAGCTTTGGATTCTCCCGAAGCAAGCAAAACCACGCAAACGGTGGCAAAAGTTCCCACGGAACAGCCAAGCATTCGAAGATCCATGAAAGGTTCACCCTTGGTTTTTGAGGGATTGAAGGACAAAGGCATGATGATGCTATTGTCCAAGTCCAAGGACAAAGGACCATAAAAAATGTGCTTCGGGAAGTAAAGTTCATGATCCCAAAATGGCCAAAAACAGGGGGATTACCAAGAGCAACCTTTGGCCCCTTTTGCACGGTTCGATTGCTTTTCAAACATTCGCATCCAAATCTTAAAAAAATTTCATAATGGCCTTTTCACACCTGATGGATCAGGATAGTATTCCACTAGACCTTTCTCACAAGGAGGGTGATGTAGTCTTTTTCTGTTTCCGCTTTTGGGAGGATTACTTATGTCTCTATCCCCGGTAGTTTCCCCTCGGAGGGGTTTTACCCTGATCGAGTTATTGGTGGTGATTGCCATCATTGCCGTTTTGATTGGCCTCCTTTTGCCCGCGGTCCAAAAGGTCCGTGAAGCCGCCAATCGTATGACCTGTACCAACAATCTCAAACAGCTGGGCATTGCCAGCCACGCCTGCCACGATTCCATCGGAAAATTTCCCTATGGAATCAACCGTAACGATGGGGCTTTCCCCCGCGATGACCTCACCCTGGTGAACACCCGGTGGCCCATTTTTTATCAGATGCTTCCCTTCCTTGAGGCGGAAAACCTCTACAAAATGTGGGACAAATTCACCTTCGGAAACAACCAACGGTATCCCGCCGATCCCACCGGGGTGCAGTGGCATCCTCGTTGCTTTACCAGGCAAATCGTCAAGTCGCTGGTTTGTCCCTCGAACTTGCCTTCGACTCCCATGAACGCTGCCGTCAGCCCGGCCGATAGCGACCACTATTTCATCAACAGTTATTACGGCAACTCGGGTCGCCGTTCCTATCCACGAAACAACACCTCCCGTCCATCGCTTTTGTATCCCGTGGTGGGTGGAGGCAAAGTTGCCACCGGAGAGGGTATGTTTTTCCGGAATACCGCCACGCGCATGGCAGATGTAATTGATGGAACGACCAACACCCTTCTTTTTGGTGAGCGCCATTTTTACGACCCGGTTTTTGATACGGATCCCAATATCGACGATAGGATCGCCGACTGGGGTTGGTGTTGGTTTGGCGGGGAAGCCGATGTTCACCTTGGTGCCGGGGTGCCGATCAACTTCAAGATGAATGCTGCGGCGGTCAATCAACAAACCTTTGAAGATCGACTCAACGCCTACGGTAGCGGCCACACGGGTGGTGCCAACTTCTGTATGGTCGATGGGTCGGTTCGCTTCATCCGGGAGTCCTTGCCCGTCCTCAACCTGATTGGGCTAAGCACCCGGTCCAGGGGCGAGACCGTTTCACCTGACTAAAGGTGGGCAATCTGCCCCCCGGTTTTACCACCGGGGTTGTTTCCCATTTCCAACCTGCTGTTTTTGTTTTTGCCCCAATGAAAACTTTGGGTACGCCTATGGATCGTGGTTGTTGCCGAATAATGGTCCTTGCTTTGCTTGGATTAACCGGTTGTGGAGGGGATGGCGTATCCTATTACGAGGTTAGGGGCACCATTCACCAAAACGGGGTTCCCCTGGATAAAATCCAGGTCGATTTTTATCCTGTTTTCAAGGGCCAACCCTCGGTTGCCATCACCAACAAATATGGCCAATATGTCCTGCAGGGACCAAGAGGAATCCTTGGAGCAGCCGTCGGCAAACACAGGGTTGTTCTTCGTGATACGACCCTGTGGGGAACTACCATTGGCCGGTTCAACGAGGATAAAGACCTATCCCTTGACAAGGATGGAAAACGAATCCCCAACCGGATTCCCAAAAGCAAAGAAAAAAGCAAAGATCCAGGCGACATTCAGTCCACTCCCTTGGAATGGGAAGTGCATTCAGGAAAGAACACCCTTGACATTGACTTGGCAAGGGACCCCTTTGCCCCAACGACAATCAACAGGTAACCCGTTTTTTTGACATGCAAGGAGGAGAATCATGAAGGTCACGGTTTTTCGATTCGGGGCAGTGGCCCTTTTGAGTATGACCCTTTTGGGTTGCGGAGGGGATGGTATTTCCTACTCGGAGGTGACCGGGACAGTAAAGTTGAAAGGGGTGCCCCTGGAGAAAATTCAGGTGGAATTTATTCCCACCCAAAAAGGACATCCCTCGGTGGCGATAACCGACGCAAGGGGATTCTTTGCCCTGAAAGGCCAAAAAGGTGTCCACGGGGCGGTGGTTGGCAAGCATAAAGTGGTTCTGAGGGATACAAACCTTTTGGGAACGACGATTGGGCGAAAAAACGAGGATGTCGATTTTTCCATTGGCAAACCCAAGCGGATTTCCGAAAAACTGGGAGACCTTTCGACCACTCCCCTGGACAAAGAAGTCCTGCCAGGGAAGAACTCCTTTGACTTTGACCTGTAGCCAAGGGACCAACCGCAGCGTAACCTTTTGGGAATGCCCCAACCCATTAGCGACGGAGGTTCGCTTTGATGTTACCCCAGGCGGCCTCCACTCCTGTTATCGCATCGCAAAGGGTCGTCTCCCTCGACCAATTCCGGGGCTGGACCGTTTTGGCCATGGCTTTTGTCAACTATTTGGGGAGCTTCAAAGAAATCCTGCCTGTTTTCAAACATCACCACAGCTACTTTAGTTTTGCCGATGCCGTAATGCCCCAGTTTTTCTTTGCGGTCGGTTTTGCCTATCGGCTCACCTTCCTCAAAAATCTCGAAAGGCTCGGCTGGTCGGGAGCGGTGGCACGAGTCATCCGCCGATTCCTTGGACTGTTCCTTATCGCCCTCATTGTCCATCAATTAAGCGGCAGTGTGGGCACTTGGGAAGACCTGAAGCGACTGACCTTTCCCGAGTTTTTGGAAAAAGCCTGCAAACGAAGCCTGTTTCAGACACTTACCCATATTGCGGTGACCAGTCTTTGGGTGCTGCCCGTGATTGGGTTGGGATTTTGGCCCAGACTCTTTTTTGCGGCGGGTTCGGGCCTGTTGCACCTGTGGCTCTCGTTTCGGTTTAACTACCAATGGGTCCATGCCGACCCCACGGGAATCGATGGAGGGCCCTTGGGCTTTCTCACCTGGACCATTCCGCTGATCTTTGGATCGTTTGCCTTGGATTGGACGGCCCATTCGCAGGGTGAACGGCCCGGCCAAAGCAAAAAAAATCCCCTCATTCCGATCCTGGCTTGGGCTTTGGGATTGATGCTGCTTGGATATGGCTTATCTTGTCTCAATTTGCAATTCTCCTCCTCCCAGGGTTCCAAGGTTCAGCTGCCTGGACAATGGGCCCCCCACCCAGCCGGGCGTCTTTTCCTGGAACCCCCGTTCTTTCCTCCCACGGAACCGAAAAATATCTGGACCATGAGTCAGCGGGCCGGTAGCCTGACCTACCTCCTCTTTGGGGCAGGATTTTCCCTGGCGACCTACGCCGTGTTTGTGGTTTTTTGCGACCGCTTGAAATGGTCGTGGTCGGTATTGGCAACGCTAGGTGGCAACGCCTTGGTGGCTTACATCCTTTTGGGAATGCTTGAGGACACTTTTCACAAATACACTCCAAAAGACTCTCCCCTTTGGTTTGCACTTTCGACCTGGGTCATGGAGATAACCCTTTGTTGGGCCATTTTGCGAAGCCTTGAAAAACAGGGCGTTCGCATCCGGATGTGAAACCCTTTTTGGGAAATCGAAAGGGGTGGGTGTTTTTCGGAAATCCGGCTAGATTCTCTTAAGGCCGAAGATTCCTCCGGTTTCCCACCCATCCTCATTTCGAGGTCTCCGCCGATGAAGTCGATTACGCGTCGCAAATTTGTAGCCGCCTCTGCCGTTTTGGCGAGTGCTCCCCTTGTCACGACGGACCTTTTCTCCCGTCAAAGCCCTTCCGAGCGGTTGCGCTTGGGTTTTATCGGGGTGGGGAAAATGAACTCCGGGCATTTGGGTCATTTCCTGGGTCAAAAGGATACCCAAGTCGTTGCCGTTTGTGATGTCGATACCAAACGCCGGGTTCATGCCCAAAAGACCGTGGAAACACGATACGCCGAGGCCAAAAAAAGTGGCACCTTCAAAGGGTGTGCCGCCTACATCGACTTTCGCGAACTGATCGCCCGCAAGGACATCGACGCTGTGGTGATTGCCACCCCGGATCATTGGCACACAATCCCCGCTATCGAGGCCATCAAAGCAGGCAAGGATGTTTATTGTGAAAAGCCGCTGACCCTGACCATTGGCGAGGCCAAGCTCCTCGTCGATGCAGTGCGAAAATACGATCGTGTTTTTCAGGTAGGCAGCCAACAACGCTCGGAGAGCAACTTCCGTTTGGCCTGTGAACTGGTCCGCAGTGGCAAAATAGGCAAGCTTGAAGCGGTCTATGCCAATGTGGCCGGACCCAGCAAACCGTGTGATTTGCCCGAAGAACCCATGGAGGAGGGTCTCGATTGGGATCGTTGGCTCGGGCCCGCTCCCAAGCGTCCCTACAACTCCGTCCTATCCCCCCGGGGGATTCACAACCACTTTCCGAACTGGCGCAATTACCGCGAATACTCAGGCGGCATGATGACCGATTGGGGTGCCCATCATTTTGACATTGCCCAGTGGGGTTTGGGAGCGGATGAATCCGGTCCGGTGGAGATCATTCCGCCCTCCGACCCCTCCAAGGGTACGGGGCTCAAGTTTATTTACGCCGATGGAGTGCCGTTGATTCATGCCACCGAATATGCGCCGGGAAAAGCGGTCGATGGTGTAGTGTTTGTTGGTGCCAAGGGCCGTATCCAGGTCAATCGGGGAAAAATTTCCGCCGACCCCGAATCTATCCTGAAGACCCCGACCGAAGAGATTTCGGTAAAACTTTACAAGTCGGCCGGGCATCAACGCGATTGGCTCGACTGCATCAAAAGTCGCAAGCGCCCGATTTGTGATGTCGAGGTGGGTGCCCGCAGCGTGACGGTTTGCCACCTGGGCAACATTGGCTACTGGACCGGGCAAAAGTTCAAATGGGATCCCAAAGCATGGAAGTTTGTGGATGCGTCCAAAGAGGTGGAAGGCTGGTACGACCGGGAACGAAGGGGAGAGTGGCAACTCCCTACCTTGTAAGGAACCTTTTTGGCTGTCCCGTATCGGCAAGTCTCAATTGTTTCGGGAATTACCCCAGTGTGAGGCAATTAGGGGCTGGATTCTTGAATGACTCGCCCCGTTGGGGGGTTTTTTGCCACATTTCCCCATTTTATTGGTGGGTAGGGATCAACGGCATTGCCACTTTGGGAGTTGGTCTCAACCGATTTTAGTTTTGCTTGAAAAGCCGGTTTCTGTTTGGCAACCCCTTTTGGAGGATTGATCCAAACCGGTTACCTATAACCCTAGAAACCGGGGACCGCATACCAAAAACATGCGTTTTAACCCAAGTACGCAGTTGGGACCATGAAAACCGTGTTTTTCCCGGAAAAAAGTTAAATCAGGCTGCAAAAGTCGGGACTACAAATCCTCTTTACAGGTTCTGTTTCAAGGCGTTTGATCCTGATTGGCGAGAGACTGAGGAATGGGATAGCTCGG
>SYLG01000058.1 GCA_005808665.1 Planctomycetia bacterium | reverse complement strand
GGTTGACCGTTTGGTTATAGACCCAGGCGTTATGCGCCTCCTGGTCGACTGTGAAGGGGTGGTTTGTTTCGGTCCAAGCATCATTGGCCCAAAGAGACTGAATCGATTCGGTATCCTGGATCCTGTAGCGGGTCCGCTCTTCCAGATGGTAGTCCCCGGTTTGGCCTGTTTCCGCCACATCCAATTTCCCATCGGCAATGAGTTGTGATTGCCCGGCATAATGGATGGAGGTTGCCGTGGAAGCGGTGGTGACCAGATCTCCCGCAATCGTACTCATGATCTGGTCATTGATACGAATTTGTCCGCCCCCGGTGGCATCATATTGGGCGTGGTCCTTGCCATGGTTGGAGACAAATGCCCGGTAAGAATTCCTGTCCCACCCGCCCAATCCAACACAATTCACAGACCCATCCAGGCGGGCAAGGAAAATACCGTACACTTACATTTTTGGTCTCAAAGATGTTGACATGTATCGCCCGAGTGCGACACCAAAACCCTTTAAGGCAATGCCATTGGCAGCATTCAATCCATTCACTTAGTCAGGCTGAGAGATCCACTCACTTCTTTGACATTCAACATGTCGGCTGAATTGGAAGGATCAATCGGATGATTTTGCACGATTACAATCGTTCCTTTTCCTACAACCTCCATTTTCGTGGCCGTCGCAGGAAGCATAAAATGTCCAATCCCAATTCGATTGACATAAATCATCCAATCCACAAAAGGCAATGCCGGATTGAAGGGGCGCATATTGCGAGAAATTCTCGAAATCACGCCAGCCCAATCCGGCTCCCATGTTTCAACCACGCTCTTGAGAATTTGAACGCACCGGTCCTTTTCGGCCAAACTGCCAAGGTTTTCTGGGAAGTCAATAACAACGGAATTGCGTAAGTGCGGATTCTCAACATAAGAGCCACAGGTCACACTTATTGAGGCTGATCGAATTTCTGAATCCCCATTCCAAAGTCCAAATGTAAAACCAAGATCATCCATAACCGACCGATTCGGATTATGACGATGGTAACCGGACTCAAGCAATCGCAGAACATTATCCTTCGCTCGAAAATCAAAGGCCTCGCCCAAGCCATCCTTCCGGGATTTCCCCTTCTCAAACCAATGGGTGAAGCCTTCATCACAGTCACACAAGATGTGCAAACAAGCCATCAGCCGGTCCGCACACTGACCTGAGCTTTCTTTTCTCGGCCCCCAATAGGCCCCAACATACATATCTCCGCTCATTTTAGTCATCCTTCAGGGAAGCCCGGGAGTGTGAATAATATGAATGCCGATGATACCTCTGTCAGCAAAGAGATTGCGAATGACCGTTGCGGCATCCGCTTCGGCGACATGCCATTGAATAGGCGTTCCGCATGCCGCCCGGAGTTGATCTCGTGCTTGCTTTGCAAGCTCATCTGCTCCCGAGAACCAATCCCGGAAATGTCCGTTTCGGATGAAATTAGCGTAACCTAGCCCCTTTACTTCAAGAAGGACGCCAGTCCCAACTCCATCAAACTTAACGCCCTTAACAAAGAACGATTGGCCGGTTCTTCCAGTAACCATCAGTTTCATGGAACTGGATTGGTTTTTCAGGGACGCCCAAGAAAGTCTTCAGGGATTCTTTTTGTCCCTTTCGTTGTTGAGGGAAAAACCGAACTGCCCGATTTTGGCAAAATCAGTTTCGACCAAATGCCTAAATCCAATGGAATGCCTTGATGGTTTTATGCGTTCATTCCAATTGGTTTTTCAGCCTTCAGGAGGAAACTGG
This sequence comes from Planctomycetia bacterium, assembly GCA_005808665.1. Taxonomy (GTDB): domain Bacteria; phylum Planctomycetota; class Planctomycetia; order Gemmatales; family Gemmataceae; genus SYLG01. Next base: position 21,342 of record SYLG01000058.1, on the reverse strand, counting down.
GGGAGAGGGGCTCAAGCCTAAGCGCATTCAGTTGGTCCACGCCTCGGGATATCTGAATCAGGCGCACCTCAAGCTGGCCGTTTGGACCGGATAACTCCTTGAGCCGACGGTACACTTCGCTTAATGCTTCGATGGTGGCAACATTGGCTACCAGCCGACCGCCCGGCCGCAATCGGTGCCAGGCCCGGTCAAGAACACAAGCGATTTCATGAGCAATACCGCCCACAAAAATGGCATCCGGATCAGGGAGGTCGGCAAGCACCTCCGGGGCACGACCCAAAATTGCTTTCACATTGGTAACTCCCATTGTTTGGGCGTTCGCCTGGATCAAATGAAAATCGGCCGGGTCCTCCTCGATGGCGTAGACCGTAGCGGGTTCACAAAAACGGGCGGCCTCAATAGCGACCGCACCCGAACCAGCGCCGATATCCCAGCAAATGGTTCCTTGATGAAGCACCATTTGGGCAAGGGCCAGGGCCCGGACCTCGGATTGGGTAATGAGGCCGGTCTTGGGGCGGCTTTGGGCAAAGGCATCATCGGGATTGCCAAACGGCCAAAACCGGCCTGCAGCGACCAGGAGGTCCGGCCTTCCCTCTTTCCTCCTTAGGATGATGACATTTAACGGGTCAAAATTCATTAGGAGGATTTCGGGTAGTTCCCCCGAGGTGATTCGCTCTCCAGGGGTCCCCAGGTTTTCGCAAACATGGATCCGAAAATAGTCAATTCCCCGGGCAAGCATCTCCCGGGCCAACTCTTTTGGGCCAACCTGATTCGAGCTGAAAAGGCCAACGGTTTCGGCGGTTCGGATGCGGTCGAGGATCTTCGGGAGGGTGGTGTTTTCCAAATTGCCAAGGTAGGCATCCTCCCAGCTCTCCTTGATTCGTGCAAAGGCAAGCTGCATCGAGGAAACATGGGGAAGGACTTCAAACCGATCTTTCCCGAGTTTTTCACAAAGGTAACGGGCTAGTCCGTAGAAAAGGGGATCCCCCCCCACAACGACCACGATTTGTTGGTTAGGATCGAGTTTCCCAAGGGTCTCCAGAGTTTCGCCAATGTTCAGGCCAATGGGAATACGCCTGGCCCCGAATGAGCCAAGGCGGTCCAGAACAGTGGGTGGCCCCAAAACCACCACTGCCTGTTGAAGGAGGTCCCGTCCGCGAGTAGGCAATCCCTCGATGCCATCAGGTCCCACCCCAAGAATGGCGATTTTAAGCTGTGTTTCCATGGAAATAATCGTCCCCAGACTTTCAGACTAACTTAGGGCCCTGGCGTGGAGAAACCCAAGGACCCTGTCAACCATTTCTTCAGGGTGGGTGTGGGCAGGAACATGACCCCAACCAGGAACCACAATGGGCTGGGCCCTTTTGAGACCCAAAACCAGGGGGGAAGATGCCTTTGCATCAATAATGCGGTCGTTTGCTCCCCAAAGCAGCAGCACCGGTTGATCAATTTTGGGGAGTAAGGGCCGCAAATCCAGGTGGGCAATCATGATCGCCTGGTGGGCCATGGTCCGAAGTGGTGTGGTTCCCACGCAGTGCAAAAACCAATCCCAGGCCTCTTTTTCGCGGCCGCCAAAACCAGTACCGTATAGGGCTTGAAGGGATTTGGCATAGCGACGAAATTGGCCCAATGGCCGGTTTTTCCAGAATCGACCCAAGAAGGCCAACAAGTATTTTTTCCAGCCCAGGGGCCGCTTCGAAAAACCGCCCTGCAAAATGGCTGCGGGGAATCGTTTGGGTTGATCATGAAGGAGCCTTTGGGCAATGGTGGTTCCAAACGATCCCGCCAGGAGGAAGGCAGCCTTGGAACCCAAGGCGTCAAGAATATGGAGGGCATCGCCTGCCAAATCACCATGTTGATACCTCCAGAGGTTGGCCCCATCATCCGCATTTCCCCCGGGAAGGTCATACCCTATGCAGCGAAAATGTTTGGAAAGTTCTGAAGCGATGAGCAGGAAGGAATCGCTATGTTCCGCCAAACCATGGATGAGAAACAGGTCGGGCCCGTTTCCCCAAGTCCAAACCCGGGCCTGGTAGCGTTCAAGGGAAATGCGTTTGAGGTTTGCCTGGGCATCAAAAGCAGCCTTGGCCTGTTTGAAAGAGATATTGCTTTTGGCAAGGGTCATAAGGGGTAGGCCACCGAGGTGAAAGAGACGCTTTCATGCCATTTGGGATCAACATATTGTTGATAGTGCAACAACTTTCCCGGGCGACCATTCATCAATTTGAGGCCGTACCAAAATGGGGCTAACCCGCAGATATTCCGTTCATTTTTTTCGGAGCCAACCTGGGATAAAAACCCATCCGCGGATCCTTCCACCAAACGATCCAAAACAGTTTTGTCCTTTGTCCGGCTGGCGGTAATCCGATTGCCATCGAGTTTGACCGGGTCCCCAAATTTGGGACCGATATGTGCCAAATCACCACTTAAAAGATAGCAAACAGGTTCCTTTGCCCCAACCTGGGCCATCCTTAATGCCTCAAGTATCTTTTTCAAAGGTTCTATTTCTTCCCCTGGCTTGCCGGACCCCATGGCTTTTTCGATGTTTCCCAAAACGATCGGGACAATGCGGATATCCTTCTCCCCTGGCCGAAGAAAATGCAATATAACCGCCTCCAATTCGACCGAGTGTTCGGGGAAATGGGCCACCACCTCGTCTTCAAACACCCAGTCCCCCAAATGATCCACAATCCGATCGACATAGGCAATATCTGTGGGTATCACTCCCAAGGGGCTTTGAAAATGTTTCCTTGTGAGGTTTATGGGATGATCGGTGTAATGGGATGTTGCCAGGATGACAAATAATTTGGCATTGGTTTGGCCCATGAGGTGGTGGTAGGCGTGGGCATAGGTGGCCGCCCCCCTTTGATAGTCCATGTGAGGGACAACGAGGCCCCCAAGCATGTGGTCGGTTGCCTCCCCTCTTGGTTCCGAAGGTCCAAACCGGGCGAACAGTTCGGTCATTTGTCCGCAAAAAGCTTTGGGATCAGGGTCATAACAGCCAATACACGATGATTTTCGAACCGGGGCGTTTACCACCGCATGAAACTTTGAGTTGTCCAAAAACAGGGCTTGGTCGAGGTCAGCAATGAAACGGGCGACAACCGGCAACGGGAGGATCAAGCCTCCTCCCAGCGTTTTTTGGACTTGGTGGTGAATTTCCTTGATGGAAGTTTGGCCGTTGATTCTCTTTAGGATTTCAAAATCGACCGGCCCCAGGGCGAGTTGGGTGTCACTAATCCGGACCTGATCGTAAAGGGTTTGAATACCGGGTTGGACCGGGTCAACCGAGGCCGCCAAATAAGGCCTCAGTTTAGGGCAATCGTCCCGGCCTGTTGCTGTCATTTGGGTTTGGTGGGAGCCTTTTTGGCTTCGTCTTTTTTCTTGGTTTCGGTTTTGGGTTCCTCTTTTTTGACGGGGGGAACGGGTTTTACGAGGGGAACCGTGGGGTTGGGTTGGCCTGGGTCCAGGGTAAACTTGCGTATCAATTTGGTGTCCTCAATGTTCCACAAAAGGATTTCGCCCCCAAATGTTCCCCCCGCAATGCGCTTGCCGTCAGGGCTAACCGCAAGGCTGAGGACCTGCTCTCCGGACGGGGCAAATGATTTGACCTGATTCCCTTTTTCCCGGTCCCAAATGCGAACCGTTTGGTCGGAGGAAGCCGTTACATATTGTTTTTCGCCCGGCAACCATACCATGCGAAAGATTGCCCCACCGTGACCGCCGGTGGCCCGGGACTGCTTTCCTGCGTTGTCCCCCTGGAGTTGCCACGATCGCACCTGGTTGTCCTCGCCACCGGAAAGGCCAAGTTTGCCATCCGGCATGGCCAGGACCGCATAAACAGTATTGGAATGATCCGGGAAGGTTGCCAAGGATTCTTTGGCGGCCAGATCCCAGACCTTTGCCGTTTTGTCACGCGAAGCGCTTAGGATGGTTTTTCCATCCGCACTAAATGCCAGTCCGAAAATCCAGTCGGCATGGTTCTCAATCGTCTGTTCGAGTTTCGCATTGGCGATCCCCTTGGAAATATCCCAAACCTGAATGGACCGGTCACAACCGGCGGCGGCAAGCTTTTTCTTGTCCACCGAGATAGCAACGGCCTCCAGCTCATCATCGGCAACGGCCAGTTGGCGGACCAATGCTTTGCCAGCAATCGTCCCATCAAGGAATTGGATCCCATTTTCGGTCTTTTCAGGAGCAAAGGACAGGTTGTAAACAGCCAGGTTTCCCTCTTCGCCGGGCCGACCGCCTGCAACAACGAGTTGGTTTGCATCCAGAAAGGCCATGGACATTACCCGGCGCGGGCGAATGGCAATCCGTTTTTGAAGCTTTCCTGTTTCGACATCCCAAACCATCAATTCATGATGTCCCGAGGTGACAAGGAATTTGCTGTCCAAACTATAAAGGACGGCCGTTACAGGAAGGGGAAACGGATAACGAGGGGCCAGGGAAGGTGGACTCCAGCGTTGGCGCAGTTCGCGAACAAGGTCCGCCTTGGGTTGAATCTCGGGGTCAAGTTTGGCACCTTGGCTAATCCATTTTTCGATTATTGCAATTTGGGCGGTGGGCACCCGATCGCCGTTTTCCTTGGGGGGCATTTGGGTTTTGTCGAGAGCCTTCATCACATCAATGAGGTAGCTGTCATCGGGTTTTCCGGGAACAATCGGGTCGTCTTTGGTTCCGCCTTTGCGCATGGATTCATACTTGGTGAGGTCGAGCTTTCCTTTTGGGTTTTTGGAACCATGGCAACCAAAACAATTTTCCCGGAGGATGGGAGCCACATCCTTGATAAACGAAGGGTTAGCCAGGGTTTGGCCCCAGGCGGTTTGGGTAAAAAAGATCGCACAAACTACCAGAAAGGGGGTTAAACTTGGAATGGTCATGGTGTCTCCAATGTCGGAAAGGGGATTCCCGACAGGGGTCAAATCGGTAAGGCTAAGCGGTCCAAAACATCTACATTATCCTAAGCAAAAGCAGCCGCCAAGGGTATCAACCCCCGAGGGATTGTTGAAATCCAGGGTTTCCTTATTCGGTGTCGGATAGCTTTTGCATGTTGTAAGCAGAAAGGTGCTTTTGATGGCTGCATGGTCACCTATGGTGCATCTCTACGGGCAAAATCACATTTCCGGCAACTGTCCAGTGTTTTTTTTGATCGCCGAGATCTATGGGCCAGAAAGAAATCTGGTAAGGAACAGTCTTTCCGCGGAAAGGGAAGTTGTTTTTGCCCGGTTCTGTGCCACCGACCCTGATCCCGTAGCCCATCATGAATCCGATATTCTTCTTCGGGTGGGAGCCGGGACCCCGTCCCTGGAAGCCCTCTTTGCCCCCGTTTTTGCCGCCTTCAAAGCAGGTAAAAGCATCGCCTGGGTGGCCGAGGATTATCAACTTCCGGATGGAACAGAAGTGGATTTGGATCGGGTTTTGTCGATTCTCAAACCCTCTGGGGTTCCCGTCCTGCCCGTTTGGGTAACCTCCACCCGGGGAAGCCCCTGGAAACTCAAAGGGGGCAGGTGGTTGTTGGGACGACTCCCCGGCGGACTCAATGAGGTGGAAATCCAGGTGGGGCACCCCCTGCCGGGAAATGCCGATGGTTTTCATATAAGGGATCAACTCGAAAAGCTTTCCTACGAGGTTGCTCAAAGGCACATTTCCCGAGAAATTCCCCTTCATCGGCAATTTGTTCGCCGGGCATGGGAGGCTCCCAAAAATGAGTTCTGGGTGGACCAAATCAGCGGATCCCTTTCCGGATACAAGGCCCTTACAGGCTCCTACCTTTTCGCAAAAAAGCTTAAGCCTATTGTCTCACGGGAAGAAATGGTTGGGGTATGGTTGCCGACCGGGGTTGGTGGTGCTTTGGTCAATACCGCCCTGGCTTTTTTGGGAAAGGTTTCCATCAACCTCAATTATTCCGCCTCCCAGGAGGTTGCCTTAGCCTGTTTGAAACAAACCACCGTGAAAACGGTGATCACATCGAGGCGCTTCCTCGAGCGTTTTCCCTTTAACCCGGGGCCAGAACGCAAGTTGGTTTTCCTTGAAGACATTCGATCTTCCATTGGCTCGTTGGAGCGCATTTGGAGTGGGTTTTTGGTAAAAGTATGCCCGCCATGGCTTTTTGAATGGTGGCTCATGCCTATGACCCATCATAAACTTTCCGACCTTGCCACGATCATTTTTTCATCGGGAAGTACCGGGGATCCGAAGGGGGTTCAACTTACCCAGTCCAACTTGTTGTCAAACAGCCTTGCAGTCATTCAGTTTATCCGATTTGGCCCCGGCGATGTGATGCTTGCCTGCCTCCCGTTTTTTCACAGTTTTGGCTACACGGTGACGCTTTGTGCTCCCATGTTGCTTGGAATCAAAACGGTTTATCATGCCGATCCCCGCCAAGCCAAGGAGCTGGGTGAACTCGCCCGCCTGCATAAGACCACCGTTTTTCTTTCCACCGCAACTTTTTTGCGATTTTGCCTTAGGCGGGCTCAACCGGGAGACTTTGCAAGCCTTTGGCTGATTGTTTGTGGGGCGGAAAAACTGCCAGTACCCCTGGCGAAGGAATTCCAACAAAAACATGGCGTCCTGCCCTTGGAAGGATACGGGTGTACCGAACTGGCTCCAGTTGCCACCCTCAATCGGCCGGATGAGGTGGAGGAGGGAATAACCTGGCTTCGAAACCGGCCTGGAACCATAGGGCGAGCCCTGGTCGGAACCTTTTCAGCCATTGTAGATCCAATAACTATGGATATCAAACCCATGGGTGAGGAGGGTATGATTGCCTGTGGTGGACAAAATGTGATGAAAGGGTACCTGCATCAACCCAAAAAAACTGCAGAGGTTATCCGGCACGGAATGTATCTTACCGGAGACATGGGGTTTCTCGACAACCATAGGCACATTACCATCACGGGGCGTTTGGCCCGATTTGCCAAAATTGGCGGGGAAATGGTACCTCTGGAGAAAATCGAGGAGCTACTCCATGAGGCCCTTGAATGTACCGAAAGGCTTTGTGCGGTAACCTGTGTTCCGGATCCTTCACGCGGGGAAAAAGTGGTAATTGTCTACCTTGCGGAGGTCCTTAAAAACTTTGGCATTTCCAAATCCGATTGGCTTGGTCTCTTGGCTAAAACGGGAATCCCCCCATTGTGGAGGCCTGATGAACGCGATGTTTTTGAAGTGGCCGATATCCCTTCCCTGGGTAGCGGTAAACTCGACATTCGCCATGTCAAAGAGTTGGCCCACACATTGACTGGCAACGGGAAAACCGGATGACAAACCTCCCCTTTCGGGTCGTTTTGGCACAAACACAATTTCCTGGTAATCTTGGTTCCGTTGCCAGGGTCATGAAAAACCTTGGGTTTTCCGAATTGGTTCTGGTCAATCCCGCCGCAGACCCTGCCTCGGAAATGGCTTTGCGGATGGCGGTTCATGCGGATGATGTGCTTCAAAACGCAAAAACCGTGGCGACACTTCCCGAGGCATTGGCGGATTGCGTGGCGGCAGTTGGAACCGCCAGCAAAGTGGATGGTGTGGTAAGGTCCTCTCGCCGGGGGTTTGTGCGAGACATAATGCCACAGGTGGTGGACATTAGCCAACAAGGATTGGTTGCCCTGGTTTTTGGCAACGAGCCCAATGGGATGACCAATGACGAGGTTGCCCTTTGTAGCCACCTGATAGAGATTCCCACTTCATTGGAATATGATTCGATGAATCTCGCTTCGGCTGCTGCGATTTGCCTTTATGAACTTAGGGTGGCATGGTTGGCGGCTCAAAGGAATTGGGTGACGACAGAAAAAATGGCCCCCTTGGAGGCTCAGGAACGCGTCTTTGCCGACCTCAAATTCGCCCTGACAGAGATAGGATTTCTCTATGGGGTCAAGGCGGATTCCTTATTCGAAGGGGTTAGGCACCTGCTCATGCGGTGTCGTCCCAAGATGCGTGACATAAAAATCCTCCATGGCCTGGCTCGGCAAGTGAATTATTATGTACGGACCCACCCAGAACCTGTCAAAACACTGGAGGAAAGTGAAGGACCTTAGGTTTTTTTCTTTGGTGTTCAGGGCGACTTTCCCTTGAAAGGATTGGTTTGGTTTTAGGTCTGAAAGAATCTGTGGTCATCCTTCCATGGGGCACTGGAAGTATGCAAACAGGCGCACAATGGGTTTGGCCCCTGGCCACCATTGGATGGGAACGATTACCCTGAAAACACCATGTTTCTGAAAATCAATCGGAGGCGGGAACCGGTCCCCGGCTTCGCCAAACGAACCAGGTTCCAATGGAGGCCCATGGTCGCCATCCCTCACATCGTTTAACCAATTCCCCAGGGAGGTAATCCCGGCCAAGGCCATCAATGAAGGCCAAACCTTGTCGTAATCCCAAATCGCCCTGGGCCAGAACATCCAAATCACCCAACCCGAAAATGCGAAACATATGAATGGTCCAAGGGCCAATCCCTTTGACGCCAAGCAATTCTTTTTCCCAATTCAAGGCAATGGGGCCCTTGGCGGCATCAAGACAAAAACCACCTTGAATCATTTTGGAGATCTCCAAAATCGTTCGGATTTTTGCCCCAGTCAGGCCTATTCCGGTAAGGCATGATTCCGTCTTTGTCGACAAAATGCCCATGTACCCGGCTGGGTCATTCCCAAGCAAATCCGTAAGCCGTTTGGTGATGGTGTTTGCGGCCTTGGTTGAGATGAGTTGGCTAACAATCGAAGTGATCAAAAACCATTCCGGACTGATTGGATATTTGAGTGTGCAGGGGCCAATTCTTTGAATCACTGGGGCCAACCGGGTATCGGCGGCCATTAAATGAAGTGAGGCAGCTTTGAGTTTTCGTTGCCACTGGGCGGGGGTTTGAGAACGATTTGGCGATTTGGAAATGGTTCGCCCTCCCCAAAAATCCCACCCAACTGTTTTAGGAGGCTGCAGGAGCCTCCAAGACGGGCTGGGAATCCAGCCTTTTGCCAAGATCCATCACATTGGCTGGCGGGCGCCTCAGGTCCCAAACAATCCCAAACCAGCTTAATACCCGAAGCATCGCAAAACTGATGTCATATTCCCACCAATAAAATCCCTGGTTGGCGGAGGTTTGATAGTAGTGGTGGTTATTGTGCCACCCCTCGCCAAGAGTAATGATTGCCAAAAGCCAATGGTTCCGGCTTTCATCGGTGGTGGGAAAACGGCGTTTGCCAATAAGGTGGGTCAGGGAGTTAATGGTGAAAGTTCCGTGGTAAAGGATCACCGTGCTAAGGAGGAAACCCCATGCCAAACCGGACCAGCCATCAATCAAAAAACAAATAACCGCAAGGACAACGCCTGGAATCCAGTGGTTGCGGTCAAGCCACCGAAGTTCCGCAAATTTCGCCATGTCCTTGATGTTTTTCCAGTCCGCATTGTTGGCGTCTGAGGTGATGACCCAGCCGATGTGCGAATACCAAAAAGTTTGCACGATCGGAGAATGAACATCATTGTTCATATCAGAATAACGATGATGGTGCCTATGGTGGGCAGACCACCAAAGCGGACCCCGCTGGAGGGCACTGCAACCAAGCCACGCCAGGCAAAACTGGAAAAAACGAGTGGTTTTGTAGGAGCGATGGGAAAAGTAGCGGTGGAATCCGGCGGTGATCCCGAACATCCGAATGAAGTAGGCCAAAGCGCAAAGGACAACGGCGGTCGTGCTGGCGGGAACGAAAAGGACGGCTAAACACGAAAGGTGCAATACAACAAATGGTCCCGCTTTTGCCCAATCGGGAATGGCATACCACGGGGCCATTAGGGCCTTCATCAAAAAACCGCGCGGGTTTTGAATTTGTGTTGGATGATCAGAAATGACCATGCCCTCTGTTTCCGGGATTCCACGAAATAGAAGGAATCCCCACAACCCCATTATCGTCCGTAATTGTCCCAGGGACAAGCGTAGATTAGTCCTTTTTGACAGGCATGGTGGACGCTTTGCGAATCGAACTTTGACGACGCAATTCCGCCCGACGGCGAGCTTCACAAGGTTTTTCGTAGTATTTACGCTTGCGAAGTTCCTTTTGGATGCCGCTGCGCTCAAGCAGTTTTTTGAATCGACGAAGGGCCAAACCGATCGGTTCCCGATCATGTACTCGCATACGAAGCGGCATGTGAACTCCTGAAGACTATCGCAAAACGCAAAACCAATGATCCAAACAATCCCTTTGGGGATTTCTGATTCATTCTTTATAAACCACAATGGGCTTGAAGGGAAGGGGTGCCTTGGATTCTGATGGGAGTTGGGAACGCTTTGCAACGAATGGGATACCAAAACTAATGGATGCTAAAAGATATCTACATGGCATATGTTGCTTTTTTGGAATTGCGGTTGGAGCCGCCCTCGCCAAGGCGGAGGATTGGCCCCAATGGTTAGGGGAGCAAAGGGATGGGGTCTGGCGGGAATCGGGCCTATTGCAGACCATACCCAAAACTGGACTCGCTCTGGATTGGCGAGTTCCCGTGGGCGGGGGGTATTCTGGCCCTTCGGTGCAAAAGGGTAAAATATTCGTCTCGGATCGGGTTTTGGAAAAAGGGATCGTTGACCCTGCAAACCTATTTGCCAGGTCCAACAGCAAAGGACAGGAAAGGCTCCTTTGCCTTGAAGAATCCAGCGGAAAAACGCTGTGGGAACAGACTTGGCCAAGCACCTATCAAATTTCCTACCCCTGTGGTCCAAGGGCCACTCCCTTGGCGGATTCGGACCGAGTCCTTGTTTTGGGGGCGATGGGGGATTTGATCTGTTTTGAATCCCAAACGGGCAAGCTTCTTTGGCGGCACAATTTCCCCAAGGATTTTGCGGCTCCCATTCCTGTCTGGGGCTTTGCCGCACACCCGATTCGCATTAAGGATACCTATGTCTGTCTGGTTGGGGGTAAGGGGTCTTTGGTGGTTGCCTTTGATCGCAATACCGGTACTGTGAAATGGAAATCGGGATCCCTTGGGAATCCTGGAAACGAAATTGGATATTGTCCTCCCACCCTATTTGAAATGGGGGGAAAGCAACAGCTGATCATCTGGCAGCCCGAGGCGTTGGTTGGGCTGAATCCCGATTCAGGAAAGCAACTTTGGTCTGTTCCATTCAAAATAAAGGCAAACCTTTCCATTGCTATTCCCAGGCAGGTAGGCAATCGTATCCTGGTAAGTTCCTTTTACAACGGGTCGATGCTGGTCGAACCTGGTGCTAACCAAGGTGTGGAACCCAAGGTGATTTGGAAAGGCGAAGGTCGGGGTGAGCACCCTGAGCAAACCAAAAGCCTCAATTCGATCATGTCCAACCCTTGGGTCGAAAAGGGGACAATCTTTGGTGTTTGCAGTTATGGACAGTTGCGTGCTTTGGAATGTGAAAGTGGAAAGCGCCTTTGGATGGACCTTAGGGCTACCTCGGCCCAGGGAAAAGTGGCCCTTGAGGCTACGGAAAGATGGGCCAACGCCTTTATTGTGCCCTTGGCCGATCCGAAATTCCAGGACACCTACCTCCTTTTCAATGAGAAGGGGGAAATGATCCAGGCCCAATTGACAACAAAGGGTTATACAGAGTTAGGGAGAGTAAAGCTCATTCAGCCCACCGGGCTTTCCGGGATGGGTAATCGGCCCATTGTTTGGTCCCATCCGGCCTTGGCGAACCGATCCATTGTCATGCGCAACGACAAAGAAATTGTCCGCTATAACTTTTCTGAAATTCGGTAAGGAATTGCATTTCAATGCGGGCTTTCTTTTTTCTGCCTCACCTGGAAATCTCGGGGGGGCTAGGCGTTCATTGCCGAATGCTTTTGGAAGTACTTTCCCGTTCTGAGGAATTGGAATTGACATTGGTCGTTCCGGAAAACCCGGATGAGCTCTTCCCCAAATCGGGCCGGGAATCGGTTTCCAATATCCTCCAAATGTGGGGCAACAGACTTCGTTTGCACCGGGTCAATTGGCCCATCGATCACTCCTTGGCCTTGCCTTTGGATAACCTTTTGGGATCTGTCCTTGCCGGGTCGGGAGCCGATTTTTGCCTCAGTTCCTATTACACAGGCTTTGTTCATCCACCCTGTCCCCAGATAGTGGTCTGGCACGATTCTGGTTTTCTCGAACAACCCGACCGTTTTGGGGATACAGCGAAAATCCGGCTGGATACCCACAAAAAAATCCTGTCAAGCTTGAATGTCCTCCTGTGCATTTCCCACGATGCCCGCAACCGGTTTGTCGAGCGGCAGTTCATTCCTTTGGAAAAAACATGTGTTGTGTGGCACTGCCTAACCGACATCAACCCGGAAGAATCTAGGTTGGTTTGTGATGTGACCCGGGCAACCCCCCTGTTCGAGGGAGGCCCATCGATCCAAGCCCTTGGGGATTTTTGGTTTTCCCCCGTGGGTGCCGCAACGGGCTTGAATCGGGTACGAAAAAACCTTCCGGTGCTAATCAGGGGTCTATTTCAATCCGGAACAAACATGAGGGTTGTGGTAGCAAGTACAGGGGTGTTGGATGAACAAATGATTACCGATCTTGTACCCGAAAACATAAGTGGAACACTTGCCAATGGTTGTTGGGCCTCTGCCGATGGCAAGCTAATGATTTTGCCCAATTTGGATCGTAAAAGATTTCTGGATTGCATGGCGTCTTCCATTGGGGTGGTTTACCCCAGTCGGCATGAAGGATTTGGCCTTCCCGTGATTGAGGCGATGGCCCTTGGTTTGCCTTTGGTTGTTTCCCGGGCGACAAGTATTCCGGAAATTGCAGGGACGGCAGGGATTCTGACCGATCCCGATGACGGCGAGGGAATGGTTTGCGAAATGGAACGGATTGGCTCAAATCCCCTTTTGGCCGCACAATTGGGGGCAAGGGGTAGACAAAGGGCCCGGGCCCACTTTAGCATGGAACGGGCCTTTGGGGAATGGATGGCTCTCTTTCGAAGGGTGGTTTCCGAGGGGAAAGCTCTTGGCTAATTCAAAGGAAAAAGCTAATCCAGGCCGAGTTTCCTCATCCTGCTAACCAGAGTGCTTCGAGGGATGCCAAGCATTCGGGCGGCAACCGATTTGTTCCCCTTGGCAACCGAAATGGCGGTGGATATTTTATCCCTTTCGCGGTCCATCCACTCGCGCCGTTTTTGGCTGGAAAATCCCTGTTCTTTTGGGATATTGGGAACGACATCCGGGGAGAATAGGGCCAAATAAGGATCCTCTGCCGATTGCGAAGTTGGGCCCTGTTCAAACCCAAGGTGTTGGGGGAGGATGATCCCCCCCTCGGCCAAGACCAATGCCCGTTCAAGGTGGTTTTGCAGCTCACGGATATTACCTGGCCACGGATTGCTTTTGAGAAGGATGAGCGATTCATCGTCAATCGGCGGGGGAGCGATTCCCGCCTTGGCGGCTGCCCGACTTAACAGGTCAATCGCCAATTCCGGAATGTCTGCCTGCCTGTCCCGAAGGGGAGGCAAATGGATGGGGAACACATTCAATCGGTAAAACAGGTCGCGCCGAAAGGCTCCTTTTTCCATTAACTCTTCCAGATTGCGATGGGTTGCAGCGATGATTCGAACATTGACGGTAATCGGTTCGTTCGATCCCACCCGTTCAAAGATTCCTTCCTGAAGGACACGCAACAGTTTTAATTGGACTTCGGCGGAAATATCCCCAATTTCATCGAGGAACAGTGTGCCTCCATCCGCCATTTCAAATCGCCCTGGCTTGTCCTTGTGAGCATTGGTAAACGCTCCCCGCACATGACCGAAAAGTTCACTTTCCAAAAGCCCCGGAGCCAAGGCCGCACAATGGACTTTGACCAAGGGTTTTGGGGCTCTAGGACTGCTTTCGTGGATCCATTCCGCCAATACCTCTTTTCCTGTTCCAGACTCCCCGCGCAGCAAAACAGCCGAGGAACTAGGTGCAACCTTTCTTGCCATCTCAACGAGCTCGATACATGCAGGGGAACTGCCATTCATTCGGGCTTTACCCACCTTGGAAACAGAACTGATTGGAGCGGAAATTTCTTCACCGACTAGCTCGGAAACCTCTGGTTTTGCCCTGGTTAGCAATGCCTGCAAGGAATGAATGTGTTGCTGCTGACGGGCAATCTGATCGACCTTGGTTTGAAGTTCACGACCAAGCGATTCGATTTGTCTGTGTTCCTCCCCATTCACAAGGGCCAAGGCTGTGATCTGTGCCAAGGCCAAAACCATTTGGCGCAAATCTTCCGGGAAGCCATGGTCAGGACGGGTACCAAGGTACAGGATTCCTCGCAGTTTTCCCTCGTGGCGAAGTCCCACAACAGCCCCCATGCCCATGTCCTGGAGATGTCGTTTCCATTGGGTTAGCTGGGAAGAAGCCAAAGCACTTCCGGTGGATTCAAGGCTGATAAAGGGAACCCGTGCCAAGCGGTCCCACAAACCAGCCTCATTGGAAACCTGTGGTGGTGACGCCTCGCTTCCCTGATGCACCACAAGCGCCATTCCTTGGGTATCAATCAAATAAATAGCTCCCCGTTTTACCTCCACCACCTGGGTCGCATGGCGTAATAGCGCCCTGGCAAGCGTGTTTGGATCCACCAACCTGTCCACGACTTGGTGCATGGCATGAAGCGTTTCATCGAGCTGGCGACGCTGATGGCGAAAGCGACTCAAAACCACTGCCAGGATGCGTCCCCTGGTCAGATCGAGGAGAATTACCAATACCAGGGCAGTTGCTGCCACGGACAAGATTTGGCCAGATGAGGGGACTTCTGCCACTTGAAGCCCAACAAAAACCATCCCGAAAAAAATTATGGCATAATAAAAGAATCCGGCAAAACTGGAAACCAAAAGCATATTCATCCCACCGCCCAAATATCTCTCCAGCATCAAAAGACGATATCGGGTAAGGCTAATGGCAAAGGCAATGGTGACAATCGAGCTTGCCGCCAGCATCGGCCAGGTGTTTTCCCCGCTTCCCAGCCTGGCCCCAGGGGTAAAGGAAAGCCAAAGGGTATAGCCGATGGGGATAAGGGCCGCACTCAAACCGGCCAAAATCCAGCGAATCTGACTTTTTTCCGTGGGGTCCTGAGTCCGCCTAAGGGAATCCGCCAACACCATTAGCCCGGCACCATAAAGGGCGGCCGAAAAAGCAATATAAGCATAAATCCACCAAAGCATCGTTGCCAATCCTTTGCGGAATCCCTCGGCCAATTCCGGCTTGTCCACTCCCATACCTTCCAGCCAGCGAATGACAAACCAATGGAAAAAAAAGAGGCCAAGAAAAATAAGAGCCGGGCCATACATAAATGCTTTGAGGAAACCCGAGTAACGATTCATGATGGGGTGAGGTTGCGGGAACCGCAGGAAAAAATGAAGACTTAAGGGCATCAATAACCCTGCACTAATGACAAACCAGCCGATAAGCACGGGCGAGTTTGCAATTTGGGTCCAATGGTATCCACCCATGTAGGCCCCCACGGAAACCAGAGTCATCCAGAAAAAAATTTGGGAAAACCGGCTTTCCGATTGACGCCAATAAATGACCAGTCCCAACCCAAAAAGTGCCAATTTCAACAACAACCAAAGGGCCGAAGGCACCAGCGAACCCACCGAAGCTGTTGCCGGTTGGATGACAACTTCCTGAATTTCACCGGTTTTGGCCCTTTGAAATTTCAACCGAAGCAAATCAGGTCCCCCCACCAATTGGGGAGATTCCAATTTGTCCAACCAAAGCGGCCAAGAGTATATCGGTTGATTGTTCCATGCAAGGATTTTGTCCCCAATTTCAGGCCAAGTATTTGGGGGGGTCACAAAAAATTTGGAATCGCTACTTAGAACCGTAAGGGAAAAGGTGGATTGCACACCAATATGGGAAAAAGTTGCTGCTCGCCAAAAGATGGCCATTGCCAAGACAACCACCATGGTGGCGGCGAAAAACAGCCCCACTTTCGTCAACCAGGTAATGGACGGCGGGGTTTGGATCGATTGCATGGGAGGGATCATTCCATGGGTGCACTTGCATCTGCTTAACGAATGTTAGCGAAATTTAGTGATGATTGGAACGGTTAAAGCGAATTTTTTGGCGATAGTGTGATTTTTTCGTCAATCGTTGCCATTTGTCCGGTTTCGGAAAAATAGGTTGGCTAGGGCATTTTTTCCCGTAAGCCTTTACTGAAATACGATTTACGAAACATTAGACCCAAAATTCCTTATTTCTTTTTCTTGCAATTTCCCTTTTCCTCGAAGTTAATGGATTAGGCACACGATTCGCTTAATGGTAAGGAATGGATTCATGCGGCATCTCATCACGGAAGAAGGAAACTTCATGCGCCCTACCAAGGATTGGTTGAGCCGAAATTGGCAGCCCTCGCTCCCCGAAGCGGTTTCCTT
Source organism: Planctomycetia bacterium (assembly GCA_005808665.1). Classification (GTDB taxonomy): domain Bacteria; phylum Planctomycetota; class Planctomycetia; order Gemmatales; family Gemmataceae; genus SYLG01. Next base: position 5,009 of record SYLG01000058.1, on the reverse strand, counting down.
CAGGACCCACCGTTTGGATGCCTATGCCGTTCGTTCCATGGAAATGGGAGAAGGCCCACCCCTTCTTTTTGTTCCCGGACTTGCGGGAGGTTGTGCTTTACATTTGCCACTTCTCACACAATTGGCTCAATATTTTCGCGTTACAACCTTTGAATTTCGTGGAGAAGATCTCCTTTTTACAAGGAAAAATTCTACCAGCCTGAATACCCTTGCCGATGATTTGGCTGAATTCATCCATATGGGAGGTTGGGAGCGCCCCTATGTTTTGGGTACTTCTTATGGTGGTATTCTTTCCTTACTCATGGCAAAGAATCACCCCGGACTCATTCAATCACTTGTCGTTCAGGGGGTTGGAGACCGATTTCAACCTGGAGTCCTTCGCTATCTTACCGGCCAGATTTTGACTCGTTTTCCCCTGATGGAGGCGAATCCGTTCATTCGCCAAGTGTTCACCATGCTCCTTGGAGGGGCAAATGTTCCCTCCCGATTGATCGATTTTGCCATGCGTCAAACATGGACCACGGATCAGGCGGTGATGGCACAGCGATTTCGAAGTGTGGCCCGCCTTGCCTTGGCAAGGCAAATCCAGGGATTGTCCGTCCCAACCCTGATCCTTACTGGCAATCGGGATATCATTGTAACCAAATCAAGTGCTGAACAATTGGCATGCCAATTGACCGATTGCCGGATGGTTCCTATCCATGGGGGAGGCCACTTGGCTGGGATAACCCACCCCGCCGAAATCGCCTTGCAGACATGGGATTTTTGCCGGGAATTCTCCTTGGTAGGGTAATCCCTAGCTGGATTTCAAGAAAAAATGTACACGCCAGGCCGGATGTTTTTCCCCGGTTTGGAAAAACGACGATTTTTTATAGCCACGGTTTGCCCTTTCAGGGCCCTTCCGTTTCGGGAGGGCTTTCGCCCTGGAGCTTGTAAAGTTCCCCCAAAAAGGGTTTGGATCCATCCTCCCCGGGTTGGCGACGGTGTCGGCCATAGCGCACTTCAAACGATCCATCCGGATCGAACTGGTTTTCCGTATCCCCTCCAAGCATACCACCAGGGCCGGTAACCCTATTCATGATGGATAGCCAAACCCTGTCCCCTGGAAAGTATTTACGGCCTGCAGTCGTTTCTTCAGTCTGATAAACCGGGTGAAACCCCCAAAAAGTTTCTTCCCAGGGCAGGGTCTGGAACATCACAATGATAAAACCGGATACCAGGTAGCCCACCAGGGCTCCAACCACCCCACCCCCAATTTGATCGAGAAGCAAGGGGTATTCAAACCGCCGGGGCGTAAGGTTATTGAGGATGGTCCGAAGTCCCATATAAGAGATGGCAAAAAGAGCTGAAAGCGCAATCCCGTCTTCGTAATTGCCCAAAACAGTGCCATGAATGACCGGGCCGATAACCCGGGCAAGGGGTTCAAAAAACCCAAGGGCAATGGTACCTGAGAAAAACACCATGAAAACAGCGGCCAATGCACCAAAAATGCCTTCGGCAAAGCAGGCCCATCCCACTCCAAGAATTACCCCAACCGTAAGCAAAACACATCCGTTCAAAGGATTGTCCTCCGTAATGCCTGGCCTGAAATGCTCCTGCCTGCATAGCCAATGAAAGGCATTGGGCCTGGTTTTCCCTTGCCAAGAGACAATTGGTGAACCCTGGTACTACTTGCAGACACGGGTGATTTCGTTGATCGAGGTGTCGCCAGCAATAACCTGTCTTAGCCCGTCCGTGAACAAAAGGGTCATCCCTTCCTTGATGGCTTCCTGGGTAATCTGTTGAATGTTGGGTTTGGCTTTGGACTCGATCATTTCCCTGATCTTGTCGGTGATCACGAAAAGTTCGTATACACCGGTTCGCCCACGATAGCCTGATCCGCCGCAATTTTCACAGGCATTTTCCGCATCCTCCTTACCCTCACCGGCTGCCCGGCAAAGGAATTTGATCCGGTCGGCCGGGAAGTTGAGCTTTTTCAGGGCTTCCTGGGAGGGAGTATATTTCTCCTTGCATTTGGGGCACAATTTGCGCACCAATCGCTGGCCCAAAACACCTGAAAGGGAATTGCTCACCACCGAGGGATCCACCCCCAGTTCTATGAGGCGGGCCAAAGCACTTACCGCATCATTGGAGTGAATGGTTGAAAAAACCATATGCCCGGTTTGAGCTGCCTGACAGGCAATTTCTGCCGTTTCCTTGTCACGGATTTCACCAATGTAGATGACATCCGGATCCTGGCGGAGAACACTTCGAAGTTCCCCGGCAAAGGTTTTGCCCGATTTTGCATTCACCTCAATTTGGGTAGTGTTCGAAATGGCATATTCCACCGGGTTTTCCAGGGTAATGACATTCTTGGTAAAGCGGTCAATTTCATGGAGGCTGGCGTACAGTGTGGTGGATTTTCCCGCTCCTGTTGGCCCACAAACAAGGAAAAGCCCATGGGGAGCACCGACGATGACACGAATTTGATCGCGAATTTTTGGGCGGAGCCCCAAATCGTCAAGGCTGCTTATGGCTTTGGATTGATCGAGAATACGAAGGACCATTTTCTCGCCCGCCACGCTTCCGGATGTTGCTACGCGAAAATCACAAAGCCTGCCTCCGGATTTAGGCTTGTCCGGATTGAGGATGCGAGCTTGAAAACTTCCATCCTGCGGTTTGCGTTTTTCGGTGATATCAAGCTCTGCCACAACCTTCAGGATATTCAGGACCGAATCCCCAATGCGCCTTTCCATCGGTTCTTGGGCCTTCATCATTCCGTCGATGCGAAAGCGGACCATGGTTTCGTCTTTGGTGGGTTCCAGATGAATGTCAGTTACCCGCATGGAGATGGCATTCCAGATAAGTTCCAAGGCCAATTGATAACCGACCGATTCCTCCGCTTTGGACAGGAACTTGGCCGAATCGCTATTGTGGGCCCCACCCCGTTTTCCCACAAACATAACGGGAATGTTGCGTCCCCGGACTCCCTGCCCAGGGGAAAAATTGAGCCGCAAATACTTTTCACCAAGCCGTTTGAAATGGGTAGGAGTAAGCAAATGGAGGCTTGTATCCCTGATCATCGAGTTGTGCAGATTGGCGTAAAGCTTGGCCTCAACAGCCATTGCCATCATCAGCAAAAACCAGATAAACCAAAACCAGGGGGCCATGAAAAGGAGTAATCCTCCCAAAGCCCCGGTGCCGAGGGCGATCATGTTCCACATGGGCCCATCCGCAATTTCAAGTTCGCGTTGGTCGTCATCAATCCATTGGCAAAGGGAACACCAGGCCAAGAGGCCGAAAAGAGCCATAATCAGCCTTGTAAAACCAACATACCACCCGGCTCCATGGGGGAAATCCCCATCGAATGCAAAAAGGGAAAAGGAAATAAACACAGGTTGGAACATGAAAAACATTCCCCAGGACCATCCAATGAGGGCAATGGCTTAAGCTATTTTAGAGAATTCCAGGCGTGGAAACCTTGATTCCTTTGAGGACCATTTTGAACTGATCCGGGTTGGGGGCAACCTCCAGAGCCGTGGCTTTGTCTATATCTCCGCGATCCACCAGATCCTTGAGGTTCATGGTGAAGTCCACCATCCCTTCCTGGGTACACATTTGGACCGCAGCAAGGATGTCCGAATCCCTTTTCTCGGCAATGAGTTTGCGAATGATTGGGTTGACAATCATGATCTCGTTAGTGGGAACCCGCCCTTTTTTCAGCCCCTTCAGCAGTTTTTGGGCAACCACTGCTTTTAGGTTGTTCACGAGGGATTGCCTGATGGCCCCATGTTTTTCTGGGGGAAAGAGGTCAAGAATACGGTTGATTGTTGTTGAAGCGGTGGCCGCATGGATCGTCCCAAAGACCAGGTGGCCCGTTTCTGCCGCATGGATGGCCGCTTCGAATGTTTCCACATCGCGTAACTCACCCACCAGGATCACATCCGGGTCTTGACGAACCGCATCCTTGAGAGCTTTATGCCAGTTCATTACATCAAGGCCAATTTCACGCTGGTTGAAATACGACATGCTATCAGGAAAAGTAAATTCAATGGGATCCTCAACCGTAAGGATGTGCAAAGGTTCCCTCTCCGCGATATAGTTGAGCATCGAGGCGATGGTGGTGGATTTGCCCGACCCGGTCACCCCGGCAAGTATCACCAACCCCTCCGCAAAATGGCAAAGGCTTTCGATGGAGGCAGGCAGCCCAAGGTCTGCAAAGGATGGGATTTTTGTGTTCACCCGGCGACTTACCAAGGACAGGCGGTTTCGCTGGCGAAACAAGCTTACACGAAAACGGCACTCATCCTGACCAATCACATAGGAAAGATCGACACCGCCCTCATCATCGAGGATTTGCCTTTGCCGGGGACTTAGGAGGGGATAAAGCAACCGCTCCATCATCTCCTGGGTCATTGGTGGCATCTCCATTCGTTTGATATCGCCCCTTAGGCGCATCATGGGGGGCTGGCCCACCTTGAGATGAATGTCAGAGGCCTCAAGTTTCATCACCATGCGAAAAAGTTTATTGACCTCGGGTTCCCGTTTGGGATCCGCAGGAACTGTGTTTTGCGCACTTGCAAGGCCAGGAGCAGGAGACGAGGAAGGTGGGGTACCGTGTGATGTGGGTGCAGACATGTCAACCTCCTTGAAATGTGGCCCCGGACCAAAACGATCAGGAGCAATTGCGAGCCCGTTCAGAGGCTCAAAGGGAAGGCACTAAATGAACACCAAAACAGGTGGGTCTTATCTCTACATTTGTAGGGAGTTTCCGGCAAATTGCAAGCTGGATTCCAACCATTATTGGTTTTCATCCTTTATGTTCTTTGTCTTTCATCTGATTTTATCCATATGACAAGGTCCTTTCACACTTTTGCCTGATAGGATAAATGTATGCGTTCACGGGTTTTAGTGCTAAACGGGTATAGGAATAGTAGCCAGGGTCCCGATTTTCTCAACCCTGTAGTGGGATGAGTCGAGGTGAGGGAAGCTTTTTCCTGAAGGATTCGATGCATGATCTGATGTATTCG
>SYLG01000057.1 GCA_005808665.1 Planctomycetia bacterium | reverse complement strand
TCAATCTCTCGCGAATCAGGATCAAACGCCTTGAAACAGAACCGGTAAAGGGGATTTGTAGTCCCGACTTTTGCAGGCTGATTTAACTTTTTCCCGGGAAAAACCTGGTTTTCATGGTCCCAACTGCGTAACTTGGGTTAATCGGTGCCAAGAGCACCAGGCTACCCATCGGGCATGAAACTTTGCACAAGGACTGGTTGGTATTCATAAGGAGAGTTGCCTGTTTGAACGAATTATCGGTTAATGAATGGCATGGACTGCCCAATCATGCCGAACGACTACCGGGCAAGGGTATTAACTTGAGTGAATCCTGAAAAAAAAGCAGCCCGAAGGCCGGTTAAACCGGTTGAAATCAATAATACGGGGAGCCGGAACATAAGCCGGGTTCTGTTCAAGGTCTATTCGACCTTGCGGTGACCATGTATCTTGCCTACCAGTTGCCTGGTAGGTCCAGCAGCCTACCCGAAGGGCATAAAGCCGGACAGGCTAAACCCTTCTGCTTGGCCTTGCTCCCGATGGGGTTTGCCGAGCCGGTTTGTCACCAAACCGCTGGTGGGCTGTTACATTAAACAGCTGAGCTGTCCCACCTTTTCACCCTTACCACTCCGGTTTCCCAGAGACGGCGGTATACTTTCTGTTGCACTTTCCCGGTCCAAAGTGAGCCAAAGCCCGCCTCGAACGGTGGGTGTTACCCACCACCGTGTCCTATGGAGCCCGGACTTTCCTCTTTAAAGTTTCCTTTAAAGCGATCACCATTCCAGCCCCCCGCTATGGTATTAAAGCCATTTCCTTGCCAAAGGGTTAGGCCAAATGGTACCCAATCCGCCAAAAACCCAAAAGGGAAAACCCTTTGGGATTCCAATTTCCATATCGCATTTTCCATTGACCCTGCTTTTCCGCTGTTTCTCCCACTTGGGTATCATCCGCTGGGGGTTGCCAAAAAATGCCTCTTCAGATTGTTCAAAGCCATATAGGTCCAAAGGCCGATCAAAGTTTGTATTCGTTCCAAGGTCAAAGATACTTGGCCTGAAAGTTCGTCAAGTCATGGAGGACTCCTGCGAGGATGGGATTTTGGGTGTTAATTTTTGCTGGGTTGGTTCTGGGTCAACCGGAATCATTTTCCGGGGGGCCGCACCATCCTGATTCTGGTCAAGGCGTAGGGCAACTTTGGGTCCCCTCCGTTTCCGCCGGATACCAAAGGTTGGATCCCATGGAGTATGAACCAAGGGAAGGAGACCTCCTTTTTTTCACGGATGAAAAATGGATCCGTCGCGTGGCATTCTGGTTTGCGGGAACAGGCCGACCTTATCATGTAGGTTTGGTTATCAAAGGCCAGGGTGGCACTCTTTGCACGCTTGAGGCTCGTCCCCATTCGGAATCCTGGGTCTTTCTGCTTGACCTCCAAAAACGGATGTTTTCCTACCATGGTTCCATTTGGGTAAGAAGGCTTCGAAAGCCCCTTTCACCGGAAGCTTCCTGTAAACTGACTCAATTTGCCCTCTCCCAACAGGGAAAGCCATTTGCCATGTTCCGGTTGGCATTTGAGGGCACCCCGCTTAATGTCCGTGCCGGTCTTGGGCAGTTTTTATGGGCAAGTCCAAGGACAGAAAAAAACAGTTGGTTCTGTTCGGAACTAACCACCGCAGCCCTGATTGAATGCGGAATGTTCCAAGGGCGCGGAATCAAGCCAAATTGCGTCTATCCCCGCGACCTTTTTTATGATCGAACTTTTCTCGTTGGGGACCTTTTTGAAGCCCCTATCCTTTGGGGGCCAACCTTGGAAGAAGGGCCCCCTCCCCCAAGGCTGGTTGGCCTTCCCAAACCTGAACCATTGGAATCCTTGGGCCCAACCCGACGATTACACCCAACGATTGGCGGCTTTGCCCAAGAGTTGCCTCCTCTCCCGGATGGCAGCCAGTACACTGGTAAGGAAGAGGATAAACAAAAGGAAAACGACAATGACCCAGAAATCTACCCCCTTAACCGCCCGCCGCCATTGGCTATCCCAGGTTGGTTTGGCGGGACTCGTCCCAATGGTTCCCGCGCTCGGTAGCACAAATGTCATGCCTGAACAATCCAAAGTGCTTGGCCTCCGGTATTGCTTTAACACCGCTACCCTGCGCGGCCAAAAAAAACCGCTCACCGAGCTGGTTGAAATCGTGGCAAAAGCAGGTTTTCACGCCATAGAACCCTGGATTGGCGAGATCGAATCCCATCGAAATCTTGGAAAATCCCTCAAAGACCTTGGCAAACAGATCAGCGATGCCGGACTTTCCGTTCCAAGTGCCATTGGTTTTGCCGAGTGGATTGCAGAGGATCCTGTCAAACGCAAAAAAGGACTGGAGCAGGCAAAAAGGGATATGGAACTGGTTAGGGAAATCGGGGGTACCCGAATTGCCGCACCTCCCTCAGGCGCCACTCAAGCTCCCGTTCTGGATTTGGATGCCGTTACCGAAAGGTATGCCACCCTTCTGAAACTGGGAAAAGAGGTTGGAATTACTCCCCAATTGGAAATGTGGGGTTTTTCCAAAAACTTGAGCAGGACCTCGGAAGTGGCCCAGGTGGCTCTAAACACAGGCGACCCTTCGGCCTGCATCCTTGCGGACATTTACCACATCCACAAAGGGGGATCTTCGCTGAATACCATTCAACTCCTGAGCCCCCAAGCCCTTCAAGTGTTTCATATGAACGACTTTCCCGCCAACCCCACCAGGGAGAAAATCGTGGATGCCGACCGGGTCTATCCCGGGGATGGGGTTGCCCCCCTGGGTCAAATCCTTGGGAGAATGGTCCAAGCTGGTTTTAGGGGTTACCTATCCCTCGAATTGTTTAATCCAACCTATTACAAACAGGATGCCCTTCTGGTCGCTCAAACCGGTTTGGCAAAAATGAAGGCTGTGGTAGCACTATCCATGGGTTAAGACCCCTAATCGATTTCTGCCTTTGCCCCTATCCACCCATCCCGGGGAAATCGGTTCCCGCCAAGGTTGGGTAGGTCCTCCAACCTTGCTCCATGAGCCAACCCTTGACAGGGCAAAGGCAAAAAGGTACGCCTTCGCTTTGTTACATTCCTTGGAGCCAACCGATCGCCATTTGGACCTGTAATTTGTGCCCTGTTCCCCAGCTGTTCTAAGTCCTTGTTTCATCGACCATTCCGGATTGACACCACCCTCCCCTGGCGGTATCCAGCTTGCTAGGGATCTTTTTGGCCCGTGGTCTATTCAAGACGGAGGCAACCGTGAATTGTTTTAACACAAAATGGGGAAGCAGGACCCTAATGGCATGGTTGTTCCCGGTCTTTCTATCTGGCGGTCTGGTGTTAACCGGTTGTCAAACCGCCCTTCCCAGGCTTCAAAAAGAAGAGGAGACCGAAAAAGACCGGTATGGTGTTAAAACCGTAGGCGATTACACTTCCGTGGGAAATGCCCAACCCGTACCTGTGGGCGGAATCGGCTTGGTGGTTGGGCTGGAAGGTACCGGAGGGGAACCCGCCAACGATGCCAATCGCTCCATTTTGGAGGATGACCTCCGCAAGGAAGGGGTCAAAAACATCAAGGATGTCCTTGGATCTTCGAACATTGCCATGGTCCTTGTTTCTGCCCAAATACCCCCCGGAGCCCGTCGCGGCGACACCATTGACATAGAAGTGCAAATGCCCCCGCGCAGCAAGGGAACCAGCCTAAAAGGGGGTGTCCTTCGCGTTTGCAAATTGTTCAATTACGACTTTGCCAAGAACCTGTTACCCGATTACAATGGCCAAAAATCGATGCTGCGCGGCCACGATTTTGCCCGGGGGGAGGGACCTTTATTGGTCGGATTCAATTCCGGGGATGCGGATATCAAGCAACGCTCCGGGCGGATTTGGTCAGGGGGCAAGGTCATGACAGACCTTCCTTTTACCCTGATGCTCAATCCGGATCAACAATCGGCACGCATTGCCAGCCAGGTTGCGGATCGGGTCAATGAATTGTTTCCTTCCGGGGCTCCGGGAATGCCCGGTTTGGCCAAAGCCCAGAATACCCAAGCGGTCCTGCTCCAGGTCCCACCCCAGTACAAACTTAACATGCCTCGTTATTTGCGGGTCGTCCGCCTGGTTCCCATGGGAGAATCGGGGGACCGCTCCCGTTATGCCAAAAAACTGGCCGACGATTTGGTGAATCCATCCCGAACCGTTCTGGCCGCTCTCCGTTTGGAAGCTTTGGGACAAGATAGTTCTGCTGTCCTGAAAAGGGCCCTTAAACACGAAAATGCACTCGTTCGTTTCTGCTCTGCTGAAAGCCTTTGCTATTTGGGTAGCCCTTCAGGGGTTGAAGAATTGGCCAAAGCCGCCTTGGACCAACCTATGCTAAGGTCCTATGCCTTGGCGGCCCTGGCTTCCATGGATGAGGGGATCAGCCAAATCAAACTGGGTGAACTCCTTTTTTCCGAAAAGGATGATGAACTTCGCTATGGGGCATTTCGAGCTCTCCGGACCTTGGATGCCACCAATGAAGCGGTTTCCGGTGAATTGCTGAATGACTCGTTCTGGCTGCATGAGGTAGCCCCGGAAGGGCGCGGGTTGGTCCATATTTGTACGGCCAAACGGGCGGAAATTGTGTTATTTGGCCCCAAAGCCAAACTTCAAACCCCATTCACCGTCCTTTCTGGCGAATTCACCATCACCTGTGCGGAGAACGACGACCAATGTACCATTAGCCGCATAGCCAGTCGTGGCGGCGAAACCACCCGCAAAACCTCGGGATTGGCTTTGGAAGAGGTCCTTCACACTTTGGCAAACATGGGGGCATTTTACCCGGATGCCCTCGAGGTGATTGAACAGCTTGATCGCTGCAAAGCAATTCCCTATCCGGTTCGTCACGATGCCCTTCCCCGAGCGGTTTCCGTACAAGAATTAGTCCGGGCTGGCAAAGTGGAAGCTGGCCGGGAAAACGAGGATGAATCAGTAATCCTGGCTGCAGACGAGTTGGGAGCCACCCCAAATCTCTATGCCGGGCCAGCGAAAAAATCAGGTTCGGCAACTCTTGACAGGATTCTGAAATCAGGCAAACCCGTCAAGGACCCTGACGCCACCGCCAATCTCCCCCCCAAGCGAAACCCAAAGCCTGATTAACAACCCTGTTTGCCAGAGGTTTCCTCGAAACCTCTGGTTTGGTATTCCCATTGAAAATGCACAAAAACCTTAAGGTTTTTTAACCGGGGAAATCAGGACGGAATGCTCAAACGGTTGGAATTGGCGGGATTCAAGTCGTTTGCCGAGAGAACGGTTTTTGACCTTACTCCCGGCATTACGGCCATTGTTGGCCCCAACGGTTCTGGCAAAAGCAACATTGTGGATGCCATTCGTTGGGTGTTGGGCGAACAATCGGCCAAAAGTCTCCGCGGTTCCGGTATGGCGGATGTGCTTTTCAACGGAACCCGAACACGGAAGCCCCTCAACCTTTCCCAGGTTTCCCTTACATTTGATAATCAATCCGAACTCCTTGGGCCTGGAATGCCCGAGGTCCGAATCACCAGGCGCCTCTACCGCGATGGAACCTCCGAATATTTGGTGAACGACCAAATCTCCCGTCTCAAAGATATTCGCGATATCCTTTTGGGGTCTGGAGCGGATGCTTACAGCATCATTGCCCAAGGCCAGGTCGATGCCCTGCTCAATTCCAATCCCGAGGAGCGTCGTCATGTCTTTGAGGAAGCGGCTGGAATTAGCCGATTTCGTTCAAGGCGCCAGGAAGCCATCAAACGGTTGGATCGGGTCCGACAAAACCTTGCACTCATTGATTCCCAGGCGGAAAGGATAGAGCGCCAATTAAGGCAAGCCCGGCAGGAATCGGGAAAAGCTTCGGCAAGGCAAGCCCTTGCCTTGGAAATTGGCGAATTAAGGCGCCGGCGGGACCTGGCTGAATTTGGCCAACTGCGTACGGATTGGGATGGAGTCGTTGTTTCAGGATCCGCGCAGGAAGATAGCCAACCAATCGCTCCCGGGGATTTGCGGAATGCTCGCGAGGAGTGGCGAAGGCAGCGTTCCAACCTTGCCTCGCAAGTTCTTCAGGGTCGGGATGTGATTGCCCAATATTCCCGCGAAAGAGCCCTCGAGTGGGCTAACCTGACCCGTTATGCCGAGGAAGGTTCCCGCTCGGAATCCGGGGTTTCAGCGTTAAAGTCCAAGCTGCCGGAACTTTGGACAGGCATTAGCTGTGCCAAAGCCTCAAGGATTTCCCACATCCAGCATGCAGCCACAAGCAAGAACCTGGCTGAAACAAATGCTTTGGAATCCGGGAAAATTCTTGCTGATTTGGAATCCCTTACCAAACTCCGGGCTGAATCGGCCCGTGACCTGCAATCCCTTCATGGTGACCTTGTTGCCATACTTGCGGTCCGCAATGCGAATACGGCTACCATGGTTCAAGCCCAGGGCGGACTTTCCGGTTTGCAAAAGGAAATCAACCGGACGCTGCAAAGGCGAGACCAATTGCGGGACATAATAAGGCAAACCGTCAGTCAGGTTTCTGTTTTGATAATGGAGTTGGAAGAGTCCAATCGCCAATCCCTGGTAACCAACCGGGAACTGGTGGAAGCGAACAGGGTAGCCGAGGAGGCCCGGGGCCTGTTTGTCGGGTTTCAACGGGATCTGCGCCAGGCTGGGCTTGATCGCGAAGTCTGCCGGGGTCGGGCCGAGGTCCTGGAACATTTGGAGGCATCCCGGGAGGGATTGGCCTCAGGCGTTCGGGAAGTGTTTGCGCTTTTGGATGATGTAAACCCGGGACCCTGGAACACGGTGGTTGGGCTTGCCGGAGATTTTCTTCATGTAAGGCGGGAATATGCTCCTGTCCTTGACCTTCTTTTGGGAGAAAAAGCCCAGCGGCTTTTGGTCCGGGATCAGGCGGACCTTGCCCAAGCCCTTCTTTTGCAAACCACCCCATTCTCCGGTCGGGTTAGTTTTCTTGGCCCCAAAAGCCCATTCCTCGAGGCCGCCGAACCTGAAGAATTCCGAACGGAAATGGATTGGGAGGGGATGAACCCTGGAGAATTGGTTCCCGAAGGAGTAGTGGCCTTGGCCGAAAACCTTGCCCGTTGCGACCTGCCAGGGTTTCTCGACTTGCCTCAGATCCTCCTTGGTAAATCCGTTGTGGTTACAGACCTTGCAGCCGCCATTCGCCTTTCCGGGCGGTTTTCGGGATTTCGCCTGATCACCCTTGCCGGGGAAATTATCGAACCCGACGGCACCTTGACCCTTGGCCACCCTGCGGCAGATTCGGGAATTGTTTCGCGCAAAGCCGAGCTAAGGGAACTGCGAGAAAAAATTCAGGAAATAAAACACCGCGAAAATGCCCTGGAATCTAGCCTTGCCAAGTCCCACCAAGCCCTTGATGAGGCAGAAAAACAAGTGGACGCCCTGGAATATCAGGAGTCGTTGATTCAGGACCGTTTGGGCCTTCTTTCCCAAAGGTTGGAGGAAACCCAATCCTCGATCGAACAGCAAGAGGGGGAGGCCCAGGGAATCTCCCTGGAATTCATTGCCACCCATGAAGAGATGACCAAGGTTAGTGATATTCTCGAACAGGCACGCCATTCGGAAGCCCTTATGGAAGGCCAAACGGGTGCCTTGGAGACAAAGATTGCAGACGCAAAACGGGTGGAGGGGGCCGCGTCTGTTGGTTTGGAAAAATTGAGGCAACAACAGGCAGCCTTGGCCCTGATCATCCAACAAACGGATGCGGAAAATGTGCAATGGGAAACCGCCGTCAATCATTTGGATAACAAACTCCAAAGTATGGAACTCCAATTGGGAGAGTCGCTTGGCAAGCTTCATGATTTGGGATTGGCGGGGCAGGCAAGTGCCCTCCTCTACCTCCATGGCATTCAGCAAGTGGCAAGGCTTGAGTCGGTTCTGGGGGAATTGTCCCTGGACCTTCATCCCCAATTGGCTGAGCTTGCCAGACTTGACCTGCTTCTGGAAAATGCCGAACGAGAGCAGGATGCACTCCAGGAAGCGCACAACCAAAGGGTGGATCGTCTCCACAAAATGCAATTGGCCAGGCAACAATCGGTCCTGCGCATCGAGGCCCTTGCCAAACGAAATCGCGAAGAGGAAGGCATTGATATTGCCGGGGCATGGCATGATCTTGGCGAAACGGCTCGCCAGGAACTGGCGGGCCTTTCCGTCCCGGTCCTTGACAAAAAGCTCGGTGACCTACGCAACCGGCTTGGGCAAATGGGCCCCGGAGACAGCTTGATCTTGACCCAGTTGGATCAATTGGAAAAAGATAAGCGGTCAATCACACTATACCGGGCGGATCTTTCCGGGGCTCAGGCGATCCTGGAAGACATTTTGAAAAGGCTTGATGCGGAGTGCGGCAGGATGTTCCTTGCCACCTTTGAAGAAATCCGGATTCAGTTTCAGGACCTATTCCGCAAGTTATTTGGCGGAGGCCAGGCGGATCTTATCCTTGATAACTCCAAAAAACCACTGGATGCACCCATAGACATTGCCGCCCGTCCCCCCGGCAAGGAAATGCGCTCGCTTGGCCTTTTGAGCGGTGGGGAAAAGACCATGACGGTGGTGGCACTTCTTTTAGCCATTTTTCGCCACAAACCGAGTCCTTTTTGTCTTATGGACGAGGTGGATGCGGCTTTGGATGAAGCCAATGTGGGAAGATTTGCCGGAGTTTTGAGAGATTTTTGTGATAAAACTCAATTTATGCTCATCACCCACTCGAAGAAAACCATGTCCGTGGCCGACACTTTGCTTGGGATCACCATGCAGGAATCAGGGGTTTCCACCCGGGTGGCGGTTCGACTGGAAGATTGGGTTGCGGAGGAGGCGGTCAAAAAGGCTGCCTAGGGGTAAACGATTTCAGGGAGTCAGCCATGGGTATCCGGGACGGATTGCTAGGTTGGGCTTCAAGGCTTGGGTGGGGGCGTCGGCAGGAAACGCCCATTGCCCGACCGGGCCGATCCCATGGGAGTGCGATTCCATCCCGGGAATGGCCCAACCCTACTATTCCCCTCATCGACCTTTCCGGGAGTGCGCCCGCCCTGAACCGATCCCGTTTCGAGGCCATTCACCCTAAACTTTCCCTCGACCTCATTCCCACCCCAAAAGGTAACCCGGATTTGCGAGAGGCACTTTACCACCACAATTTGACAAGGTGGTCTGGGGCAACCAAGGGCGGTTTCCTACCTACCCAGGGTGCCACCGGAGCTTTTCAGGCCATTGCGAATGCTTTTATTAATCGAGGGGATCCTGTGATCGTTTGCGATCCCGGATGTCCCAGCCATGCAAGCATTCTTGGCCACCGGGGAGCACAAATTCGCCATTTAGGGGTTACCCTCGACCATGAGGGTGCCCTTTCTTTTTCCGAGTCAGAATTGGCAAGGCTGGCCCCTGGGGCCCGCATGTTGGTGATTTCCCAACCCAACAATCCGGACGGTGGGCTTTGGGCCGCGGAAGCATTGGATGCGTTAAAAGGATGGGCGAAACGAAACGAATGGCTTGTGATCGTCGATGAAACTTATGCCGATTTTATACCGTTGGCGCTCAGGGACTCTGGAATATGGCGAACCGGCTGGAATGAAAGGGCTCTTTTTGTTGGAAGCCTTTCCAAGAGCCACCCGGCTCCAGGGACTCGGGTTGGCTGGGTTCAAGGGCCAGAAAAATGGACCCAAGCCATTGAAAGGGTCATTCACCTTCAGGGATCAGAGGTATCCTGGCAGGCAGAACAAGCAGCATTGCGAGTGTTGGCCGGGCCAGGGGTTGCGGGGGATTTTCTCCAAAAGATGGAGGCAACGAGGGCCTTGGCCGAAAGCCAACTCAAAGGGCTAGGAATGTGCCCATCTCCCGCCCAAGCCGGAATGTTTCTTTGGATGCCAACCTGGAATCTGGCAGCTTCTTCGAAAAACCTCGCCAGGGACTGGAAGGATTCCTGCCTCGTATCGGTGGCACCTGGGGAGCGTTTTGGCCCCTTGAGCATGGGGCACATCCGCCTCAATTTGGCAGCGGACCACGCCCGGCTTGCCGAGGGGTTAAAGCGGCTTAAGGCTTGGTCCGAAGGGGAAATGCACCTTGATTCCGATTCCTGGTCTGGATGGTCAGGACGCCAAGCCGCCTGATGGAATCCGCGGACAATCCACCGGATTAGGCCAGCCAGGACAAAACCAGCCCATTGGGCATTAATCCATTATCCACCCTGTTTGTCGCCTTGTCTTGACACTCGTTTCGCTTCCGGGTATGCCCCTTCCCCAAAGGCAGGGGAGGCGAAAAGCGTGGCATTAGCCAGAACCAGGAACCATTGGGAACCGGGCGATTCCGAAGTGCCCCACCTGGCAAGGGATTTGGCGGCTGTTCGACTCGGCGAACGATTGGTCCACCCCTCTCTCCTGTTCCAAAACGAGGCCTTTCTTTCCCAGGCAAGGCCCATTGGTCCCGATTCTTTTTCAAGGGATTGGTACCTCCAAGCAGCCAATCTACGCCATGGCAGGGCCGCCTCCTGGTTGAACAAGCTCCTCGAATTCAAAAAACATGCCTTGGAAAAAGTGGTTTGCCTTGGACCCTCTTTGGGTTCCGATGCCCTGGAATATGCCCGGGCTCAAGCCGAGGTCCTCGTAGCCGTTCCCAGTGATACCTGGGTCCGGGTTGCCCAACGAAACTTTTCACTCAACGGCCATTCGGCCCAATACTTGATCCATGGCCCCGACTCCCTCGCTTTGGCCTCCGATTCCGTGGATGTTCTCTATTGGAACCAACTCAACGATCATATCTCCCATTGGGACAAAATGGCTCTCGAGATTCTCAGGGTTTTACGCCCCGGAGGCAAGGTGATTATCCTTGCTGCATCCCAATGGAATGCTCCTGCTTTCCTGGGTGATTCCCAAATGGGGTGGTCCGCCCCGGCCACTTCCCGCAAAATATTGGCAGGGCATTTTGTGGGTTCCATAAACCCAAGGTGGCACCAACGGGGCTTGCGGCGGGCGGAAATTCCTTGGCTTGTGCGCTGGTTACCCCTTTCCCTCATGCAACGATTGTTCGGCCGGTGCCTGGTTTTCAAGGCGTTCAAGCCATTGCCCCTATTCCCCTACAGGAACCAATCAGGATGGAACCAACCATCATCCGAACCTTTGGAACAAGCAATCTAGAGTGGGAAGATTGGCTGGATCGACTTCGTTCGTTGCAAAAAAACCATGGGGTCGGCATGGTGGTGGATGTCCGGTCCATCCCCCACAGCAAAAGGCACCCATGGTTCGACGGTCCCGCCTTGAGAAAACAGCTCAATCAATCCGGCTTTGAGTACTGGTACCTGGGCAAAAGTTTGGGGGGTAGACCGGTCCAAAAGTCCCTTTACCACCCAGAGGGCCACGCCTGGTTTGCCAGGATCCAACAAACCCAGGTTTTTCAAACCGCACTTTCACGATTGATTTCTGCGTCCAGACAACTTGGATCTGTGCTGATCTGTGGGGAGGAAGACCCGATCATTTGCCACCGGGGACTGATGATTGCCCCTGCCCTTACTCACCTGGGAGTCACGGTGCTTCACATCCGCCGCGGACTTTTGGTGGAAACCACACCTGCGTTTGAGGTAAGGCTTATCCGGGCCTCCGGGGTCGATCCCGCCCAAGGAAGCCTCTTTGACGGTCCTTTAGAATCTTCCCCGTTGGAGGCGGCCTATGAATGGGCCAATCGAAAAAGTGCCTTTCGTTTTGACCCAGCTTTTGCCATTGACCCTTAGGGGAATCCGCTTGGACGGATTGCCGCATCTGCCTTTGTTGGCTGGCATCAAGCAAGGGTACATGGGGACCCCAAAGGTACAAATGACACCGAAGGGCACCGTTGGGATACGACCAGCTTTGGTCAAAGGCCAAGCCGGTTTCCCGGGCCAATTCCGGGGTGGCGGTGAACAAGGCCAGGGACCACCCTTTCCATGGTCCCGCCACCAACCCCCCCAACCGTTTGTAGGTCTCCCGCAAAACCTCGGTGGTCCCAATGCGAACCCCATAAGGGGCATTGCACATGACCCACCCGGGCGGGCCCTCAGGGGGTCGGCCTTTCCCTAATGATTCTACCCGGAATTCGATTTGGTTGGAAACGCCTGCCAGCTTGGCCGCCTCGGTCCCAAGGTGCATCGCATCCCCCCTTTCATCTGCCGCAACCACCGGATGTTCAAGCTTGTTCCGAACCTTGGCACGAAGCTCATTACGAACCTTGGCAAACATACCAATGTCATGATGAAGCCATCCTTGAAAGGCAAACCATTTGCGGGTGAGTCCTGGGGCTCGATTGGTGGCTATCCAGGCGGCCTCGATAGGAAGCGTGGCCGCCCCACACATCGGGTCGTACAAGGGCATTTGGCCTTGGTAATCGGCCCGTAAAAGTATCGCCGCCGCCAGGGCCTCGTTGAGGGGGGCACGCGGTTGGATGGGCCGATACCCCCGCTTGTGCAGCGATTCCCAGGAAGTATCCAAGCTGACCACCACATGGTTTCGGTTCATGTGCAAATTGATGGCAATCATGGGCCATTCCCGATCAATGGACGGACGCCTTCCGGTTTTTTCCCGAAACCTGTCACAGATAGCATCCTTGACCCTAAGCAACGCGTATTGGGAATGGCTGTAAACGGAATCGCGAAGGTTGCAATCGACCGCCAGGGTATGATCCGCCGTCATATGGTCTTCCCAGGAATAGTGGTAGACCGCCTCGTACAGGTCATCCTGGTGGCGGATGTCAAACTCCATCAGGGGAAGGAGGACTCGAATGGCGGTCCGGGCACCCAGGTTGGCATAATAGAGACATTCCAGGGGGCCATAAAAATGGACACCACCCAATCCCAATTCAATGTGCTTAATACCTAAATCCCATAGCTCCTGGGCCAACAAGGGTTCGACTCCTCGGGCGCAAGTGGCAAAATAGGAATAGCCCGGGAGTTGATTTGGCAAAACTTGGCCATTTTGCGGGGGGATTTCGTGGGTTCTTTTGTTCTGCTCATCCATGATTATCCCGACCTGCATCTGGATCTGATGTTGACCGCACCCGATTCGGATGCGGATACAGGCATTTTATGGAGCTGGAGGCTCCCTTGTTGGCCTCAAGTGGGGCAATCGGTGGTTGCCAGGCGGATCGCCAACCATCCGGTGGATTACCTGGAGCATGAAGGGCCTACCCGGTCCAACCGGGGAACGGTCAGGCGGATTGCCGCAGGGCAGGTTTCCTGGCAATGGATGGAACCGGATTGCATGAAGTTTTTCTTAATTGGGCCGACGAAAGCGTTGGAAATGGAATGGGTGAAAACGGATGGCAGTGAGGAGTGGGTGTTAACCCACCCTTAGAATTGTCCACCCATCCTTGGAAAAGGATTAACACTGGATTCTTCAGAGGATTGTTTCCAAAGGAATCTTATTGGCAGTCAAAATCCAATTCCAAAAAAAATGCCCCATGGTCAAGGGGCATTGGAAATCAATAACGATTTGCAATTCGAAAAAACTAGGAGGCTATTTCGGTTGGGGTTTTGCGGCGGCGTTTGAAATAGGCCCCAATAGCGCCCGCAGCCAAGGCGGACCCGGTGAGAATCATGGTAGTGGGTTCGGGAACAGCAGAATACAAAGAAAAGGCAACGCCAAAGGACCCAACCGAATCTGAGGTTCCAGAAAACTGACTACTACTTGAAATCCAATCCGGCAGGCTGTTGGTTACCACCCCATTATCGGAGATATACCTCTGGTCTAAGGTGACGGCGGTTCCCTGATTAATATTAAACTCCAATGTATAGTTTGAGGAAGCGGCCCAATTAGTGTTACCAATATTTGTTAAATTTATAGCCGCATTTGGTGTGGTATAAACTATATTATCTGTGGCATTAAAGTCACCTAAACGAAGGATAGCTTGGATATTTAAACTGCTAATACTACCACCACTTGTACTCATACTACCCAAATTAAGAAATTTAACAGATTTAAAGGAATTTAACGAACTATTTGTATTAGTACTAAAATTTACGGTA
>SYLG01000056.1 GCA_005808665.1 Planctomycetia bacterium | reverse complement strand
CAGTCTCTCGCCAATCAGGATCAAACGCCTTGAAACAGAACCTGTAAAGAGGATTTGTAGTCCCGACTTTTGCAGCCTGATTTAACTTTTTCCCGGGAAAAACACGGTTTTCATGGTCCCAACTGCGTAACTTGGGTTAGCGTATTTGGTTCTGTCACGCCGGAGGGGGATGTTTTATTTGGAGTTATCCAACCCGATAAACCTCTGGTGACCCGTGCAGGAACCTTGGAGACCACTGCCCAAGGGGGCTTGATGCTTTTACGCTCCTACGAGGGAACAACCGCCGACGAGGGAACAAAAGGCGTGGGCAAAAGTCACCAGATCCTCGGTTGACACCAAAGGTTCAGGCCTTTGTATGGGCTTATTTCATTTTCAGAAGGAAAGACTGATCGACACCCAGGTTGGTCCAGACCTGCTCCTTGATGTCCTTGCCGGGAAAACGAACCCGCACCCGATCGACCTGCCTGGCATTTCCCAAGCCAATGGTCAGCGGGATTTCGCTTTGTGAGAGGTAGCTTTTGCCTCCTCCCACCCGATGGCGGCTTACCCGACCGGCAGCATCCACAAAAACCACCGCACCCTGGGCATCGGTATTGACGCGCACCCCATCACCCTTCACGGTCAATCGAATCCAGTGGTTTCGGGAAGGCTCCGCCCATAACAAATGCGGTGCACCATCATTGGCAAATAACATTAGCCCCGGCCTGCCATTGCCGTCAAGGTCGGCCGTCGCGGACCCACGCCCCACCATGGGGGTGAAATAATCCATCCCCATGGCCTTGCGGTCCCAGGGGACATAGGTTCCCTCGCCCGCATTCCAGAATGCCTGGGCGGACTGGGCAAGTGTTTGTTCCGGTCGCACCCTTTTTATGTCGGGTTCCAGATGACCGGAAGTGGTGAACAAATCCTGCCGACCATCGAGGTCCAAATCCAGGAACAAGGCACCAAACTTGAGTGGATCACGGCTGGCCAAACCGATTCCCCAAGCCCGGGCCCGATCCACCAGCCGCATATTCCCCTTTTGCGATCCTATTTCATAAAGGGTATCCGGTTCCCCGGCATAATTGACCACAACCACCGCCCGCAGACCCGGGCCAATCTGGGCCTCATCCATTCCCATGCCAGCTCGCGGGGATCCCTCGGCATAGGCGAATCCGGTATCCAACCCCTTTTCGGTGAAGTGCCTTTTTCCGTCCGGGCCCGGTTGATTGTGAAAGAGAAAATTCCGTGCCATATCATTGGAGGCCAACAAATCAGGCCAACCATCCTCATCCACATCCAATGCCAGGATTCCAAGCGTTTTGCCGACCAGCACGCCACCCGAGCGATCATCCCGGCTTTCCCGAACGACCAATCCGCCTCCGGTTCCGAAATCGCGAAAGGTACTGTTGCCCTCATTTCGCCAAAGTTGAACCCGGGCTCCGGGGAATGCCGTAGGCGGGGCATAGGCTTTGAGACCGGTTCCGGACAACCTTGCATCGGCGGCAATATCCATGGCTGGGGACCAGGTAAGGTATTCCCCCCAGGCAAGGTCAAGCCTGCCATCCAGGTCAAAGTCAATAAAGGTAAGCGAAGTGGCAAAAGGGATCGCTTGGGAATGCCTCACAAATTCCGCATAAGGGAGATCGGGTAAAGGGCTATAGGGAAGCCCGGTATCCGTTTCTGCAAATCCGCGACCCTGCTCCCGAGGGACATTGCGAAGGAGCCTGACCCCCCCCAAACCCGACACGGCAAGGTCCGGCCATCCATCGTTGTCAACATCGCCCACCGCCACGCCCATGCCGAAAAACCCGACCAGGTTTGCCCCAGCCGCATCCTTAACCTCGGCAAATGTTCCTTCCCCCAAATTCCGCCAAAGGCTACAACCACCCATCCTCGCCTGTCCGGATTTGGAATCTTGCCAGGGGCCCGACTGTACCAGGAAAATATCCTGCAAGCCATCGCCATCAAAGTCCAGAAAGGCCCCGCCCCCAGCCATCGTTTCTGGCAATAGTTTATCTCCCCGGGCTCCGTTTTTATGCACAAAGGAGAGTCCGGATGACCCGGTGATATCCCAAAAATCTACCGCCGGAACCGGGTCCAGGGAGGCAGGAATCGATTCCCCGCCTGGCCTTGGAAACAATGCCCACCAGAGAGCCAACCCAAGGACATTGGCGGACAAAACACACCCAAAAAAGAGCAGGTAACCCCGATTTGTCAAGTTTCTCCCCACACTTTCGGCGTGACAAATCCCTTTGCCTTGGGTCTGATTTTGGGAGTAACGGCCTGGCTTTGATACTCATTCAGAACCATGCGCATCGTTTTCACCCTGTCCAACTCGGCCCCTGCCATGTTGGTTTGCTCAAAGGGGTCGGCCACCAGGTTGAATAATTCCACCGACTTGGGTACAACCGCTCCCGATGCGCCTTCTCCAGGATCCATCATGCCATGATGAACCACCAGTTTCCAATCCCCCATACGAATGGCCCCAACCGAAGGGCTTGTTTGAATGAGGATCGCTTTGTGGGGGGTGGGTTTCCCCGCGGTTAGGACTGGCCAGATATCCAACCCGTCCAGAGGAAGCAAAAGACGCCTGTCGGAGGCGGTCGGCGCCAATCCCAATGCGGGCAAATCGTCCCCGGCCAATCGGGACAAGGTCGGAAACCAATCCACGACATGAACCGGGGCCTGGATTCTGTGCCCTTTGGAAATCGTCCCCGGCCAGGTGGCAAAGGCGGCAACCCGGACCCCTCCCTCGTAGACCGTCCCTTTGCCCGCACGGTAGGAACCGTTGTTGGTGACCGTTCCCGGTGCGGGTCCCCCGTTATCACTGGAAAACACGAAAAGGGTGTTGTCGGCCTGACCCGTTTTTTCCACCGCGGTTACGATCTTGCCCACCGCCTCATCCATGGCGGCGAGCATTCCCGCATAGGATTTGCGATTGCCTTTCAAGGCCAGGTAGGGTTCTTTGTAATGGTCGGGTACCTGATGGGGGGCATGGACCGCATTGAAGGGAACATAGAGGAAAAAAGGCGTTTTTCCTGCGTTTTTGTGGATAAACTGGACCGCATCCAAAGCAAGCAGGTGGGTGCTGTAGCCTTTGTCGTGGCAAACCTTATCGTCTTTGTGCCAATCATATCCGCCATCACGAATGTGGGTAAAATAGTCGATGGCCCCATTGTAATGACCATATTGATGATGGAAACCCCGTTTGATGGGTAGATAGGCCGGGTCGAAATGCCCCAAATGCCATTTTCCCACAATTGCCGTTTGGTAGCCTTTTCGTTGAAGGGCCTCGGCCAGGGTCGTCTCCTCCAAAGGTAGTCCATATTGGGCCCAGGGACGAACCACTCCTACCTGAAGCCCATGGCGCATGGGGTAGCGTCCGGTCAAAAGGGCGGCCCGGGTGGGAGAACAGACCGGTTGCACATAATGGGCATCCAGAATGGACCCTTTTGCGGCCAAGGCGTCAAGGTGGGGGGTTTTTATCACCTTGCCACCCATGAAACCAGTATCTTCCCGACCAAGATCATCCGCCATGATAAAAACGATGTTAGGTTTCGGAACGGCTGCTTGGGCATTTGCCAACAGACAAAGAAATAAAAACAGACCGCAAGGGAATTTGATCATGGCAAGATACCAGCCTTTCCCCATCGGGAAACGGACCAAGGCTTTCTGGTTGGGGCACCCGTTTGGTTGGCCTTGATCATGGTGCCATTTCCTCCATTGTACCCCTTCACGGGTTTCCCAGATTTTTTATGGACATGAGTGGGTCCTTCCAGCATTACCACCGGGATGGCAACCCGGGAAACACTTTCGGACCGGGCCACGATCCTGAAACGGTTCCCATTGCGGTATGGGAGCCGAGACAACCCTTCGCAAAAAAGGATTGGAGTAGGGCAAACGGTTTATCGAACCGGGTATCCCGGTGCGAAACACTTGCCTGCAAACCGGCGTGAAGGCAAAGCATTCCTTCAAGCCTTGCATCGAATCGTTTGGGGGAAACTGCCCCCTTTCCCTAAATTGTCTACATATGGCCAGGATTCGGGTAACTGAACCCTATAGGTCCTGGGTTGAGATCAGGGATCAGGCGCTATTAAAGACTATTGCTCCCTTTCAAGGACAATTTACAATGCTACTCGAACCCCATGATCTTGAACTGTTTTTCAAACTCCACACCGCCTTGAAGTCCTTCGTGAACAAGCGACTAAGGGTGATACCATTCAAATTCGTAACGCATGACGAATTCATCTCCCTTCCGGGTGAATTGCAGGTCAAGGTCCGGGATGCCTTGACTGCCAACCTTGACCTGATCCAGGCGTTTACGGCCGAAAACCCGGCACACTTGTCTGATGAGGAACTTGACATCGTGCGTTCCTGGAGGCATATGGTGGCGGGGGAGTTCTTTGTCTTTCGTGAACTCAAAAAGTACACGGTCTTTCTCTCCAAGACCTCCCCAACCATCGCCTATGGCGTCCTTGCTTTGTCCCAACCGTTTGAAGACTTGATCGGCCGCTCTCCCCCAGTACTAACGCAGGCAGTCCTGTTACCGTTCAAGGGCAGGATAATCCATGACGGCCTGTTGTGCAGCTACCCGCATATTTCGTTCGGTCCAGGCATCAGGCGATGGCTAAACGAGGAATTCAGGGAAGCCAAGGCACGGCAAGGGGACATCACATCCTTGCCGATGCCGAACCTGTTGTTGCCATTGAAAGTGCCCAAACCAAAGCTTATTCAGAAGTTGCCCACGAAAGAGGAGAGAGACGCCTCGCTTGCCCTGGTCATCGCATTGCTCGACAAGTTTTGCAAGGAGCATTTAACCGAAGAATACGCTGAACTCTGCCGCGGGATGGCGGAAAAACTGGGCCGGAAGCGTCCTTGGCCCTTCCATTCCGGGAATCCGAATGCCTGGGCCTGCGGCATCATCCGGGCGATCGGAGCCATCAACCTGTTGCATGACAAGCACCAAAGGCCCCATGTGCCCGCCGCCGACATCGACCACTATTTCGGGATCAGCCCAAGCAGCAGTGCGACCAAATTGGCAGAGATTCGGCAGTTGTTGAAAATCAAAACCCTTGACCCCTATTGGACCTTGCTTAGCGGGATGGGTGACATGTGGATGGATATCCTTACGGAACTATCCGTCGATTCCACGGAGGAAGAGAAAAAGGCTATCAACAAGAGGTTGCTTCCCTTCAATCCCCTGGATAATTAAAAAGCAGGCTGAACGGGACAATTGAGATTCAATTGGGTCAAGAAGAGGACAAAACCAGGGGACCAATCCACTCGGCGGGGGTTTGGCATTTGGAGCCGCTGATTGTGATAGCATCGGGCGTTTATATTAGCTCCGGCCATGGCAACAGACAAGGAAGGTGTTTGGTCTCCTTTTTCGACGCCAAGTTTTTTGGCTAGGAATTGTCCTATTTTTCCTATTAAATGGGTTAGATCGGATCAGCTCCTCTTCCCTTTGGGCAAGGCCTCAAGGTCGTTTTTCGTTGCCGAGGGCATTACCCGTGGCAACCCAACCGATTAAACCCTGTGAACGCACGATATCTTAATATAAATAAATTGAGTTTTTTCTTTTTTTGGTCTTGCAGATACCGTTTTCTTGCCTTAATATTACAAACGGATAGGTTTGTTATCTTTGAGTTTTTTTGGTTTGCACTTTAACACCAGGGAGAGTCAAAATGTTTACCTTGCGCCCATTGATCCCAATGTTTGGATTGCTTGCTTTGCTTGTTTCCAATCCACAGGTCACCTCCTCAACCATTAGCCATACGGTTAGTGTTTCCCCTGGAGCAGTGGTTATGGTTAATGGAAGTTTTACCTGGACCACAGGGTTTTCACCCACGGTAAAAGTAGACTTTGGAACCTATGCCGGTGGTGTTTTTACGCCGTTCAACCCGCCAGTTTTCAGAAATGCAAACATTCTGGTCGTTACACCTCCAACGGGAACATTTTCGATCAATCCGGGATATCAAGGAACAGCCGGGGTGTAAGTTGCCTTTAGAAGCACCCTTTATACAAATAATTTCTTTGGAATGAAAACAGATATCGCAAATACAGTGGGGACAATTACTCCTTAATTTTTCAATCAAATCCTGTCAAAAAAGCACGAAATAGGGTTTTATGACCTTGGGGGGATTTTCCATGCGGTGCCTGAAAAAACGCCCAGGATTTACCTTGCTGGAAATCCTGGTTGTCCTCGTGATTATTGGGATTCTTACGGGATTACTATTGGGTGCGGTTGCAAAGGTTCGGGCGGCGGCGTACTCGATCTCCTGCCGCAATAACCTCCACCAGATACTTTTGGGTCACGCCCTTTGGTTTAATGAAAATCCGATACTGAATTTTGGGGAAAGGAACGAACCCGTTCCCCCTTTTCCGTTGATTCTTTACGCCCTGGGTCAAAAAATCAACACGGATCCCGGAAAGGACCCTAACCTGAACCCTGTTCCCAATACACCCATGTTTCGGTGTCCTTCGGATCCAACCCTTTCGCCTTTGGTTGGCGATTACAGTTTCAACGAATTGACTTCCTACCCCTTTAATGCCCTTGTTTTCAGGGCCAACAGTCATTTTCCAGGCTCCATTGGGGATGGTACCTCAAATACCATTGCGTATGGAGAAAGGTATGCAAATCTTGTCACCTCCCGTTTAGATTTGACCCTGTGCAACTCTTTGGATCCCTACAGGGTTCAACCCTCCCGACGGCCCTCCTCCTTCGCCGACCACCGTTTTGGGGACACGCTTCCTCTTCATGCCAAAGGCTCGAATCAGTGCCTCGGATCCACCACCGGAATCATGTTCCTTTCCCGACCCAACCCCCTTACCACCCTACCCGGCAACCTGATTTCCTGCCATAACTCCGCCATTCCCATGGGATTCCTGGATGGTTCCGTTCGGATGATGAGTGAAACGGTTTCGCTTCCGGTTTTCTGGGCCCAGGTCACTCCCGCTTCAGGAGATTGATAGGGTAGCCCAGGTTTCTTTGAATGCCATTACGGGGAATTGGGTTTTTAAAGACTTAGGCCCTCCAAAAAATAACGCAAACTATCCGCCTTTTTTCGTAACTTGGCAATGGCCGTGAATCCATTGGCCCGACTGTTAACCCAAGTTACGCAGTTGGGACCATGAAAACACATAATTTCCCGGGAAAAAGTTAAATCAGGCTGCAAAAGTCGGGACTACAAATCCTCTTTACAGGTTCTGTTTCAAGGCGTTTGATCCTGATTGGCGAGAGACTGAGGAATGGGATAGATCGGGCTTTCAGCCCTTTGTGAATTTGGGAATGGGT
>SYLG01000001.1 GCA_005808665.1 Planctomycetia bacterium | reverse complement strand
GTCGGTTCAGGACCCCCTCTGAACCACTCTTTGATCGCATATTACCGCCTGTCGCTCAACCAAAAACAGTGTCTCAACAGGAGACCTTTCACAATGGGTAAATCAGGGCGCATCTTTTTTTTGAAGCCGGGAATTACTGGACTTTTACCTCCTATTTCGGTCGCAATCTCCTGGTTAAGGGCAGGTTGGCTTTTGGGTCATCCAGCTCTTTTGCCAAATCCGCAAAATCTTCCAGTGCCTTTGCGGTTTCGGTGGGGTTTGTTCCCTCTGGTTTTTCCGTCCACAACTCAAAGCTTTTTTCCCTTTTCCTGGTTGATTGTTCCATGTGATCCCAAAAAACCTGACAAGTCATGGCCGATGCTTTGCATTTTTTTGCAGCGGCATGAAGTCTTTTATCGTTACTTACCACCAGAACATGGTGTTGGCCTCCGGCAAGGTGGCGATTGTCTTTCAACCGCTCTTCAATTTCATCGTCTGCCTCCCGGTCCGTGGCAAAGCAGACAAGAATTCCGGTTTTGTGACGAACCTCGGGGCTGTCCAAAAAATAGCTGGGGACCCGGGTTGTACGGGCGTTTTTGGCATCAAAAACCACGAGGATTCGACCCGGTTCACTAGTTAACGAAGCGAGGTGTTCAATTAGGGTTTCCCGGGCAAGGGCAAGCGTCTCATGGTCAAAAAGAGGTAGCCAACCCATGATATGGGCAAGATTATAGCCATCGATGATTATGTTAGGAGGCATGGCGGATGCGGACCCCATGGATGGATTTTGCTGGAAGGTCCTGCCGAACCTCGGAAACTAATTCCTTTGGCTTTTTATAAGGCAAAACCCAATGCATGTGGTGTTGTTTGATATTGATGGAACCCTTTTGGCCGGAGCAGGGGCAGGTCGAAATGCTTTGGAAGATGCTTTTTTTGCCCTTTATGGAAAGCGATTGGAGATCGCCCCACACAGGTTAAGCGGGCGAACCGATCGGGGCATCACCCTGGAACTCCTCCGGGAACACCGCCTGGTTGCCCCCCCTCTCGAAGAACCTGCGTTTCACCAGGTTATGGACGAATACACCATCCATTTACAAAAAAGGTTACTCCAGGCACCAGGGACACTTTTGCCCGGAGTTTCTGCATTGATAGATTGCCTAAGAACAAAACCCAAGGTTGCTATGGGCCTCCTTACGGGCAATTCCAAATTAGGGGCCTGGCATAAATTGGCTATGTTTGGCCTCCAGGAATCCTTTTCCTTCGGAGGATTTGGCGATTCCCATGAAGACAGGGATGATGTGGCACGAGAAGCCCTGGCCTCTTTGGATCCTGCCACAGAACCGAAACAGGTTTGGGTCATTGGCGATACGCCTCTGGATATCCGATGTGCAAGGGCCATTGGCGCAAAAGTATTAGCTGTCGCCACGGGATGCCACCCAATGGCCGAATTGGCAACCCACCAGCCCGACCTCCTTTTGGAAAACCTGGCCGATACAAAAGCAGTCGTCAGAGCACTTTTGAATTCGCATTTTCCCTCGGTCCTTCCAGCAATTGGGTAGATAGAATGGACAAAAAGTGCCTTTAACATTCTTGAAAGAACCGTCTTGGAATTTCTCGCCCCATCGGTATTTCCCCACTGGAAATTGAACTTGAAAAGGATTTTGAGAACCCTTTCTATTTGGGTCATCCAAAAACGATGGGAATGGCACCAACAATGATACCCAAATGGGCACGATGGTTGATCCGTTACCTTGCCTTGGTGGCGTTTGCCTTTTGGCAGGGTGGGTTCGTTTTTTATGCGGGGGTGGTGGTTCCCGTTGGAGCGTCTGTTTGGGGAGACAGGACACAAGGGTTTTTCACCCGATTGGTAACGCCATGGATGAATGTGGCCGGGCTTGCTGCTTGTTGCATTTTTATTTTGGATGCTTTGATTTCCAGGCAACGGCGAAAATCCCGATTGATTATGACCCTTGTCATGGCCCTAAGTGTATTTTTCTTGTTCTACCTCCAAAGCCAAATCAACAAGCATCTGGACCCCGATAGCGAATCGATTGCCAACCATCCGGTTTTTCGATGGAAACACCAGGTTTATTTGTGGCTTTGCACGACAAATTGGCTGATAAGTCTTTTTTGGCTGGGGTTAACGGTTAGCCTGACCGAAAGCACAACAAACCAAATAAACCCTGAAAAACAGAATGGGCCACAGATGAAGGGGATTCCCGATGCATCTGCGGCCCAAGAAGCATAAAAAAGCTTCGAAGAGAAAAGTGTCACGCTGCAGACCACTTTGGCGTCGCCCATCCGCCAAAGCTATCAAACAGCGTGACAACCATACTCTACACTAACCACCATGGGGTGCAAGCCCCTTCTTAAGAAAAAATTCATAATTCATAAAATAATTTGGAACCCGCCCATCCATTAGGAAAAAGTGAGATTACGATGTTTGAATCCGAAAAGGATAATTCCCCCCCCATTTTGGATGATTCCTGGGAAATGCGCCTTCGCATTGAAGGCCCCAATGCCCTGATGAATCATCTTGAGGAGACCTTGAAAAAAAGCGGCGATCACAGCGGGCTTTTCTATGCAAAACTCCTCAGGGCAAGGCATAATATGGGCCTCCCGGAAACCCCAACCGGGTCGGCAGGCGACATCGGTCCCGAGTTTCATGAGGCTTTTGAACAAGCCATTCAAAATGCGGCAACCGAGGTGGGGGAGTGGACCCTGACTAACGGTAATTTGGCAGGGGCCTGGACCTATTTCCGACTTTTGGGACAACTCCAACCCATTAAGGAGGCCTTATCGAAAATCCATTTGGAACAGCTGACGGAGGATCAATACGAGCTGGTTGAAACCGCCATCAGGCTTGCCTTTCATGAAGGATTGGACCCTGTTCGGGGTTATGGCTGGATTCTAAGTCGGTATGGCCTTTGCAATGCCATCACAACGCTATCCAGCCCTGAAACCCCGGGAGGGCCAGAAGCCCGAAAGGCCTGCCTGGAGCTTTTGGTCAACGCCCTTCACAACGAATTGGGACATCGCCTTGCGGCCGAAATCGAGCGGTTGGAGGGAACTCGCCCCCTCGCAGCGGATACCAAGGCTCCGCTTGAACCGGGCACCATTGCCAAAATGCTTTGCGGTCGTGCCGTTCTTTTTGAAGAGGAAGCCTACCACATCGATCTATCGCATCTTTCGTCGGTGGTTCAATTGGGGCATGAGCTTTGCCCTGGTGAGGCAATGGCTCGGGTTCGGGACCTTTGTGCCTATGGACAAATGCTAAAAGGGCGTTTTGTGCCGACAGGCGAGCCCCCCTTTGACCCCCTCTTTGTGGGCCAGGATCGTTTTTTTGCAGCACTTATGGGTGATGAAACCGCCGCTCAGGTGGCGTGGTTTACCAACATTGCCGAGCGGGAATTGGCAGAAAACAACCCCTATCCTGCCGAAGTTTTGCGCAAACTTCTCGACCGGTTGGAGATGGCCGAGGAATCCCTTGTTTGGGCAGGCCGCACCCTTTCCGCCCCGGCCCTTGCGGGATTATGCCGGGCCGCCAAG
The DNA here is from genome assembly GCA_005808665.1 of Planctomycetia bacterium. Lineage (GTDB taxonomy): Bacteria > Planctomycetota > Planctomycetia > Gemmatales > Gemmataceae > SYLG01. The sequence continues at coordinate 11,598 of SYLG01000001.1, read as the reverse complement.
GATTTCAAACCGATGGTCCATGCCGCCAAGTCCCAAGGGGATACGGTTCACTTGGTTGCTGCACTTTTGGAACAGGTCCGGGCCAAACAAGCTGGTTAATGAAAGGATACCCAAAAGGTCAACCCAAAACGCCCTGTTTTAATCCTTGGGCTTGTCCCAGGGGACACGGTAAATCACCACCAAAGACCCATCCTTTCGTGGCGTGGAGGTCCAAACGACTTGGCCCCCTTGTGCGGTTAGGTCTGCTTCTTTCAAGGTTTTCAAACGGGCGTGTTTGTTATTGGAGCGTTCTATCACCATAAACTGAACCGGGGGATCGCTTATAGGAATTCCCTTGGGGCCGACTTCGGAAAAAACCCGTCCAGCATGGTAATGGGTCCAACAAAATCCATCCACCACAGGATCCCCAGGCCGGCTATTTTTTGCAAGCCACTCCCCTGCTTCACGGAAACCAGCCCTGTGGTTGTGAAGCGGTTCCAGCGTTCGTACCAAAGTTAACAAAACAATCCCCCCGACAACAAGGAACGGTAGGTTTTTGGCTAAACGGGGCCAACCGGACAACAAAAGCCACCGGATGGATGGACCAAGCAGGCCAAAAATTCCCGGGATTGCGGGAAAGCAGCCTAACAACAAAAGTAAAATCAAATGGCGATCGGAGAGATAGCCCATTTGCGAGGCAACCTTGAAAAGGACCACCACCAAGGTCACAACCAGCCCCAGGAGTGGTAACATCCAAGGATTGCACCAATTCTTTTTAAACCGCCAAAGGGTCCAGAGCACGGGAAACCAAAGAACCCAGAACATCCCCTTGACCCAATTGTAAATCAGGGCATGTGCCCCCCAAATCAACCGATCGAGGGCTCCATCCGCCCCACCCTCCCACCAGACGGCCAGGGGAACAGACAGGGCCAAGGGGGGGGTATTTGTCCATAAAGCGGTGTGCCGGATTTCATTCAATGAGCCTTGAAAAACTTCCCCTTCCAGGATCTGCTTGGCGGTGGGTTTGCTGGTAATGTGGCCAATGGTTGCCATGTAGGGCCCACCGGTTAATAGCAAGCCACCCGCAACCACCGCCATCTGCACCAGCCTTTTTTTTCGATCCGATCCCTGTTTCCAAACCAGGATGGCCAGCCCGAGGAATGTCCATCCCCCAATAAATAGTCCCTCCGGCCGGACCAAATAGGCGAGGCCTGAAAAGATTCCCGTGACAGACCCCCAAAGCAAAAGTCGGCCCGAATTTCCCTGCACCGGGGCCAAGCTCATCCAGGCACCAAGCAGGGCGATGATCGCAAGGAAAAGGAAAAGCCCCTCGGAAAGTCCATCTGCAAAAAGCCTACCGGAAGCGGGCAGGGATTGGAAAAGCAGGCAGGCCCAAAACGAATAGAGAGAACCGAAACCCATTCGACCCAGGAGGAACATGGGGAAAACCAACAAAGTCGAGGCGACCGAACTGAGGAGCTGGGCCGCACGCTGGAATTGCCATGGCAATTCCGGATCAGGAAGAAGCGCATCATAAGTTGCCGGGTTGTGGCCCAAAAGCTTGGCGGTAGCCAATAGGGCGATTGGATAGCCAGGATGTTGATGGGATTCTTTGACAACCTTGGCAAAGGGTTCCGTACCAAGGCGCCATGCGACCCGAATGTAGCCGATACTGTCCCTGGCGGTGACTTCGGTATGTTGCCAATGCCAAAGGCGCAACCCGATCGCAAACGCCACCAGGATAACCAGAAAGAGGGTGTCGGTCCTTCGCCAAAACTGCAAGGGCCTTTGCGGTTTGGGATCAGGGCAAAAAACGGTATTTGGCATACTGGAATGGGTCCGTGATTCCCTTGATCGTACATTCATTCCTTTTCCCCCGTCAACAGGCAAAAGCCTTGGTAAGTGAGGGGAAACCGCCCTTTTGCATTGCTTTCAAAACCTGTCCGGAGAGCCCTATTAACCTCGTGAAACATGGTAATCCTTTTCCTTGGAACCCGGTCCCAACGGCACACCCGGATCGCCTGGCCCCGGGTTGAAATAGGAGGGCTAATCCCTACCCTAAAAGGAAGAAAAACAACGAAATGGGGAGCAAGAACCGACGGGTAATGCTTCCTTGGGGAAAGGGTTTTATGAGCAAGATTCAGTCGATCCATGGCCGCGAAATCCTCGATAGCCGAGGGAATCCAACCCTGGAGGTCGAGGTTCGATTAGGGGATGGCAGTTTTGGCCGGGCTGCCGTTCCAAGCGGTGCGAGTACTGGTGCCCATGAGGCGGTTGAGCTTCGGGATGGAGACAAAAAACGCTATTTGGGAAAGGGAACCCTTGGTGCAGTCCGCAATGTCAACGAGCGGATTGCCGCTGTTTTGACCAACCACGATGCTTACAATCAGACCGCCATTGACTTGGTACTAATGGAAATCGACGGAACCGCCAACAAAGCCAAAATGGGTGCCAACGCCATGTTGGGGGTTTCGATGGCAGTGGCTCATGCGGCGGCCCAAAGTGCCGGATTACCCCTTTACCGATATTTAGGTGGGGTAAACGCAAAAATCCTGCCCATCCCAATGATGAACATTTTAAATGGGGGCAAGCACGCGGATAACAATGTCGATTTTCAGGAATTCATGATTATGCCCGTTGGGGCACCCAGCTTTCGTGATGCCTTGCGGATGGGAGCCGAGGTTTTCCACCACCTCAAAAAGGTTCTCCATGACAAACACCTCTCCACCTCGGTAGGCGATGAAGGTGGTTTTGCCCCAAATGTCCGCTCTTGTGACGAAGCCCTCGAATTGATCGCCAAGTCAGTCGAAAATGCCGGTTACCGGCTGGGAGAGGATATTGTTTTTGCCTTTGATGCAGCGGCAACGGAACTCTATGAAGAGGCCAAGCACAAGGGCAAAGAGGGGTATTGTTTTTTCAAGAGTGCCCCTGAGGAGATCATAAGTTCCGACGAAATGATCGATATTTGGGTCAAATTGTGCGCCAAGTGGCCTATCAAATCCATTGAGGACGGCCTTTCCGAGGACGATTGGGAGGGTTGGAAAAAACTAACGGCGACCCTGGGCAACAAGGTTCAACTTGTCGGGGATGACCTTTTCGTCACCAATACCAAAAGGTTGGCCGAAGGAATTGCCAGGAATTGTGGTAATTCCATCCTGGTAAAGGTCAATCAAATCGGCACCATGACCGAAACCTTTGATGCGATCGAATTGGCCCATCGCAGCGGTTTTACCAGCATCATCAGCCATCGTTCCGGGGAAACCGAGGATACCACGATTGCGGACATTGCCGTTGCCACCAATGCTGGTCAAATCAAGACAGGATCAGCCTCCCGAACGGACCGTATCGCCAAATATAACCAACTTTTGCGCATCGAGGAAGAGTTGGGGTCATCGGCAAGGTACGGTTCCTCGGTTTGGCCGCCTTCAAGGCGTTAACTTGGGGAGTTTATTGAAAACTTTCCTTTGGCGGGATGAAACCATCTAGCGGGCGGAAACCACCATGGAGCGCGTCTCGCTTTTTTGCATTGCAGCCAGTTACACCCTTTCGCTTTGCCTGGACTGGCTGGCGATGTGGCAAAAATTCCCGCTTTTCAAAAGGTGGTTACATTTATCCGGATGGTTTCGGGTTGGTGCGTGGATGATGGGGTCGGCGGGTCTGGTCGCCCACTCCCTTTATCTTTGGGCTTGGCAGCCCTCCATTGCCTGGCAATTTGGATGGTTGCTGGTCCTTTCCTGGTTTTTGGCTGTGTTTTCCGTTTATGAACGATCGCATCGTGGCCGGGTTTCCTGGTCGATGTTTCTCCTTCCGATGGTCCTTGGAATGGTTGGGGTTGCCACCCTTATTGGCCCACCGGATTCCGGTGGGGGCGAAATACCGAAATTATTCACGGTGGCCAATCTCAATTTTTGGAATCGGCTGCATGGCATATTGTTATTGGCGGCATCGGTTGTCCTTAGTGTATCCTTTATAGGATCGTTAATGTATTTAATTCGGGCCAGTCAACTCAAAAGCAAACTCGCCCCGGGAAGGGGCTTGTTGCCATTTACCCTTGAAGGCCTTGAAACCATGAACAAGAGGCTCATTGCCGTAGCCTTTCCCCTTCTTAGTGCCGGCCTTGGTGTTGGGGTGGGAATCATGTTTGCCCACGCCGCGGAACTCGACGGCATTTCAGATCCGAGAGTCCTTGGTGCCCTGGGCCTTTGGCTGGTTTTTGGTGTTTTGCTTGGTCTGAGATATGGAACCCGGTTTCGGGGATCAATCATGGCCTGGATGACGATTGGGGTTTGGATTTTGCTCGTGGTGTGTTTGGTTTTACCCCACACACTTCCTACCGGGCCCAAGGCATCGTCCCGAAATTCCGGGGTGAAGGCACCATGAATTTGAGGGTTTTTGGCCTCAGTTTCCGGTCCACCCCGATTGGGCTTCGGGAAAGGCTTGGTTTTGACCCATCTACCCTGCTCCTTGCGTTGGACAGGGCCAACAGCGAACTGGCCTGCGAAGTGGTCCTCCTAAGCACCTGCAATCGGGTTGAATTTTATTTGGGTGGTGAAGGTGCGCCCCTTCCCGGTTCCAGGGAGCTTGCCGATTTTTGGGGCCGGATCTTTCCTGTGGATTCTTTGGCAATTGAACCCCACCTTTATTGTCATGAAGGCCCTGAAGCAATTCGCCATTTATTTCGGGTAACCAGTTCACTTGACAGCATGGTCCTGGGAGAGGGACAAATTGCCGCTCAAGCCAAACAAGCCCTCGAGGCCGCCCAAGCTAGCGGGTGTGCGGGCCCCATGCTCAATGCCCTGTTTCAACACGCCCGGGTGATCGCCCGACGCATTCGCACAGAAACGGGGATCGCCCAGGGCCATGTATCCGTTTCGAGCTTGGCTGTGGATTTTGTCAGCGAGGTCTTCGACCAATTTTCCGACAAAACGATTGCCGTCATTGGTGCCGGAAAAATGGGCGAACTTACCCTGAAACATCTTGTGGAGCTCAAACCCAAACGAATTCTTGTCACCAACCGGAATCCCGAAAAGGCAATGGCAGTTGCCGCAAGCTGTGGGGGCCAAATTGTCCCTTTTGAAAACCTTGATGAACTTCTAATCCGGTCTGACATCGTCCTTTCTACCACCGGGGCAAACGAACCCATTGTGAACAAAGCCAGGTGGCAACGGGTTCAAAGCCAACGACGAAAAGGGACTATGGTGGTTATCGATATTGCGGTTCCCCGCGATTTTGAGCCCACCCTCCATGATGGAGAAACCATGTGTCTTTATAACATCGACGATTTGCAAAAGGTCCGGGAAACCCGAATCGCCGATCGAAAAAGCCACTTGGGAATTGCCGAATCCATGATTGACAAGGAAGTGGCTGTTTTCGGGTCGGATTGGTTGCGCCGTAGAAACGGACCGGTAATTGCCCGGCTTAATCGCGAGTTTGAGGCCAAACGGAAGGCCGTGGTGGGCCAACTGATGCAAAAGCTGGGCGATCGGGTCAAGCTGGAAGACCGTGCCGCCATTGAAGGAGCATTTCGGCTGCTGCAAAATCAATTTCTCCATGGCCCAATTAGTGCTCTTGCCGAGGAAACGACTAGTCATTCCCCATCGGGAAAACACACCCTTTTGGATGCCCTTAGGCAACTTTTCCGCATTCACGACTCATAAGGCAACCACGAGGGGTGACCCCATGGCCAAACTTTACTTTTATTACTCGACGATGAATGCGGGGAAATCGACTGCCCTTTTGCAGGCCGCCCATAACTATTCCGAAAGGGGATTGACCACTCTCCTTTTTACAGCGCACCTTGAGGATCGGCCGGAGGGCCAGATTTCGTCCAGGATTGGCATCTACTCCAAAGCCCAGCACTTTGACAGGCAAACCGATTTTTGGGCGGTCTGTACAGCCAAATCCTGCGATTGCATTCTCCTTGATGAAGCACAATTTTTGTCCCAGGAGCAGGTGCACCAGTTAGCCAAAGTTGTCGATGAGGCCAATGTACCAGTACTGTGTTATGGCTTAAGGACCGATTTTCGCGGGGATCTCTTCCCCGGAAGTGCCGCGCTTTTGGCCTGGGCTGACAACCTAACCGAACTCAAAACGATTTGTTTTTGTGGGAAAAAGGCGACCATGGTTGTTCGGGTAGCCTTGGATGGTTCGGTGGAATGCCAAGGTTCGCAAGTGGAGGTGGGTGGCAACAAACGGTATATCCCATTTTGCCGAAAGCATTTTAGGGAGGCCGTTCAAACAAGGCTGTGTCCGGATTGGCCGACCTTTCATAATGTGGATAGCACAAATGAACCCAAACGGTAGGATAATCGAGGTCCCGAATAAAATCAGGAATAGCAAACGCCCAAAAGGTTGGAATTACCATGAATAGGATTACAGGGATGACAAGAATTCTTGCCGTTTTGCTGGGAGTTAGCACCTTGTTCGGCCAGCTTGGTGCTGCGGAAACCCCTTTTGCAGGGGTTTGGAAAGTTGTAGGAACCCTCCCTGGTCCGGGCGGCGGCCAGGACAGCATCCTTGGCCTTGTCGAAATCACGGGTGATGAAAAATCCCCCAAGGTTGAAGTCCTGACCCATGGCATCGAACCCTTTAAAAATGCCAAGGCAACGGGGACCATAATCAAGGGGAGCGAGCTCCAATTCGCCCTTGCATCCAAGCAACTAAACCTGTCATTCGTTTTTGTTTTGCCAGGAAACAAGGCCGTCCGGACCGGAGGCCATATGGACCTTCGGGGCAATCTCCTTCCGGCCTTCCTTGCCAAAAGCGACAAAAAAGACCTTAAAGATGTCAAACTTGAGGGCCCAGCAGAAGGCAACGAAAACCTCGAAGCCATCGCCAAAGCCGCAAATCTGGACGAACAAATCCAATTGGCAAAGACCATGGTAAAAACCCTTCCAGGTCGGGCCGCCACCATTCGTGGAACCACCATGGTGGTTTTGGCTGCCCTGAGGACCGGTAAATCCGACCAAGCCGCCCAAATGGCTGATGTCGTGGTCAGCTCGGCCAAAGAATTTGGAAATGCTTTTACCACCCGGATCACTCGCGAAATCGCAGGGGAATTGGCCAAAGAAAAGGCCAGTGCCCCCAAAGCCATCCTCCTTTCGGAAGGCTTATTGAAAGAATTGGGAACGAATGCTCCCGCTCAACAAGAGGCAAGCCTTCTTGGTGTCCTTCGGATGGCCCTTTTGAAAACAGGCAACGAGAAAGAAGCCGCCAGGATTACTGCCCGGCTGGAATCTCTTGAAATCAAATTGGATGTGGAATTCGAAAAGGAAAACATTCCCTTTAAACCAACACCCTTTACCGGCCGGGAGGCAAAAGCCAACCGGGCCGTTGTGGTTGAGCTTTTCACAGGGGCCATGTGCCCCCCCTGCGTTGCAGCGGATGTTTCTTTCGATGCCTTGATCAAAACCTACACACCGAAAGATGTTGTCCTCTTGCAATATCACCTCCACATTCCCGGGCCGGACGCCCTCACCAACGCAACTAGCGAATCCAGGCAAAACTATTATGAAAAGGAAATCGAGGGAACTCCAACCATGATGGTCAATGGCAAGGCCGGCCCTCCCTTGGGTGGCAACCGTCAGGGTGCCGAACGCAGTTACCAGGCCATTACCAAACTCATCAACACATCACTTCAGGATTCGTCCACCCCTGTGGAACTCACCATCGAAGCAGGGGCCAGTGGCAACAAGGTCGGCGCACGGGTAGGCTATAAGGGCCTAAAATCCTTCGAAAACCTGAAATTGCGCACGGTTTTGATTGAAAAAGAGGTCCGTTATCCAGGCAGCAACGGCCAAAGGCTTCACCATCACATTGTTCGGGATTTTCCGGGTGGTGTTAATGGAGTTTCCCTGAAGAAAACCGAAGGGGAAGAATCCTTCACCGTTGAGCTTCCCAAACTCCGTGAAACACTCAACGGCTACCTTGAAAAATTTGAAAAAGAAAATGGCCCCTTCCCTGTTTCCAGCAAACCCCTTGACCTGAAACACCTCAAACTGGTTGTTTTCATCCAGAACGACAAAACCCGCGAAATCCTTCAAGCCGCCCAAGCCGACTTGCCCGAGGGAAAATAATCTTCACCTTTTGCCTGCTCCTGGGACCTCCCTGGGCAGGGATCAAGAAGTGGCTGGTTGAAGCACATATTGGAAAAGGTGAATCGTGAGCTTTAATGCTTTTGAAAAGTCCTTGCTAGAACTGCTTAGGCGAACCTCAACCTGCTTGCCCCAGGATGTCAACCAAGTCCTTCATTTGCAACACGCTCTTGAAACTGCGGGCTCACGGGCGGACTTGGCCTTGTCCCTCGTGGAGACCAATATCGCCTTGGCCAAAAGGCGGAGTTTACCCATTTGTCAGGATACGGGCACCATAACCTTTTATGTCACCGTGCCCGCCGGTTTTGACCAATTAGGCCTGGAAATGGCCGCCAAGCGGGCGGTAACCGAAGCAACCAGGATTGGGTACCTTCGCCAAAATTCGGTCGATTCGGTAACAGGTGCAAACACCGGGGACAACCTTGGACCCGGATCTCCCGTATTTCATTTTCACCAACACCAGCATCCAGAAATTGATATTCGCCTTATCCTCAAGGGGGGCGGATGCGAAAACATGAGTTCCCAATATTCCCTGCCTACCACCCTTCAGGGAAAAACTTTTGATCGGGACCTTGACGGGGTCCGGGGCACGATACTGGATGCGATACAACATGCCCAAGGGAAAGGCTGTGGTCCCGGGTTTTTGGGTGTCTGCATTGGAGGCGACCGGGCAACGGGATATGAACATGCCAAACACCAACTTCTCCGTGAAGTGGATGATATTAACTCCGACCCCGAACTTGGTGCCCTGGAAGAACGGATCCTTGAGGAAGCCAATCGCTTGCAAATTGGCCCAATGGGGTTTGGAGGCAAACTGACCCTTGGTGGTTGCAAAATTAGCAAACTCAATCGACTGCCGGCCTCTTTTTTTGTCAGTATCAGCTATATGTGCTGGGCATATCGAAGGAGAGGTTTCCAACTCCATGCGGATGGGACTGTGGCCAAATGGCTCTATCAGGAGCCAGGAGAGTTTGACCAGCCGTCCCACCAAATGGAAACCGATGCCCGAATTCATTTGAACTTGGGTGATAGGCAAGCCATTCCGCTGCAAACCCCTTTGGATGAAGCTACGGTAAGAAACCTCAAAGCCGGGGACATTGTGCTTTTGTCGGGTAAGGTTTGTACCGGGCGTGATGCAGTTCACAAATACCTGCACCAAGGGGGAGATATCCCTGTTTTAATGGACTCGGTTCTATACCATTGCGGACCAGTGGTTGTGGGAAAACCAGGGGAATACCGGGTGGTCGCCGCCGGTCCCACCACCTCGATCCGGGAAGAACCGTATCAGGCCGGGGTCATGAAGCGGTACACCATTCGTGCCGTCATTGGCAAAGGGGGAATGGGTGCCAAAACCTTGGCGGCTTGCAAGGATTTGGGTGGCGTTTACCTCCACGCCATTGGCGGGGCAGCCCAGATTTATGCCCTTTGTATAGAGGGTGTTTCAGGCGTGTCCATGAAGGATGAATTTGGAAGTCCCGAAGCCGTTTGGGAGTTTTTGGTCAAGGACTTTCCCGCCGTCGTTACCATGGACAGCCACGGTCGCTCCCTCCATGCAGAGGTCGAGTCTAAGTCGAAACAAATTCTTGCTGAAATGCTTTGAGCCCGATAACCTCTTTTTTCGACTGGATATAGGCCAGATATCAACCGCCACAGACAAAAGTAATGTGGGGCCGATTTGGAATAAAGGTTAACAAAGGGGGTATTTTTGCCGCCGATCACATTTCAAAATAAAAAAGGGTCTGAGGCAAACCCATCGTTGCCCCAGACCCTGTTTTTTAGGTTTAGCCCAAAATCGAAGTGGCCTCTTCGATACCGGGCGCCTTAAACCCATAGGCACTGGCGGTAACCCTGGCCAAACCGGCAAGGTGGGTCCAGCGCATACTTTTGCGGGTGGAATCGAAATCGTCACAGGCGGTGCGGTAATATTTTTCCGCATGAAGTGCCCCATCCTCGGTGGTGGCAAACTTGCGAAGGATACCCTTTACAATCGTTGCATCCATCTTTAGCTCACCCATTCGGGCAACCAAAGCCGCTGACTTGGCCTGATCATTGGCCTTTATGGCCAAGGTCAATTCGGCCGCCAACTTGTCTTGGGAAATTCCCTTGGCGGCTTCGGCAGCAGCCCCAAAATAGACAGGATCCCTGGTGAGGATATCCGCACCACCATGAGAACGGTCACGGGCAAGTTGATAACCCGCAAGGATTAGGCTGCTATGAAGCGTCCGGGGATTGCCCGCCCGGGCGATGGCTCGCCATGCATGGGTGGAATCGCCGGAATGAACGCCGGTGGAGTCCCCATGAACACTACCTGCCGGTTTGTTCGCTTGAATGGCACCGCCTTGACGACCACGATCCCGAAGGACCAAGTGGTTGGAGCCCAAGGCAAGGGCCTCTCCAATGTCATCAGGATGGATCCCATCGGCAAGGGCCAGAGCCACAGCCTCGGCAGCGGTTGCAGGAGAAGCACCAAGAACCGATTTCGAAAACGCGGTAACCCAGGCATCATCCATTCGGCGATTTCCCACCAAGGCGGACAGCAAACGATGTTTTTCCAAAAGACTTGGAACCACTTTGCGCAATTCCGAGCAATGTTGGGCATTGCCTTGGGATTCGCTTTTTACACAATAATGGACCGATTGGCGCAAAAGGGAATGGGCATTGCCCGTCCCAACAAAGCCTGAAAGTTCAAGCGACTTGGCAACCAGAACGGTGCGGTGAACCTCGGCACCATCATCCACCATTTCCATCAGGGCATCGATTCCATAGCTGGGCGACTGCGAAGCATAAACGGCAAAAAGCTGTTCAGCTTGTTGAAGTTTTTTGCCCCTAACGGCATCGCGAAGAACCGATCCACCACCCTGTTCATTGGCGACCGGAATGGAAGGGAGAGGACCAAGGGTATCCGGTCCGGGACCGCGATCCCTGAGCCGGTTGGCGTTACGACAAAGAACCTTCAACACGGGAAGTGCCGCTTGGGGAGAAGTTCCATTTTCATAGGCCATGGACCATGCCGGAGCCAAGGCCATTAGCGTGTGAAAACCAATGTAATCTTCCCCACCAAAAGCCCTGGCGTTGACAAGGGCAGCTGCGGCCACCAGGGACCGAACGGAGGTCCCTGCCTTGATCTTGGCAATGCAGGCGGGGATGATTTTTTCGGCTGGGGTTTGTGCCAGGAATTCGACCAATGGCTCCATATTGCCAAAGGTTAGACGGGTTGGTTCCTCCGCAGCCCAAGCGGGGGCTAAACCCAAATCACGCGTGACGGACAGGCCCAAACCGGCCAAAAGCATTCCTTTTGCAGTGTCGCTGAACAATTCTCGACGGTTAAGATTGGACATAATCCGGTTCTCCAAGGAGGGAAAGTGGGAGTTACAGACGGACAATCAGCAGCAATTCCCGGCCGGTTGATTATCCCGGGGGAAAACGCTGTTTTCGGTCTTTCCTTTCGTAATGACAGCTGTCATGATTCTTGCCTGGGTTGCCTAACTTCGCATCCAGACAAAAGGATTTGTCAGCCATGGACGAT
>SYLG01000055.1 GCA_005808665.1 Planctomycetia bacterium | reverse complement strand
TTCGTCACGAACCCCCACTTTTGGTGAGGGGTCCGGTGCCGAAAAATCATGCTTGGTTAACGGATTGAAAGATTCAACAGGGGGAATTTCAAAGCTTAGCTGACCCCGTTTTTTGTCCAGCATTTGGGGTCCACCTTATTGTTGATGGGCTGTTCGGGGATTGCAGGCCCCCCCAAAGGCGGGGTTTGTCCCTGAAGGTTGTTTTCCAAATGGATCCGGAGGGTATCCCCCCGGTTGACCTTCAAGGTTGGTCCGGGAAAAGAATCCCCACTGTTTTGTAGATTCGACGAGTGTCCCTGGGTCAAAGTCCATTGATAGGTCAAAAATTGGTTAGTAAGGGCGGGCAAAGCACTTCCCAAAGTTTCCAAAAAGTAGGAGGTTTGTTGGGCCCTGAGGGTTATGTCCAGAACCCCATCGACGCTGCTTAGAAAAACAGGTTCCACAAACGCAGTGGGCGTTGTCCGGTCTTCCAAAAAGCCAAGTTGGGGAACAAAAGAACGACGCAGGCGACTGTTTCGGTACAAGGGGCAACTCGCAAAAGGTGGGAAATTAAAAGGTGACTAGGAAGTTTATAACCGACATTTGCAAATGTTTCCATTGAAATCGCTCATTTATCACGAATTATTCACGGAATTTTGAACGAACCGGTTTTTCTCTGTAGCTAATTTATTGTTACCAAACAACTTAGGTAAAATAGTCGTTGTTGTGAAAACTATGCAGGCTACGAATGAGGGCGAATTTGTGGTTTCTTTCCGCTATCCTTGGCAAAAGCTCTGTGAAGCGAACGCCTGGGATCCTGGTGGCGATCGGGTCAAAAGGACCGCAAAACTGGGTGGGTGCGGTCGGTTTGGGATCAAAATGGTCCGTATGGGCCGGCCCTCCCCAAAGCCAGACATGAATCACCGATTGAGCCCTGGTACCCGCCAGAGGGCTTGTCCTGTCCGACCCGGCAGCCAGGCTGATTTAACATGTCCCCGGTGGAAACCTGGGTTTCCATGGTCCCAAGGGTGCAAGTTGGGGAGTGCGATCAAACCAACCCTTGCGGAGGACAAGAGCAGAACCCTCCCCAATCAAAAATCATTGGGGAGGGTTTTTCAGGGACGACCGGTTAGCCCACAGAAAAGGAGGAAAAACCAGCTTTTTGCCCGCTGGAAATGCCAGCGGATCCGCTCATACAGGCGGTGCTTGTCGCCTGCCCTACCATTACATCGTCAATGAATAACTTGAGGGTTGTATTCTGGACAGTGAAGCGAATCCGGGCCGAACCGGAAAGGAGGATGGCTTGCTTCGAGACCGTTTGGACAGTTGTCCCAACGACCTGGATCACGGCGAAAGTTTGACCGCCCTGATTGAGAATACCTGCCCGATAGTAGGTCGTTGGGCTGATATACCTTGCGACCAAACCGGCGAATTGACCGGTGCCCACATTGGAAACAAGGGCGGATACGGTGACATTCCCACCCATAGGGCCATTGTAAATGGCGGTGTTGGTAAAGGGGGAAAGGGCAAAGGCTGTCCCAGCTTTCGGGGTGAAACCACCTGATTTCACCAACCAGGAAGCATTCAGTTGCGATCCCGAAAACCCGGAAGTGAAAACGAATCGACTGAAGGCAGATTGAGTGACCTGAGCACCATTCATCGTCGCCTGGAATACCATGGTGCCGACGCGTGGGGTGCTAAAAGTGGCAGAATAGGTTCCATTGCCATTATCTTTGACAATAGAAAATGTTCCTGCGGCGGAACTTTGGAAGGATACTTTTGCCCCACCTGTTTGGATCGCATTGCCATTGGCATCGCATGCCTGGAGGGTTAATGAAACGGCCGCATTAACTGGGGCCTCGGTTACAGATACCCCAATGATGGAATTGGTTGGGGCGATCGGCCCGGCAACAATGGTTGCCACCTGGGTTGGTAACACAGCCGTGTTGATAACATAGTTCACAAAGGCGGTGGCCTTGAGTGGCCCTGGCTTTGGCGGAGAGGTGAAGGAAATCGTCAGCGATGTCGCTGAGGCGGCAATAACAAAAGCGGATCCCGAAGAAAGAGCTACGCTATTGGAATCCAGATTTTTTGCATTAAATCCAATCCCATTGATGGTCATCGTCTTTGCGGTTGCCGCAAGGTTGGCCGACGATGGCAAGGCAACGGCATAAACAGTGGCTACCTGGGCGGGTTTTCCAGAGATACCATCCGAGAATACGGTGGCAAAAAGCTGGCCTGCCTGGGGTGCCGTGGTGAATTGGAGCACTAGTGCCTCGGCGGTGGCCGTGATGACCTTGGCGACCCCGCTTGAGAGATTCACATTGTTATTGCCCGCAATGGGGTCGAATCCTTGGCCCTCCAGGGTCAATGTGGTTGCGTTTGCCGCCAGATAGGTTGTGGATGGGGTGACCACGGGAACAACCCCTATGGTCGCCACTTGGGTAGTGGTGCTGGCTACGCCATCCACCGTCACGGTTGCCGTCAGTGGGCCGGGTTTCGTTCCTGGGCCAAAGGCAAGAGTCACGGTCATTTGGATTGGGGAATCCACGGTTACTTTCGAAACCGTACCCGAGGAAAGCATTACCAGGTTGTTTCCACCCGGATTTGTATCAAATCCGCCTCCCTGGATAACCAGAGTAGTTGCGGAGGTTGTCACCACATCCTGGTTCTGGGTGATGAACGGTGTGGACGCAGGAACAACGGTTGCCACCTGGGTGTTCGCCCCTGGCAGTCCATTGGAGATGACGGTTGCGAAAAGGGATCCAACCTGGGGCGTTTGAGTAAAGGTCAGGGTTAGCGAGGTGAGGGTGGAAGTGCTAACCTTTGCGGCTCCGGAGGAGAGTTTGACACTGTTATCGCTCGCAATTGTAGAAAATCCGGACCCATTGATGACCAATTGAGGCGCATTGGCGGCAAGCGTTTGGGCGGTTGGTTTGACAGTTGGCGCCGTGCCCACCACAATTTGGGCAACCTGCACTTTGGCACTTGTTCCATTCACGGTGGTTACCTTGGCATAGAGGGAACCGACGGAAATTAGTCCAACAGGCAACGGTAGAACGAGCGAAGTTGAACTTGAGGCGGTCACAAGGATGGGTGAGCCGAGCGATCCGGCCGTAGTGAAAAGTTGTACCGAATTGCCATTGGACACAGTGGAAAAGCCTATTCCTCCGATAGGCAGACTGGGTGCGGTAACCGCCAACCCTGCGGGGGAGGAGGTGATTTCAGGTGCCTGGCCGCTGGCTCCCACGGTGGCGATTTGCGCTATCCCCAAAGGCAGGCCATCAACCGTAACGGTTGCCCAAAGGGCTCCCACCGGAAGGGGAAAGCTCCCGTCGAGGGTAACCTCCAACTCATTCGAGGAGGTGGCCACAACGGAAACTACCGACCCGTACAGTGGAATTAGGTGATTGGCCTCCGGACCGGTAGAAAGTATCACGGTATTCTGGCTTTGATAGGCTGTGGCGAAACCATTCCCCGAAATGATTACTTGGATCGGAGTGGGCGTAATCGTGGTCGTGGTAGGGGTCAAACTTCCATTAGCCGCCTGGGAAACGATAGTGGCCACATTTACGGATGCGCTGGTTCCAAGCAAATTCTTCACGGTAGCCGATAGGGTACCCACGGGAATGGTAGGCGAATCGGGAAACGAAAGTGTCAGAGTCGTTTCCGTTGAGGCGGTAACCCTTACGCCCTTTAATGGATTGGAATTATTGGTAAGGGTTACGGTGTTATTGGATGGGGTTGGGTCGAAACCAACACCTTGAAGGACAAGATTTGTGGCTGTATTAAGCATGAATGGAAGGGTTAGGGGTGAGTGGATGCTCAACACCCCGATCGAGAATTCCTGGCTGTTTTCGTAGCCAAAACTGTCGGTCACCTGCACTGTAAATGGGAATGATCCACCCTGGGTTGCGGGGCAGGTTCCGGTGATTTTTCCAGTTGACGGATTAAGGGTAAGCCAGGAAGGAAAAACGCCATTTGCGATGGCAAATGTATAGGGTGAATACCCGCCTGAGGCTGAAAGTGTGGCAGAGTAGCTCGCATTGGGAGCTGTCCCGGGAAGACTAAAAGCTTTACCGGGAGGACTATTGGGAGTAATTGTCAGAGGAGTCGATGGGGCAGGGTTTACCGAAATGCCAGGGATGGTACCCGAAGTTATCACACCTGTACTATCTGAAATATTAACGGTAAAGGGTTGGCCTTGACCGTTTGTTGTAGGCTTTCCTGTGATCAAGCCCCATGGGGTCAGGTAAAGTCCGTCGGGCAATGTGCCGCTTTTTACGGAAAATTCAAATGGGACACTGGTGTTCAGGATTAATTGTTGGTTGTAAGGTTGACCAACGGCGCCCCCCGGAAGACTGATGGTGGTCAACGCAAGGGGTTGGGTGACAGTAAGGTTTAGGGAAACTGGTAGGTTTGCGGTTGGGGTTGGCGGATCAATAGTCACCAGGAGGGCCCCCGCCTGTGCTGTCAGATTCGCCGCTGTACTCGTTACGGATTGGACACTGCCCGCATTTATTGTTGCAGTACCTTGGGTAAACCCAGAAACACCACCACCACCATAAATTTTGATATTTGGTGGAGTTGATTTGGAATATCCGCTCCCCCCGTTTAGGATCGTGACCACCGCCTGAAAGTATTTGCCGGGATTTGAACCCACGGAAAATGTAGCCCCTTTACCGTTCTTACTGTTGGATTGACCCACCGAAAAATTACCGGTTGCAAATCCTTTTGAAGTCGAAACATCCCAAGTTGAAATCTGTCCATTGGCTTTTACTCCGGTGACGACGATTGCGCCTGTACCACCCCCTCCGGTAACTGGGAAGGAGTCCTTTATGGCATATCCTGTGCTGGTGGTCAGGTTGTTGGGGCTAAACTGGGCTTTTGATATACCATAAATTGCTGAGGCAACTGCCACAGTCGTGTCGCTCACCACGACACCTAACCCGGCAGTCTGGGCCGTGGTCTGGGTGCCATTCAGAGTGAACATACCATTGGAGTCGGATTGGATCGGTCCAGCCCCGATGGGGAGGGAAATTCCCGGTGGAAGAGCCGGCGTCTTGGTTGGGTCGAGTGCCATCCAATACTTCGCACCCACTCCACCTGATGCCTGGATTGAGGCGGTATAAGGCATTTTTGCAATGGCTGGGGAAAGGGTAACATTGCCTGCAACCATTCCGCTAACTGTTACCGGTTTTGCATCAGTACCGGTTACTGTACTGAGTGTGAATGAAATCGTGTTCGACAATCCATTTGCGGTCGCCTGAACCAGGAAATTCCAACTTCCCGCGGAAGGAGGTGTACCCGTAATCGTGCCATCAAGGGCTAATTTGGCCCAGATTGGAAGCGAGGTTACTGCGTTGAATGTTGCGGATTCCGTGGCACTGGGGATGATTTTGGTTTGGTAGGGCGACCCAACTGTGGCTTGGGGAAGCATTTGTGTTACAAATCCCGGTCCCTGCGGAACTCCCAGGTTGATGGTTACCTGACTGGGCATTCCATCAATGGGGAAGTCAAGGTTTGTGGAAAGGCCTCCCTGGTCCGAATAAGGGAAGCCGTAGGACAGGCCGTTGATGCTTACGCCTTTGACCGGGTCCAGGAGGCTATCCTGGGAAACATAAGCTGCGTAATAGTTCGAAGTTGTTTTGGGGGCAAAATACTGGATTGGTGGTTGAACGCTTTGTTGGATTATTTTGGGAGCAAAGATAGAGGAACTGGAACCTGTGGTTTGCAGATATAATTGGTCGGGGCTAGTGCCCGCATACACATTGTAGCTCAGGGCGGGGGCGGCATGGGCTCCGTTGGCCCAGGAAATCGGGCTTCCTTGCTTTGCAAGGATTACGGCACTGGGTGTTGTCTCACCATATAGATTAACAGCGGAAACAGCATAGTAAATATTATTTGTAGGATCTAAAAGGTCCACAGTGGGCTGTGCGGTGATCTGGGGGAAACTCGCCCAGTTGTTAGGCACAAGGCCTTTGCCGGTTGATGCCTGGTAGAATGTTGTTGCAATACCGCGATTGAGTGCCGAAACAATCGAATTTTCAATATCACCCACGGCGGATACGGCGTCAGGATCGAATTTGTCTGAGGCAAAAACCCCATCGCAAGCGAAAACCATTTGGGCAGGTGACTCAAACGGACTGGTTCCGGTCATCCAGCTTGGCATGGGGGGAGCATCGGCCCGGACATACCGCGTGTTCGAGGCGAAAATGGGTTCGTAAATCGAGGCTATGTCACCTTGGTTAATTGTGTGGGTGGATCCCTGTGCTGTCAAATGGAGCACCCGATAGGTGTATCCCCCTGAATTCCAGGTTGAAGTGGGTCTGTATTCAATCGTTTGGCCTAACCAGTCCACCCCATCGCGATGGATTGAAAAGGAGTTGGGCGCTTCATAATGTTCGAAAAAGGACTTGATCTCTTTTGTGTAATATTCACTCAGAGGATTGAACCCATACGGTGAGGCGGTGGCCGCAGAAATTTGGGGCGCCTGCGGAGCTAGCCCGTTGTCGGTGAATGTCCACATTTTGCCCGTGCTGGGTAGCATTCCCGAAACGGATCCCACAAAATTATAAAGCGTCGAGTCGGTGGGTGCGGTTCCATCTGTGGAGGCGTAGCGGTAGATATTGTACCCCGCCGTGTTCGGATCGCGGTAAGGGGTCCATTGGATCTCAACAGCCTTGTCTGCCGGAATATTGGAAACATTCGTGTAATTGCTTGGCAGCGTCTCCCCTTGAACCGCAGTTCCGTCAATCAGGTTATTGCTGTAAGCGGTAACGACATAAAAATAGGACGCATTAGCAACAAGTCCGCTGGACGCATCTGCAACAATCGAGGCCGATCCGATGGCAGGGGGGATCGGTCCGTTAGAAAGGATATTCCCCGGGGCAACGACAACGAGGCTGGAAGGGTCCTGCTGTTGGACATAGGTAGCGCATTGCCCGAAAAGGTCTGCCACCGATTGTCCGTCTACAGAACCTTGTTTCTGAAGGAAAGGTAAAAGGTTCCCATTTAAGTCCTTTTGATCAAGGGTGATTCCCAGGGGGTTGAGCGGGTAGCCAACCTCGGATTGGGGGTAAACGATCGTGAAAGGAAAACCCAATGAATCGACACTGGAAATGTCAATATCCAAGCCATCAGTGGTCGTGTAGTTGAACTCGAATTGGGCAAAGGTGTCCGGAGGGGATGCCGTGGCAGGACTGGGGACGGAATTGGGGGTGGAAACTTGGTTTTTCTTGAAAGATAGGCCTTGGTTTGGACCTACAAACAGGATTAATTCGGCCGACTTCAAGTCCGAGGTGAGGGGGACCGGAATAGTAACTTGCCCGCCATTTTCGGGGGGGGTCACTGTAATCAACGGAAGATTTGTCCTGCTAATTGAACTATACGGAGAAACGGTGTAGGAATCATTGGTTAATTCCAGATAGTTAAAACTTTTGTTACTGTATAATCCGAATTGGAGGCCAAGATTTGCGGTTGCTTCTGGTACATTGAATATCAAGTCGATCGATTGCGTATTTAAAGCTGCCGGAGTTAGTCGGGACTCCAAACCCTCAAGAGACAGGAAAAGAAACTTGTTGCGGTTACCCTTTTTGTTGTTGCCCATTTTGCGGGGGTTTTTCGAAGGAACGGTTTCCATGCTTGAGTGGTAACCCAAGTTACGCAGTTGGAGTGATTTTTTACGATTTTTTGGTCTTTTTTGGGACCCTGATTGATGTTTTTCCCGGGATTTTGGAGTATGTCGAGTTCAAAACGGCATGTAGTCCCGACCAAGTTACTTGATATTGTC